>CAYNFH010000127.1:0-19460 GCA_964396385.1 uncultured Chthonomonadaceae bacterium | reverse complement strand
GAATAGAACTGATGTCAATCTTGTTATCCGCGAAGGCTCTGAAGCTGTCTCGTAGCTTTTCCGGCGAGAACTGCTCACGGAAGGGGAAGGCCAGCCCCGCGTGGAACCCCGTGAAGTCGCCTTTCTGCACGGCGCGGTTCCAATCGAGAAGAGACTGAGTGACAAGCCGCTTGATTTCGGGCATCGGAGGGACGACAAACGAGATCTCCCGTTGCAGCTTGCCGTCCACGGATACCGTTAGGCTAAGCGGTTCCGTAAATCGGATGCGCCAGCCCTGTGCCGTTCGGGTCCAGGTAGTCCGAACCGTGTTCAACTGCTCCACCGTGTGGAGCCCTCCCTGGGCATCCGCGCGCAACGTAACGCCTTTCCCCGTTACGACCGCGACCGCGTCCTGCACTCCGACCATTAGCTTGTCAATGGTGAAGGTCTGCTGGATCACGGAACGGATGAGCGTCCACTCTTCCTTAAGGCTGGCCGCCATCTGGGCCCTACGCAGAATGCGACCATCGGGCAGCCTGGCGATGGCGTCCGGCGCCGAGAGGGCCATCAGCGCATGGATGTCCTTACTCATGTAGGCGCGGGCCATTCTGGCATATTGGGCCTGAAGTTGCTGGCGTACGACGTTCTCCTGCGACCAAAGAGGCGCGTACGCACACGCCAGCGCCAGAGCCCATCGTATCGTGTAACAGATCGCCTTCATATCTCATGCTCCCCTTACTTCCGCCTTGACACAGAGCGAGCGGCGGCTGGGTCCGGCGGGTGGGCAGCACTCATGTCCGACCACGCCAGTTTTACAGTAGCATTGCCCGATCCGCCAAGCGCGGGTACAGTCGCGGACTTGCTACCTGCCGCTATCGAATAGTCGCTAGTGAGCGGCAGTGTGAGGGTGGTAGTGTGGCCGGGGTCATCCAGCGCCACATCGATGTACAGTGGCTCAACGTCGCTCCCACTGCTCGTCCCGCCGCCGTCCGGTTCAACAATGGTCTCATCCGCTGTATATGCATTGCTGTCATTAATCAGCAGGACTAGCCGGGCGAGTTCCTTCTGCGTGTCAATACTGCCTGTGGCGTCGAAACCCGGATCATTCTTTCGGTGGGGGAGATCACCGGAGCCGCGCCATGCAATCGTCGTCGTCGCACCGCTGATGTTCTCCGTATGCGTCCCGCCGACCGAGAAGTGACAGGTCGAATCGTTTGCCGGTGTCCAAGGCATCTCCATGCCCTGGGGCGCTGAGTGCGGCTTCTTGCGAGAGAGGTGTATATCCGCCCGAAAGTGCAGCTTGAAGGTTACGGTCCAGAAAAGGCTTGGCGCGTCGGCGCGGGTGTAGGTCACCGTGCCCCGCCACTCCGTTAACTGGACCGTGTTGCTCGGGTGCTTGCGCACCGTCACCACTACGTCGCCGGCCGTGTTGGTGCCCGTGGCCGGCAGGTCGCAGACGATCTCGGCCGGCTTCCAGGACTCGATCGGTATGGCGGTGCCGTTGACCGTGACCGAGCCGTCCGGGCGGGGATCGGGACCAAACAGCCCGAAGACGTGAAGCTGCTCCTTCATCTCGTCTACCAGCATGTAATCGATGCTCGGAGCCAGGATTGGGGACCCGGAAGCTCTGGCGTTCGCTACTGCTACGAGCTGCGCCTGCGTGATGTTATCCCAATCCAGTCCACGCGCCCGCAGGTCCTCAAAGACCGCGTCCCAGTTGAACGGGCGCTGTGGCGAGTCTTCCTTTGGGTCCGCCTGGTTCGCCCCGAGCATCCGGTCTACAAGGAACGCCGCAGCTCGGTAGGCGACGTCCACTCCCACGTTGCGGGTCCAGCCCACGTACAGCCCTGCGCCCTTCTCGTAGGAGGCGGCGGCAAAGTCGGCCGGGTCCGGCTTAGGATTGGCGCTCCAGCACGCGTTGATGAGGACGAGGCTGTCCTTGCCGAAGCTCATGTACTCGCGCACGAAGCGGGACGTGATCCCGTAGTTCATCGATGTCTCCGGCCGTCCATCGGGTAGAGTCCGGCCGGTATGCTCTTCATAGTAGACCAAAGCAGGTCCGGGCGTTTCATCCAGGTCATGGGCGATGTCCTTCATCTCATCGGTTTTTGGGTCGACTTTGGTCGAGGTCCAGAGGCAGAAGATATCCCTCCTGGCGCGCGTCTGCCCTACACCTCCGTGCGTGTTCAGATAGAACAGCCCATCGCCCGAGACGTTCCGGAGCGTGGAGACCCCGACGTCGCCAGCGGCTGGCGAAACGTCCGTGTATCCGGCGCTCGTCAGCATCTTCCGCAGGCCCGAAACCGTGCTCCCCGCACTCGGAAATCCGGTGCCGAACGCCTCCATCAGCCGAGACCGCGTGGGCGTAGGCAGTTGCACGTCCCGAGTGGCCACCCGTGAGGCCGTAATGGAAGAGATTGCCTTGCCGCCGACCAGCGGCAGGTGACGGTCGTTGCCAACAATGAGCAGACGCCCATCGGTAAAGCGCGCCCACACGGACGTGTCCTCTATCCCGGCCGCTTCAAACTCCGGGCGGGATTGCAGGAACTTGAGCATCTCCTGATTGTCGGCGTCTGGATCCCGGCCCGTCAGCGACCCGAACTTGGCGTTCACCGCCCCGAGGACAGCAGCACGCTGCTCCGGGGTGATGGCGCTTCCCGTGCCGGCCGGCAGGGGACTCGTACCAGGAGTTGTCGTACCCCCTCCGCCCCCTCCGCCGCACCCGCAAAGGACTAGCACGAGCGCCACAGCCGCGCACATGTATTGAGCTTTCATAGAGACCTCCTGAGTGCAAGCTTCATGGCAACTCCTCCTTAATCAGTAACGTGGGCCTCACCGGCCCCTCGAGTTGCACGCAGTTTATCGAGGGCGTCTTAAATAACTCTTAAATTTGCGAAAAGTCGTTCCGGCGCGAAGATTTAAGAGTTGTTTAAGAGCAAACCGCCATGCTGGTCCTAGTCCGCCCGCCCCCAGGGCCGGATTTGCAGAGAGGAGCGGAATGATGGGACACTGCTGCGGCGCCGAGACTGGTTGCAATGCGCGTGGGCGAGCCTATACGGTTCGGAATCGAGGGACGCTGTTGGGGTTTCTCCTCTGCCGAGGAGAGAAGATTAACGCCCGCGGGACCATTCTGGCTTCGGCGGAAAGGGCCGTGTTCGGGGGCTGTGAGACGGCGGCGTTCACGCTGGATGATCACGGCGTCCATGAGCTTGTACCGCCAGGTGGCGGGTCACGGGGAGTCTTCGGTCTGGATCTCAATGACCAGGACCAGGTCACCGGGTTCTACTATGCTCCCGACGGAGGCGAACGCGCATTCACTTGGGACCGCCGCAGGGGCTTTCAAGACATCGGCAGCCTGGCGGGCAAGCTGTCCGAGGCCCGGGCTATCAACAACCGAGGTCAGGTTGTCGGCGGATCAGAGGTTGAGAGGAAGGGTCACCGGTGCCTGCACGCCTTCCTGTATGATGCCGGGCGCATGATCGACCTGGGGGAAGACCTGCCGGGCGCGAGCCAAGCTTACTGCGTAAACGATAACGGGCAGGTGGGACTCGCAAGTACCGACACGGATGGCCTACACGCCTACCTATGGGCACCAGAGGATCCAAACGGGACTACCGGCACACTCATCGATGTTGGACCTCCAGACGACTGGAGCATTCCCCTTGCAATCAACCGGCACGGGCAAGTCCTTCTCGCTTGCAGCCGGCACGGATATGTATGGACTCCTGAGACGTCCTGCGGGAAGGCCGGTGCCCTGGAGAACATTGGCAACCTGGGTGGCGAGTGGACTCAGGTCTGCGCCATGAACGATCATGGCCAGGTTGTAGGCATTTCCTCCTGTGCGGGCGGAACCTATGCCGCCTTCGTCTGGGACGCCGTCACAGGGATCACGCCGCTTCCTGTCTCCGCGCCGTCCGGGTGGATCCTCTACTCCAGCCGTGCGACGGCCGTCAATGCGCGCGGGCAGATCGCGGGGACGGTGGAGTTCCGGCGGCGAGATGGGGGAGGCGTATTCCGGCAGGCGTCTGTTTGGGACACTGGGACTTCATGTGCCGTGGCCGGAGGAGCCGAGTACGAGGCGTGGGCCTGCGACATCAACGATGAGGGGCGCGTAACCGGGGGACTAACCTATGAAGATTTGGAGCATGTATTCGAGGCGTCTCCGTGTTCCAGCACGTAACGCACCGCATCTGGAAGAGGCATAGCTCGCCCGCTCTTCCATGCGTCGCCAATGGCAGACTCCTCGATCCTCGTCTTCATCTCCGCGAAGATGGGGTTGTAGTAGCCGTCCTCCGGATCCCGTGGAGGCAAGCCCATGGCGTCGAACACGGCATCCGCAGCTCCGAACAGACTCGCGGCCCGCAACTCCTGGCCTTGAAGGGCAGCGATGGTACCGAAATCCTCAAGACAACTGGCAGTACCGCGGCGGTCCCCGATTCTCCATCGGATAGCGAGACTCTCTACGCAGGCGGAGGAGGCGGCCCGATAGTCCCCCTGCCGGCGCGCCACGTCCCCCAGGTTGCCCAAGGCCATGGCGACGCCTGGGAGATCGCCCAGCTCACGGTAGATCGCCAGGCTCTGTTCGTACAGCGATCGGGCAGAACTGAGATCGCCCTCGAGCCGGGCGGCCTCACCGAGATTATTGAGCGCGACTGCAACTCCCTTGCGGTGGCCGCACTCGCGCCAGTACGACAGGCACTCTGAATAGTACTCGCGGGCCTCTGAAGGCGAGGAGCCCAGCACATGGTTGCCCAGGTTCAGCAGCGAATATGCGATGTTCACTCTGTCATCCATGCATCGCCGGATGCGCAACGCCTCTTCATGACGCCTTCGGGCCTCCATTACTTGCCCAAGGTCGAAGGCCAGGTTGCCGCCGACGTGGAGGGCATCGGCAATGCCGCGCAAGTCCCCGATCGCGCGTGCGGCGGCGAGGGCTTCCTCGTAGAGCGGCATGACCGCGTCGTGCTCGCCCAAGCTTCCGCCAAGATAGCAGCATCCGACCAATGCCGCCACGCGCGTACGAGACCTTCCTGCCCCTCGGGTTAACTCCAGGTGTTTCCGTAATCTCTCGTAACCCTCACGCCAGTAGCCGCGAACACGCCAGAACGGCCAGAGCGCCGCTGCCAGGCGCAAGCCGGAATCAACAGTTGTTCCAGCAGCACAGTAGTCCAACGCCGCCCGGAGGTTGTCATGCTCCTGCTCCAGCCAATCCAGCCAGGCTGCCTGGTCCGGGCCCGTGAGCTGCGGTTCCGCGGCCTCGGCCAGGGCGAGATAGTAGGCGGCGTGGCGGCTCTGGACGCCGCAGCGTTCCTCCGGCGAAAGCTGCTCCCATGCGTACTCCCGCAACATCTCCAGCATGCGGAAGCGCATTCCGTCCGGGCATTCAACGGAATGCACCAGGGAGCACTCCGCGAGGTGCGCGAGATGGTCGAGAGCTAGCGGTTCAGTGCACACTTGCTCAGCGCCCTCCGCGCTACAGCCTCCACGAAAGACGCTAATCTGAGCGAAGAACCGCCGCACGTCCGGTGGAAGCAACCTGTAGCTCCAGTCGATGGCCGCGCGCAGGGTCCGGTGCCGCTCAGAGGCTGCGCGCTGGCGGCTGACCAGTAGCTCGAATCGCTGACCGAGCTGAGCCACCATCTGCGCGGGTGTCAGCACCTGTGCCCGGCCCGCAGCCAGCTCGATGGCGAGAGGGATGCCTTCGAGCCGCTCGCACAGCTCCGCGATGGCAGCCGCGTTGTGACCGGTGATCTGGAAGTCCGGCCGAACCGACCGGGCACGGTCCACGAAAAGCTGGACGCTGGCTAATCGCATGAGCTGGTCCGGAGTTCCGGCCCGTTGGCGTTCCGGAACCGGGAGCGGATGGACGGGGAAGGGCTTCTCACCGGCGATCCCGAGCGCTCGTCTGGACGATACCAGGCAGTGAAGAGTAGGCGCGCGCTCCAGAAGCGCCTGCACGATGGGCGCTCCTGCGTCCGCGATCTGCTCGAAGTTGTCCAGCAACAGCAGGACGTCTCGACCCGCTATAGCGTCCACAATCTGCGCCAAAGGGTCACGGCCGGCTTCCCTTACTACTTCCAGGGCATCCAGAGCCGCTCCAAGCAGCAGGCAGGCGTCATCTATATCGGCAAGCGGTATCAGCCATACCGCCCCCGCATACGTCTCCTGTAACCTCCGAGCCGCCTCGATGGCTAGCCGGGTCTTTCCGGTTCCACCGGGACCGATTAGCGTGATGAGCCGGTGACGTGACGCATGGATGCCGCACAACTGTTCCAGCTCATGTTCGCGGCCAAAAAACCGAGTGAGAGGGACGGGAAGGCGGACCGGACGCGTTGCCGTGGCCGGAACTGATTGAGCTGCGCCGTCCGGCGGACCGGACGGTTGGTTCTCTTCCGCGCGAATCCGTATTGCAGCATCCGTAGGTCGTACGGGTGTGGCAAGCTGGACGGAAGGCGCGGCAGCTTCAATGGTCTTTGCGAGCGACCGGGAGGCACTGGAGGGACCGCGCCCCAGCTCCGCCCGCAGGAGCCGCTCCATTTCCCGGTACTGCTCAAGCGCCGCCGCCTGCTGGCCCGCGGCCGCGTACAATCGGATAAGCTGCTGTTGCGCCTCCTCGTGCAAAGAGTCCGCCATCACCGCCAGTCTGGCAAGTTCTAGCGCCTTTGTAATGTCACCGGACTGCTCCGCCATGCCAGCCAGCCGGCGCACTTCGTGGAAGTACAAATCGGCGAGCCGCCGCCGCTCGGCCAGTACCCAGTCTTCATAGTAGCCGTGCATGAGCGGGCCCCGGTAAAGCTCCACAGCCTCTGCAAGCAGGTGGGCCTGCTCGCTGCCGCCCCTCGCGCGCCTCACAGCCAATTCAAAGCGCGCCACATCCGTCTGAACCACCTGCGCATTGAGGCATACGGAGAAGCGGTCGGCCTGGATCACGGTACCGGAAGCGACGCCAGGAGGCTCAAGATGGTGCCGGAGGCTGGAGAGGGCAACGCTGAGGCTGTTTCGGCCCGACTCCGGAGTGACGTCGGGCCAGAGCAGCTCGACGAGGGCTTCGCGCGGGTGTGAGCGACCAAGAAAGAAGGCGAGGTAGCCGAGCAGGGCGCCGGTCTTTTGCGTGGGGAAGCGAGTGATCTCACGTTCACCCGCAATAACATGCAGGCCGCCCAGAAGCTCAATGGTTATTGCTTCGCCCATAGTGCAGAGACCGTCGCAGCCAGCCGAGGCCGTGGGATAGTATCTGTTTCTATCCGAGGTCGCTGCCACCCTCCCTTGCCCATTGACAGCCATAGGTGAGGGTGTTATAGTTACCCACATCGGTAAAACGTTTCACCATCTCCACCTGAACACGGACAGGGCATGGGAACAACCATCCGCGACGTGGCCCGTCTGGCCGGAACGTCCGTTGCAGCCGTCTCCGTCACCCTCAATGCTCGCGGGCGCCAGAAGTCCCGGATTGGAGCGGCGACACAGGAGCGGATCCGCGCTGCGGCGCAACAACTCGGGTACCGGCCGAACCGGCTCGCGCAAAGCCTGGTCACCGGCCGCACCGGAGTCCTCGGGCTGGTCTTCCCCTATGCCCGCGCGTTCATCGACCACAACCCGTTCTGCATGCAGATCATGACCGGCGTGTGCGAGGAGGTGGTGCGCGACCACTTCAACCTGATGCTCCATACCGCCGCGGGGGATGACTGGAACGCAGCCGAAGCCCATCAGTTGCTGGATTCTCGCGTGGATGGGCTGCTGCTGGTGGTTCCGGCGCCGCGCAGTCCGGTAGTAGCCGCCTGCCGCGACGCCTGCGTCCCGTACGTCGCCGTGGTCTACGAGCCAGACAACGAGGACATCTACTCGGTTAACCTCAACGAGCGGGATGGCGGGCGGCTCGCAACCCGCCACCTGATCGAGAGAGGCCACCGGCGCATTGCCCACCTACGGGGCGGGCCCCAGGTCGCCTCTTCCGAGCCGCGCTGCCAGGGCTACCTTGACGCGCTGGAGGAGGCGGGCATCGCGCGGGACCCCGACCTCGTGGTCCCAAGTGGCTACAACTGGGAGGCCGGGTATGAGGCGACGTGCCGGCTCCTGGATCTGCCACCGGACAGACGGCCCACCGCTCTCTTTGCCGTAAACGACCTCTGTGCCGAAGGGGTGCTCCGTGCCCTGCGCTCCCGCGGCATTTCCGTACCAGGCGACATGGCCGTCGTCGGCTTCGACGATACGTGGTTCGCGGCGATGACAGAACCGCCGCTGACCAGCGTCCACGCTCCCATCACGGAGATGGGGGCGCTCGCCGCTCAGATGCTCATTGACCAGGTGGAGGGCCGGGACCGTGCGGAGTGCCGCCGCACGCTGCCCGTCTCTCTCACCGTCCGCGCGTCAACCGGCGCTCCTCTCCCCCAGAATTGGGGGTCGGGGGGCAACGCGTCAACCGGCGCGTAAGCGCCACTTTCCCGCATCCTCCGCTCCCCACCATGGGGACGAGGGCCCAGCTAGGAGGAAACGACGATGCTGCGTTTCAGACGGGGTTTTACTCTCATCGAACTGCTTGTGGTCATAGCTATTATCGCGATTCTGGCTGCCATTCTTTTCCCGGTCTTCGCACAGGCCCGGGAGAAGGCGCGCGGCGCCATGTGCCAGTCCAACCTCAAGCAGCTCGGTACCGCCTGCATGATGTACAACCAGGATTGGGATGAGACCTATCCCAAGCTGGAGGACGGCAGCAACGCGCGCATGACCGTCGCCAACGTGCTCGATCCGTACATCAAGGCTGGCCAGCTCAACACCAACAGCTCCGGCGGCAATGCGTGGCCGGAGGGCAGTGTATGGCGGTGTCCCAGTGGCCGGACCTACGACTTTGGGGACCTGACCTCCTACTTCACGGTCGGCTACAACTGGCTCTACCTCACCGATGTGGACTCCAGCAATAATTTCGTGCCGGACTGGTCGGACCCGTCCAAGTACGGCATCTGGGCCTGGACTCAGCCGGGCCGCTCCATGGCGGCCGTGGGCGCGCCTTCCGCCACCGTGCTCTTCTCTGACGCCGGCCATGCGGACGGCCCCGGCGGAACCAAGGCCACCTGGGACACTCTGGAGCCCCCTTCGGCGCGCTACTACAACGGCGCTCAGGATTGGGTCGACGTGGCGGAGGCCCGGCACACCGGCACCTGCACCATAAGCTGGTGCGACGGCCACGTGAAGAACATGAAGCTGGAGGGCTTCTATGGCCGCTGGGACACCAGCACGACTACGAAGCCGAAGTTCGTGCCCACCCAGACCCCCATGGACAAGTGGTTCAACCTTACGGACCAGAAGTAGGCGTAATGTCTGCTTCCGTTGAGCACCAGCCTCGTACCCGTACGGCGGCTGCCGGCGCTGCAAACGGGCGGAGCGGGAGGGCCAACTCCCTCCCGCTCCTGGTCAGACTCATGCTCGCCGCAACGGCTGCGCTGATCCTCTGCTCGTGTGGCCACCCCGCCGAGCGCAGGGCCGGCATCAAGCCCATGACGGGCTCCGGCCCTTCCATCCCCGGTCCGCCGGGCATCCCGGGCCGCACCGGCATTCCCGGCGGTACCGCACCAGCCCAAACAACCCAGTGAATCCGGCGTTCGGGCATTCGGGCGTTCAGGTGATTGGCCCCAGCGGTCATAGGCGCTAAACGGTCCTGCTCGCACACCGTTCTACCAAACCCCTCGCCTGAACACCTGAACACCCTCTTTTCTTCTGGACGGGATTCCACGCTGCTGCGTCGAACTAGTGGGTGAATTCACGGAACAGGGAGGACTTCCACCATGACCCACCAGGGCGCCGCAGAGTACCAGGAGCGGACCGAGAGCGTACCGCCTTTCCACATCCATATCGTCAGCTTCCGAATGGGGGACCGCTACCACTGCAAGGTCGACAATGTGAGCCCTGGCGCGGTGATCGCCCGCGGCGAAGGCGCTACCCGTGAGGAGGCGGAGCAGGCCGCTGTCTCCCACGCAAAGCAGGAGCTGGCCAAGACCCGGGTAATGCGCTAGCGCTCGGTTCCGAAACGCGATCCGTATCCGGGATGCCGGATTCGGCGGCGAACTGCGCCGGCGTGGCCATCGTCCTGGAGCCGGCCCGCCACGGCACGCCGTAAAGGTAGTTCGGGCGTCCGGGCAGCGGCCAGAGCACGTTGCCTTCCAGCCGGATATCCAGCGTGCGCGGGTCCTCAAAGCGCGGCCGGTCTTTGTCAGCCCCGCTGGGATGGGGGCCGAAGAAGTTGGTGTCCATCCAGAACCCGATGTTGTACGCCTGTGAGAAGGCCACCACGTTGTTTCGAATGCGGTGGCCCCGGTTGAGGATCTGCACCTCGTGGTCCGGTTGGTCGATACGGGGCGTGGTGCGGTCCTGCTCCCGGAGGTCGATGCCGTCCCGGTTGCCCAACAGCCGGTTCCCCTCGACCACGCATCCCTCGGACGACGAGAGCGTGATCCCCGCCTCGCCCCACGCGCCGCCCGGTCGCTCGCCCGCGTTGGCGTTGTTCACAATCAGGTTGTCGTGCGCGTGCAGGCCGTAGGAGATCTCGTAGAAAATGCCGGCCTCGTCGTTGTCCGTGATAGTGCAGCCGGCGACCTCCGCCTGCTCGTTCCCGATGTCGTACCAGATGCCGCAGCCCCGGTTATCCACCACCTGGCAGCCGACGAATGCGAAGCGCCGCGACATGGTCACCTTCAGCCCGCCCGCCTCCCACCCGGTGGAGTAGCCCTTCACGTTGTTGCGCGCAATCAGGCATGCCTCCATGCGCATGTCATGGCAGCGGGAAGTGCCGAACCCGAGCTGTCCGTTATCCTGGAAGGCGCACCGGCGGAACACGTGCCCGGTCCCGGTCAGCGACGCGCCGGGGCCGTTCGCGCGCTCAAAGACGCAGTCTTCCACCAGCCAGTGCGTGGGCGGGGAAGACCCGCCCGAATCGAGCGAGAAGGCCCCGCGCTGCGCATGGTTGGCCGCGTACCGGAACCGGATGCCCCGGATGTGGACGTACGATACTCCCGGCCCCACCTCCAGCCATCGTGACCGGGTGGACGCCTCCATATCTGAGTGGGTCGGGTCCGCGCTGTCCCGCAGCCAGACGTAAAGCCGCTTGCCCGCAAGGTCCACCCAGAACGTGCCGGGCGCAAGCTGCCCGCGCTCCAGCACCTGCCGCAGCAGCCGCTCGTGGTGCATCACCTGTTCCGCGCGGCCCGTCAGCCGGTGCTCCAGGTCGTCCGGATGCGTGAGGACGTACGTGCCGTCCGGCCGCGTGGCGATGGGGAAGACGTAAGGCCAATCGCGCGAGTAGACTCCATCCGGCGCCTCGCGGGTCCAGCCGGTGTCCAGCCGGTCCGCGCCTGTTACCACTACCCGCGCCCCCGGCTCCGCTTCCAGCGTGATGGGAGCTGTGGGCGTGCCGCCGTGCTCCAGCCGGATCAGCTCGCGGTAGATTCCCGCTCCGATGACCAGCGTATCGCCCGGGCGCAGCCCCGCCGCCCCGTGCTCAATCGTCCGCCACGGCCGCCGCGCGCTCCCATCCGCCGCGTCGCTCCCGTTTGGCGACACGTGGTAGGTCGCGGCGTGTGCGGGAAACCCCAGCAGACAGAGCCCGCCAAGTGCGGCCATCGCCCAACTTTGTCGTATCTTTCTCAAGGTCAAGTGCATTTCAGGATCTATGAGTGGGCGCGGTGAGCCGCGCGGGAAGAGTATGGAGGAGCCTCAATGGTCTATTCGCCGCGGCGGGTCATGAATACTGTGCTGCTTATGGCGCCGGTGCTGGTGCTGGCACTCTGGGTGATCGCGCCGTGGTATGCCGGTCGCGCGCAGAAGCAGCGTGCTTATGACGCGTTCGTTAGCTGCAGGAGGCTCGCTATCGCCGCCATCGAATACGCCACCGACCACGGCGACCGCTATCCTCCTGCCGTTGGATGGGAACAGGTGCTGCGGCCGTACCTGGAGAGACCCGTCCGGCTTCCCCGCACGCTGGACGGCAAGCAGCGCAGGTTCGCCATCAACTCGGCCGTGGCGGGGCGGGAAATGCAGAGCATTCCTCGGCCCGCCAGCACGCTCCTGTTCTTCGAGACGGAGGGGAGCTCGCCCGCCGCGACGGTGGATGCCCTGCCGCCGGAGGACAGCCTGAGCGGCTTCGCGCTGGGCTGGTCGGACGGGCACGTCTACTACCGCGAAGCGGCCGCCCGCCCCTACCTGATCAAGGAGACCAACGACGCCCTCAAGCCGCTCTTTTCCGCAGAGAACAGCCGGGGACAACGCTCGCCGCGAGATCCAGGCACCTGAACCGGCTCAATTTGGGGATTCCAGCGGTGCCAGCCGGAATCCAGTTAACGCGCATTCTGGCTGGAAGTGTGGCCCGGAAGGGAACCGAGCGACTCCGCTCCCTTCTACAGCGAGACGCATACTGCCTTAAGCTTGGACGTCCGCCCAGTTGACGATGGTGAGACCGAGCCCCTGAGAATGGCAACCGTGCCGCACGGTTGTTTAGACCGCGCCGCGAATGAGAAGACCAACTCCTAGCACCATCAATGCCCCGGCTAGGAGCAGGACCGGCAGAAGAAATGCGCATGCTCCCCAAAACGCGGATGACAACGTCGATCCCGTAGTTGGAGCATTGAGCGCGGTCATTCTGGCTAAGAAGAGAGCCGGCAGAACGCCAATTATAGCCCCTACGATAGAGGCCCATGCGGTCCGGTAGGCAGCGGGGCCCAGATTCCTTAGAACGTAGCCGAAAGTGAACCCGATCACCAGTCCCGACGGCACGGTAACCATGTAGAGCACAAGTCCGTACTGCCCGTCGCCGAGCGTCGAGCGAAAGAACAGCCAGTGATAGAGGACCGTCACCAGGGAGACGAGGATAGCCCCCGCAATGGCCGTGACACCTGGAATTATCATCTTCTCACCTCTCCTCACCTCCGCATCCATTCTACGATGGTTATAGCAGAGCCGTGGCTCAATGGTGGTTCGAGGAAATCTCCTTCACGATGTCGCCGACGAAGGACTTGGCGTCGCCGAAGAGCATGAGCGTCTTGTCCAGGTAGTACAGCTCATTATCCACCCCGGCAAACCCCTTGTTCATGGACCGCTTGATCACCATCACCGTGCGGGCCTTGTCCACGTCGATGATCGGCATGCCGTAGATGGGGCTGCTCTGGTCGTGCCGCGCCGCCGGGTTGGTCACGTCGTTCGCTCCGATGATCAGCGCCACGTCCGTGTGGGAGAGCTCCGGGTTCACCTCCTCCATCTCCTGAAGCCGGTCGTACGGGATGTCCGCCTCCGCCAGCAGCACGTTCATGTGCCCGGGCATACGGCCCGCCACCGGGTGGATCCCGAACTTCACGTCCACGCCCCGCTTGGTGAGCTGGTCGAACAGCTCCCGCACCTTGTGCTGCGCCTGCGCCACCGCCATCCCGTAACCCGGTACGACCACCACGGACTGCGCCGAGGCCAGGATCTCCGCCGCCTCCTCCGGCGAGGCGCTGTGGACCGTCTTCTCCTCGACGGCCGCGATCGCCTTGGTGGTTACCTGCCCGAATGCGCCGAACAGCACGTTGGCAAAGGAGCGGTTCATCGCCTTGCACATGATCACGGAGAGGATGAAGCCGGAGGATCCGTCCAGCGCGCCCGCGATGATCAGCAGCTTGTTGTTCAGCACGAAGCCCATAGCGGAGGCGGAAAGGCCCGCGTAGGAGTTGAGCAGCGCGATGACCTTCGGCATGTCCGCGCCCCCAATGGGGATGATGAGCAGCACGCCGAACAGCAGCGAGAGGAAAATGAAGATAGGGAACAGGACGGTAGTAGTGGGAGCGCAGGCCAGGTAGATGCCGATACAGACCGCGACACCGAGCAGCGAGAGATTGATGAAGTTCTGCCCCCGGTACACGATGGGCCTGGTCGGCAGGATCTCCTGGAGTTTGCCGAAGGCCATCAGGCTGCCGGTAAAGGTAAGGTAGCCCAGCAGCACCTCCAGCGCCAGCACGCCTGTGGTGAAGTGTGTCAGCTTCCCGGGCTCACTGCCGACCCACTGATAGTACTCCGCCGTACCCACCACGCCCGCCGCGAGCCCGCCGAAGCAGTGGGACAGCGCTGTCCGCTGCGGCACTGCGGTCATCGGCATGAGCAGCGCGATGGGAATTCCGATGGCGGTCCCCACGAACACCGTGAGGAGGATCCATTGGAAGCTATGTATCTCCGGCAGAACCAGAGTGCCGAGGATCGCCAGCGCCATGCCCACTTCGCCCGCGACAACGCCCCGCCGGGCGGTGGATGGCGCGCTGAGCCACTTGAGGGAGAGGATGAAGAGCGCCGCGGCGGCCAGGTAGCTGGCCTGTGTAACGACCGGTAGGCTGCTCATTTGTCGGGCTCCCGCTTCTTGAACATCTTGAGCATCCGATCCGTAATGAGGAACCCGCTCACCACGTTGATGGTGGAGGCGGTCACCGCGACGGCGCCCAGGATGGTGGTGAGCGTGCTGTGCTGCTCTCCCAAAAGCACCAGGGACCCGATGAGGCTGATGGCGGAGATAGCGTTGGTGAGCGACATGAGCGGCGTGTGCAGCAGCGGCGACACCCGCCGGATCACCTCGAACCCCACAAACGTCGCCAGCAGGAATACGTACAGGCTATTGATCAGTGAATCCATGTGTTAATCTCCGGAACGGGAGTGTTGGATCCGGATCTGCCACACCACCCCATCACTCTAGCACTCCACGTCCTTCACCCCCTCAGCCGTTCGTTCACCACCTCGCCGCCGTGCGTCAGCAGCGTCCCGCGCGTGATCTCGTCCTCCGTATCCACCCGGACCGCGCCATCCTTCACCAGGTGGGCCAGGAAGGTCGCCACGTTCTTGGAGAAGAGCTGGCTGGCGTGGTAGGGGAGGGTGGACGGAAGATTGAGCGGACCGAGGATGGATACTCCCCGGTGCTCCACAGTCTCGCCAGGGCGGGTCAGCTCGCAGTTGCCGCCCCGCTCGGCCGCGATGTCCACGATCACGGAGCCGGGCGCCATCGCCTCGACCATGGCGCGGGTGACCAGGATCGGGGCTTTCTGTCCCGGCACGGCGGCGGTGCTGATCACCACGTCCTGTTCCGCCACTACCGGCGTCATCAGCTTCGCCTGGCGTGCGTAGAAGGCGGCGTCCATGGCGCGGGCGTAGCCGCCCCCGCCCTCCGCGTCCGTCTCCATCTCTAACTGGACGAAGCGCGCCCCGAGACTCTCCACCTGCTCCTTCACCGCGGCGCGCACGTCGAACCCGCTCACCACGGCCCCTAGCCGCTTGGCCGTGGCGATGGCCTGCAGCCCCGCGACGCCGGCGCCGATTACCAGCACGCGCGACGGCGTGATGGTGCCCGCGGCGGTCATCATCATGGGAAAGATGCGGGGCAGGGTGTCGGCGGCCAGCAGCGCCGCTTTGTAACCCGCGAGGTTCGCCTGCGAGGACAGCACGTCCATGGCCTGGGCACGCGTGATGCGGGGGATAAGCTCCAGCGCGAAGGCCGTGACCTGGGCGCGGGCGGCATCCTGCACCGGCTGGGGACTGCCCAGGGGGTCCATGGTAGCGATGAGCGTCTTGCCGGGCTTGAGCAGGGCGAGGTTCGCCTGCCATCCCTCCGGATTGGCGCCCAGCGCGCGCACCTGGACCAGGACTTCCGCCTCGGTGAACAGCTCCGCGTGGCCGTTGGCGATGCACGCCCCGGCCTCCCGGTAAGCGGAATCGGGGAAGCCGGCGGCGACACCGGCGCCGGTCTCCACGATCAGGTCGCAGTTGAGCTTCTTCAGCGGGGCGACGGCTGCCGGCACCAGGGCCACCCGGCGCTCGCCCGGAAACGTCTCACGGGCCACTCCGACGATCACGGCGCTACCTCCTTCGGCACGCGACGATGGTCGCCGGCTTCGTGGTCCGGCGTCTCACCTCCCGATTATGCAGCGGCGGTCCGATGCCCTGCATCCGCGATTCGGCGGATTCGGCGCTACATCCTACAAGTCTCCCCTGCCCTCGAGCCGTTTGTAGTAGAAGAAGGAGAACAGCACCGGGTACAGCGCCGTCACTATGATCACCGCGAAGCAGAGTCCCATGTTCACACCGAGCATCGCCAGCAGGGCACTGATAATGCCACCCGCCACCATCCAGCGTGCCGCCACCCGGTGCGTCTCGTTCCAGACCTTCTCGCTCGCCAGCGTCCACGGTGTTCGGACGCCCACGTAGAAGTTCCGCCGTACCTTGCCCATTACGTTGCCCAGCAGCGCGAGAAAGAGCGATATGACGACGATCAGCGCCTTTGTGAGGTCCATATCATGGTTCTGCACCGCCCTCAGGATGATAATTCCTGTGCACGTCATCATCGCTGCGACTATCGCCACGATATAGTTGAACGTGCCGCGGAACCTGTCGATCCGGAACTGCCCAGGCGAGAGTGCCGGCAGCGTCTCCAGCGCCACGATGCTCAACAGGATCAGTCCCGGGAACATGAATATCATGCTCTTGGGACCCCACCCGTCTATCTCCCCGCGCCAGTTCCAGTGGACCGGAATCCGATCCGGCAGGGAGGGGTAGAGGATGAGCGTGTAGACCGCCATCCCCATAAACATCGCCCAGAGGTAGAGACGTGCTCGCTGCGTGCTCATAGTTCGGCTCCTTCACCGGAATCCGGGGAGGCTGCGGGCTCGGTGTCCCCGGAGAACATCTCCAGCAGCGCCGCCATCAGGTCCTGGAAGACGGTGGTGTTCAGCGCGTAGTAGATCTGCTGGCCCGCGCGGCGCGTGTGGATGAGATCGGCCTGCTTGAGGATGTTGAAGTGGTGGGACATGGAAGGCGCGCTGATGGGAAATCTCTCCGCCAACTGGCCGGCCGTCATCTCGCCCTGCCGCAGCAGGCGCAATATGGCCCGGCGAGTGGGGTCGGCCAGCGCTTTGAATACCTCGTCCAATGTCGTTCGGTCCTTCCGTATTTAGCTTACTATCTAATTATCGGGCCGGTTTCAGAAACACTGGCGGGGCGGATGGTATACTGGTAGCTGCGCGGTGCAGACGCGTCCCGTCCGCGGAAAGGGCTGAGCCCCCTGCACATCGGACTTTCAACGAGACCTCTTTTCTGCCTGAATGCAGCGGACCGCAGGCGCAAAGAAAGGAGGTTGGCATGTCCCTTCAACTCCCCGCCCGGCCCAGCCTGGAGCAGCTCCGCAAACAGGCCAGGGAGCTCCTGCGTGCCCTCCGCGATCAGGACCAGCAAGTTCTGGCGCTCTTCGCAACGCACCTTTCCACCGCTTCGGCTCCCAGGCTGGCGGACGCCCTGCACGTGCTCGCCCGCGAATACGGATTTGCTACCTGGCCCCGGCTCAAGGAGCACGTGGTGGGCGCAAGGCAGCGCGCGGACTATCTCCGGCATCAGGTGGAGCTGCTGCGCAACCGCGGCAACTGGCGCGTCGAGCTCGCCGCATGCCAGGCCTTGGACCGCGCAGGGCAGGAGGGCCTTGAGGCCGCCATCGAGGGGATGTCCCATCCGGACTCGCTCGTCCGGCGAGGCTGCGCTGGCTACATGGACCACCGCGGGACCGATGCCTGCGTCCCTGAGCTGACTCGCCTGGCGCTAAGCGACCCGGTGCCCAATGTGCGGCGCACCGCCGTCCACTCTCTGACCTGCCAGCGCTGCAAGCCCTGCGCGCTCTCCGGCGACCTGGTGGGACTGCTGGTCCGTGTGGCGCTGGAGGACGCCAACACGCGCGTGCGCTTGGAGGCGGTTTCCGGCCTCTGCTGGCAGCCGCCGGACTACCGCGCGGCGACGGCGCTGAGGAAGATCTTGGACACGGAGACACATCCGGATCTCTTGAAGGCGGCCCACTTCGCCCTGAAGCATCAGGACCCGGACTACCGTCGCGCATACGATGAGGAAGCCCGCGCGAAGGGACTCGCCAGAGCCACTTCCCGCAACGCAGCGAGATAAAACCGGGGCTCCGGCCGCGCTCGCCGGACCGCTGCGGCCGGAGCTCCGTCTTAAATGCTGCAGTGGATGCTGAGGCGGGATTCCTGCGCCCAGCGGCGCAGCATCTCGCCTGCGATGCGCATGCGCCCACGGTTCTTGAGCGCGCCAAGACTCTTGTTGCACCGCCCGCGTACCTGGACAATGGCCCGGCGCGCGTTATCCACCTCGATGGTCAGGAGACGGCGCATTTTGCCCTCCCCAGCGCTCCGCACCCGCAGAGACCAGATGGAGGTCGTACCGCGCATGCAGGCCGCGGCATAGGTGAAGACGCAATGGCGCATTTCGCGCCCCTCCTCCTGCAGCGCCCGGCTGTTGAGCAGCTCCACCACCACCCACTCATTGAGAGTGCCGTAGATGTCCCGCTCCTCCGCCCGGAATGACTCGATGCCGGTGGGCTCCCAGGAGCGGGGCGGCTTCCGCGCGTCCCTCGCCAGCGCCTCGTGCCACTCTTCCACGCGCTTCTGGAGCGCCGCCAGGGTGCGGCCCTTCATGGTCATGTTGGGCTCCGGCGCGTCCGAGTTGTCGGGCTGCTCGCCGAACTTCTGGTAGTGGAGGAAGTCCACGATGGGGCCGATCCGCCCGCGGTCCATCTGCGGGTTGTTCACAAAGAAGTGGATAACGCTCTCCCAGAACGGCTCGTCCGGCTGGACGGCAGCCAGGCGCGACTCCGCGATGGCGCGCCCCATGTACTCGTCCCCTCCGAGCCCGAGCGTCTGTCCCCACCGCAGCGCCTGGGTGATGGAAAACCCCTCCGGTGCCTGGACGAAGTGGTGGGCAGCCATCTTGGTGAGGCGGACCGGCCCGCCCGCCGTCCTCACGTTGCCCCCGGTGCCGATGTGCACGAACCAGTCCCGGTGCAGCCGCCCCTGCTCCGTGAATCCTTCAAACCAGGCCGCGTCCATGAACGCGGGGACCTCATAGCAGGTGAGCAAATGCCGGGCCAGGCCGCCGATCTGGAAGCGAGTGGAGTCGCGAGTCGAGAGTCGTGAGTCGTGAGACCGGAGTCCGGTGCCGCCCGCTCGCCCGCTCGCCCACTCTCCCCCTCCGCCTTCCGGCGCCCACTCCTCCGGGCCGCGCAGCCAATCTTCGTAGCGGAGGGCCAGGTGGAGCAGGGCATCCAGCCCCGTGTTGCCCGGCTGCGGACCGAGCGCGGGGATGGCGGGCTCCACGGAGAGCAGCCCGGTCCGCAGGCCAAGATGGTTGAGCAGCCGCTGCCAGGCCGCCGCTGCGCCGGAATCCTCCTTCATACAGGCGTAGGCCCCGCGCATCTTCTGCTCGTAGGCGGTCGGCAGGGCCGACCACGCCACCCGCTTCTCATAGATGGAGCGGAGCAGCGCGTCCGCGGACCTGTGCAGGTCCTCCGCGTTGGTTGACTTATAGCTTAGAGCCATGGTGCGCTTCCAGGTTCGGCATGCCAAGCCTCCATTCAATCTGAGCGTCGGCAGTCCTGCTTCCCGTGTGAGTAATGAATCGTGGCAGTGATCTGGCCAGCGCAGAAGACGTAGGGG
>CAYNFH010000126.1:0-19511 GCA_964396385.1 uncultured Chthonomonadaceae bacterium | reverse complement strand
TCACCACCCTCCGCCTGGCATTTCTGGGGGTGACGTACGGTTTCTTCCCCTATCTCTGCCGGCACCCCCCGGCGGTGGGGGCGCTGGAAGTGGTGGGGGTGGGTTGTTGGGCGGTTCGGGGCTTGGGGTTCGGGGCTCCGGGTTCGGGGTTCGCGCTTCAGGCAGCCCCCCGGACCCCAATTCTGGGGGAGTCTGCGGAAGCGTGTTCAGTTGTTCAGGATTCAGACAACGTCTCCCTGTCACCTTGTCACCATGTCACCATGTCATTCCTGTCGCTCTGGTTGCTGCTGGGATGGGGAGTGCTGGCGGTCAGCAACTATTCGCCGGACCGGTATCTGGTCAGCACCTATCCAGCGCTGGCGGGGCTGGCGGCCTGGACGGTCTGGAGGCTGCCGGAGATATTCTGTACGCTGGGGGCGCGAACAGTCGCCGGCACCGTCGTACGTGCCGCGATCACCTGGTTCATCGGCTACCATGCGTTCGAAGCCGTCTTCCATCGCGGCGGCATTCTGCCCCACACCACCACCCTCGCCCTCCTCTACGCCCTCCCCTCTCTCATCGCTTTGGTGACGGCGGCAGCTCCGTTCGCCCGGCGGCATCCGTCACAGCTCATCCTCTCATCTCCTCATCCCCTCGTCGGCCCTTTCCCCCTCTCCCCTGCGGCCGCCCGAGCCTCCCCCGGCTCGGGATTCGGAAGGCCGCAGCACCTTCTCCCCCTCTGCCTCCTGTGGCTGATAGTGAACGTCTGCTGGCTCCAGGACTGGGCGCGGCACCTCCAGTACCGGCAGTTGGAGACGTCTCGGTGGCTGGAGCAGAAGCTGGGGCCGGGAGGAGTGGTCCTGGGGGACGTGGCGCCGGGGATCACCATGGACTCGCGGCTTCTCGCCATCAACGTGATGGAGGGGCTGTGCAACGACCGGCGACCGGTGGAGCGTTGGGGCGGGCGGCGCGCCTATATCGCCATGATTGACGCGCCGTGGCGGGAACGGTACTGGCCGCAACGCTATCCGGCATTAGTGGCGCCGCAGCGGCGGATTGCGTGTAACAAGCTGGTCCGGTGGTGGATAGGATGCTATCCCGCCGACAGATCCACCGCGTATACGTCGGCGTCTTCGTTGGAGGCTTCCGGAACAAGGCGGAGGTAGGGCGGCGGAGACTGGAAGAGGCTGAGGGCCGCCGCATCGCCCGGGTCCAGGTGCTTCTGGGAAAACACGACGTACCGCACGCCGGTCTGCCTGAGCAAGGCCCGGCGAAACTGGTCCGGCGTATCCGGCCGTATGAAGCGGGTCCACTGCCCCATGGTCTGGCCGAAGTCCGGCGTCTCGCCCCAGTGGCCGGCATTCACGGGGTGCCCGGTCAGTCCCGGCGCGAAGGCTGCCATGGAGGTGTCGGCCAGCGCAATCTTACGGTCTGGTGTGACCAGTACCCACGGCAGCGGCTGGATGGGAACGCCTACCGGGGCATGATCCCTCAGCCAAACCAGCGACTGGACTTCACCCGCGTACAGGTAGGGGCGCTGGAGTAGGCTCTGTGCGATATTCGACTGGAAGCTCTGCACGTCCCGGAGCATGAAGCGGAGGTTGGTGAGAGCCAGAACGAACAGGACTGCCGCCCCTACTGGTCGCCTGCTCCCCGACACGAGTCTCCCGAGCAGATGGTTCAGCGCGAGGCCGGCCAGGATGGCCAGCGGGATTTGCTCGCCCATGATGAGCTTGCGCTGGAACGGGAACGGCAGGTAGGCCGCTGCGAAATTGCCGGCGGACCAGACTATGAGGAAGAGCAGCGCGTCACGCGTGATGGCGGGCGGTTCCCCGGCATCCCCGCGGCGAAGGAACAGAGCGAGCGCCACCAGGGCGAGGACCAGCACCAAACCGAATCCCAGCGCATACTCCGTGAATGGAGGCGACAGAGTCTCCACCGCCGCGCGCTTGGCAAAGATGGCCTCGGTACTGAGCTGGTAGTAGACGTAACCGGTGCTTACCGCGGTCGATATGCCAGCGGTCAACGCGCGTCCCCAGGAGGCGGCATGAAACCGGCGGCGGACGAGCGAGCGGACCAGCAGGAATCCCGCCCAGATCAACGCAAGGCTGATCACGTCGTACGAGTGGATGTTGCCGAGCAGGAAGCCGCAGATGCCCGCCGCAGATACACCACGCCACGAGCCTGTCTGCTCCGCCCGCAGCAGGTTGCCGAGGATCCCGACCATGAGGAGCAGCGACACGAGGTTGAGCGGGCTCAGGTAGAGGCTGAGGAACGTGATCGCCTCCGGCTGCCAGACGTCCACCGGGGCGGTCTGGCCGTACACTACCCACAGCCCCGGCAGCCAGCCCAAGCCGGCGGAGACGCAGAGGACGAGGAGCGCCAGGCGGCGGGCGCTCCGGTCGGCCACCAGCATCTCCAGGAGCCACCAGACGGCACGGATAAGCGCAAGGCCCAGAACCAGCCGTGCGCCGTGCCAGACGGCGAGGAGCGGCAGGTGGGTAACGCGCGCTACCGTGCCAAGGAGCAGGAAAAAGAGATTGACTTGGTGGCCGACCTGCGGCTCCGTGGTGAAGAGGTTGCGCTGGAAGAGGTGGCCGTCCGCGGCCTGACGTAGCCAGGAGAGATAGACGCAGCCGTCATCGAGGTTGTAGCCGAGCCAGGAGAACCAGCCAAGGGAGGGGTTTGCGCCCTGCAGGAACCGGCCGAAGCCGAAGAGGTACGGGAGGAAGGTGACGGCCATCACCGCCAAGCCTACGCCGAATGCCCCGCGGCGATCGCGGCAGACCCGGTCCGGCAAGCCGGCAGCAGCCGTGACCTCTACGGCCACCGGAGGCTAGATTCCCAGCTCGTCAAAGGTGTGCTGGAGGTTCTTGAGGTGGTGCTGAAGGTCGAAGGCATGGTGGACCTGCTCGGGAGTGAGGCGCTCTTTCACGACCGGGTCGTTCTCGATGGCGTGCTGGAAGCTCTCGCCCGCCCAGGCGCGCGCGGCGTTGCGCTGTACGGTGGTATACGCCTCCTCGCGCGATAGGCCGGTCGCGATCAGGGCCAGCATCACCTGCTCGGAGTAGACCAGTCCGCCCATCCGCTCGAGGTTCCTCCGCATGTTCTCCGGGTAGACGATGAGCCGGTCCAGGATGTCTGTGAACTTCGCCAGCATCCAGTCTACGAGGGTGCAAGTATCGGGCAGGATGACGCGCTCCACGGAGGAGTTTGCCAGGTCGCGCTCATGCCAGGTGGTCACGCTCTCCAGCATGGGGATGACGTTGCCGCGGACGACGCGCGCCAGTCCGGAGACGGTCTCGGAGTTCCAGGGATTGCGCTTGTGGGGCATCGCGCTGGAGCCCTTCTGGCCCTCCGCGAAGTGCTCCTGGACCTCCAGGACCTCGGTGCGCTGGAGGTTGCGGACCTCCGTGGCAAACCGCTCCAGCGAAGCCGCGAGGATGGCCAGAGTGGAGATGAACTGCGCGTGCCGGTCCCGCGAGATGATCTGGGTGGAGACCGGGGCGGGCTTCAGCCCCAGCGACTCACAGACGAGCTCCTCCACCCGCGGGTCGATGTTGGCGTGCGTGCCGACCGCGCCCGAGACCTTGCCGACGGAGATCATGGCCACCGCCGCGTGGAGCCGCTCCACATTGTGGTTCATCTCATCCAGCCATCCGGCCAGCTTGAACCCGAAAGTAATGGGCTCGGCGTGGATGCCGTGAGTCCGCCCGATCTGGACCGTGTCCTTGTGCTCTCGGGCGCGGCGGCGGATGGCCTGGATCAGGCCCTCGCACCGCTCGAGGATCTGATTGCCGGAGTCCCGCAGGATGAGGCAGAGCGCCGTGTCCACGACATCGTAGGAGGTGATGCCGTAGTGGAGGAAGCGCCCCTCCTCTCCCAGATGCTCCTGGACGTTCTTGACGAACGCCATGACGTCGTGGCGGGTCTCCAGCTCCAGTTCGGCGATGCGGCGCAGGTCGAACTTGGCCCTCTCGCGGATGGCGCGCGTGGTGCCCTCCGGGATATAGCCGTAGCGCTCCAGGCCGGAGCAGACCGCGATCTCGACGTCCAGCCAACGCTCGGTCTTGGCCTGCGGGCTCCAGAGCTCGCGCATCTCGGGGGTTGTGTAGCGATCAATCACTAGTAGTTCCTCTGTGATGGCTCCCAGTTGTAGGGGTGCATGGCGTCTTTCACAGGCACGCCGAGCACCTCTATCTTGCGCGGGTCATTTGTCCCCAGGCCGAGCTCGGCGGCAAGTGCCAGGTGGTTGTCTCCGGGAAACGGACCGGTCGCGGACTTCGCCATGGGATCGTAGCCTATGACGGCGGTCGCGATGGCGTCTGTACAGACCGGATTCCGTCCGGCGATGAGAAGGTGCGGGCGCTGGACGGCGAGCCCGCCGTTGTACCAGGGTCCCTCCGCGCCGGAGACGGTCTCTATGCCGTCGATGATGGCCAAGTCGATGGGGCGCATCCTTACGGCGTCCACGATGTGGCGCGGCACGCGGTAGGTGGAACGCCGGGGCGAGGCCGGGGCTAGCTCCTCCGGCACTCCCGCGGCGGGCTTGACGTTGCCATCGTGGAACGGCGCGCGCGCATCGGTGTTGTTCTCGCCGGCATTCGGACCGCTGTAGAGGGAGGTGGGCGTGATGCCGAAGTTATTCTTCATGGAGAGGGTCACGCCGGCCGTGCGGTGGTTCTTGAGCTTGGCGATGGAAATGTAACAGTCGCAGTCCACGTAGGAGTGGTTCAGATCATATGCCGGATAGAGGCTGCCTCCGCCGGGCACCTTGACCCGCACATACTGGGAGCCCTTCCCCAGGTTGCGCGTATCCTCGAACTCCACGGGCGCGCGCAGCTCCTGGAAAGCCTGGAGGTCCCATCCACCGTCCATGAAGAACTGCTCGACCGGCGCGCGGCTGAAGGTGCTCTCCAGAAAGCGGATGCGCTTGGCGCCGGCCCGGTCCAGGAGGATGGCGGCGGCCCGGGCCACATTCGGGTGGACCTGGTAGGTGCGGTTGGACGGAAGGCCCATCCAGCCGAGGCTGGGAGTGTTGACCATATTGACCTTGACGGCCACGGTCTTGCCGGCCACCAGCTTCTGGATACCGCCGATCTGGTCGAACATCTTCTCCAGTCGGGCCAGTACGGTCGGCAGATCGTAGTTCGCGCACCAGGCCAGGCTCACGGGCAGCGACGGCGGCTCTGGCCCGGCGTATGCGCAGGCCGGGATGACGGAGCCCAGGGCGAGCGCGCCCGCGGATTGCAGGAAGTCTCTTCGGTTGAGCCAGAGGGCGGGCTGCCACGCAGGGCCGCCCCTACGGCGGGAGCCTGGCTCTGCCATAAACGGGGCCAGTTGATCGGTCATGACGCGCCTTCCCTTCTTCCGGTCTCGCCCTCCCCTACCCTCGCTACAACCTTTCGACGCCGGAAGCTGCTTTCCGTTCCATTTAGGAGCCGCTGGATATTGGACCGGTGCTTGACAATGGCGAACAGGCCCGCGACCAGGCAGAAGACCAGCCGCGCGGAATCGCCGCGGTAGTAGAGCCATGACAGCGGCGCCAGCAGGGCCGCCGCGATGATAGAGCCCAGCGACACATACCCGCTCAACAACAGGACAACCGCCCAGAAGCCGAAAGCGGTCAGCCCCACGAGGGGCGCGACACCCAACAGGACCCCGAGGCTGGTGGAGATCCCCTTTCCGCCTTTGAAGCCGAGGAACGGCGAGAAGTTATGGCCCAGGATGGCCGCGAACCCCGCGCTCACCTGCCACCAGGGATCCAGGCGGAGCGCGAACGCGACCATTGGCGGCGTAAAGCCCTTGAGCACGTCGAGGGCAAAGACCAGCACGCCGGCCGGCTTGCCGACTACTCTGTAAACGTTGGTCGCGCCGATGTTGCCGCTGCCGTGCTCCCGTACGTCGATGCCCGCCCACCAGCGGGCGATCATCAGCCCGAAGGGCACCGCCCCGAGCATATAGCTGCCGAATATAACGAGTGCGGGAATCATTGAAGGTGAGAGGTGAGAGGTGAGAGGTGAGAGGACGGACCCTGCACCTAACACCAAAGACCGTTTAGCAAATGCCCAATTGCATAGTACCTTCAGGGGGTGGTGTAGAACAGACGGTCCACGATCTGGCGCGTTTCACGCATGCGATCTTCCAGGTGGCGCCGGAAGGCGTGTTGGGCGGTCTGTTCCGCTGTATCCGCGAATCCAAGCCCCACGGCTACGGCGCGGAGTCGGCTCTCATCGGACGGCAGTGCATTGATGCCTGTACCGGTGAGCAGTGAGAGACGATTGCGAACCGCCAGGAGCAGCGTGTAGGTCTCCTCCAGGCGGAGGGCCTCCGGAGCAGGAATCTCGTCCAGCCCTGCGAGCGCGTGGAGCGCGTCCACCGTCGGAGTGACGCGCGCCTCCGGGTGTTCCGCACCGACCCGGAGCTGGTGAAGCTGTACCGTGAACTCGATGTCGCTCATTCCACCGTGGCCGAGCTTCAGGTCGGTGAAACGCTCGGCAGGTTTGAGCCGCTCGTGCTCGATGCGCCGCTTCATCGCCCGGATCTCCTCCTGGGCTTTGGCAGGAAGCGGATGGCCGTAGATTACGTCATCCACCACCCGGCGGTAGGCGGCCGCGGTCTCCGGATTGCCGGCTACATATCGCGCCTTGACCAGAGTCTGTTTCTCCCAGGTGAGCGCCTGATCCGTGTAGTACGCGCGGACGGAATCCACGCTGCGGGCCAGCGCGCCGAACCTGCCCTCGGGCCTCAAGCGCGCGTCGAGCTCAACCGGAGCGTCCCGCGTTCGCAGCTCCTGGCCCGCACTCAGGAGGAGCTCGGCGAGGGAGTTGAGGGCGGGGAAGACGTCGATGGGGCGAGCGGGCGATGAGGCGAGCGGGCGAGCGGGTGACTCTCGGTAGATGATGAGGATGTCCCAGTCTGAGCGGTAGCCGACCTCCCGGCCACCGAGCTTGCCCAGGCCGAAGATGGCGACGGCCTCAAGTGCGTGATGGGTCTCTTCCGACGGGAACCTGGCGCAGACGGCGGCGATGCCGTATCCGAGCAGCGCCTCTATTACGGCATCCGCCAGGTTGGAGAGCTCCCTCGCCACCACAAGGGCGTCCACGTCTCCCCAGACGTCGCGGGCGCCGATGCGGAGCCGCTCTCGCCTGATGTAGGTGGCTAATGCCTGCCAGAAGGCGTCTCCGGTACGGTCCTTGAGGCGCGACGCTAGATCCTGGTGGTGCTCTTCGACCGGCTTCGGGTCCGGCTCCAGCACCTCCTCGCTCACGAGCATGTCCAGCCACTCGAGGTTGCGCGCGAGCGATTGGATCAGCTCGGGACTGCCGGCGCCCAGGGTACAGAGCCGGTCTCGCAGCTCCACCCCTTCCAGGAGCGAGCCGTATAGCGCGGCGCGGTTTGGCGCCGCCAGCGCCAGCGCCTCCATCCCCGCGAACGCTGCATCCGGGTCGCCAGTGCGCGCGCAGGACGCGACCAACGGGCAGGCGAGCTGCTGCACCACGACCAGGGACTCCGGCCGGGCGCGGCCGTACTCGCCTCCTGCGGCGGCGGTGCGAAGGATGGCGTAGGCGCCTTTCGGATCGTGGAAGCCGGCTCCCCGCAGGAGGGCCTGGATGGCATCCCCGGCCTCCGGAGCCTCTACGTTTTGAAGCAGATCCGGCCAGGGATCCGGAGATGCCCCGGACTCTCGCTCCTCGCCGTAGAAGAGCCGCAGAAAGTGGGCGTGGACCCGTTCCGTGCGGCGGAGGTACTCCTCGTCGAACTCTGGGGTGTCCCTGTAGCCGAGCCGGCGCGCGAGAAGGCGCCGCTCGCCCGCCTCGGTGGGAAGCTCCTGTGTCTGGAGCTCGTACAGGATCTGGAGCCGGTGCTCTACGGTGCGCAGGAACTGGTAGTCCTCGGAGAGCTCCTCCGCCTCGTCCCTGCCTATGATGCCGGCGTGGCTCAGGCGTGCCAGCGCCTCGAGCGTGTTGGGGGTGCGGAGGCGCGGGTTGCGGCCTCCGATCTCGAGCTGGAGGAGCTGGACGGTGAACTCTACATCCCGGATACCGCCGATGCCCACCTTCACATTGGTGCGCGACTGGCCCTCCAGCTCCGCCTTCTGCTCGATGCGGCGCTTATTGGCGCGAATAGATTCCACGAAGTCCGAAGTGACGCTGCGCCGGTAGATGTACGGCATAAACATCTCCCGGAAGGCGCGGCCGAGGCGCACGTCCCCGCCGACAAAGCGGGCCTTGAGCAGGGCCTGCCGCTCCCACGGCTCTGCCCAGCTCTCGTAGTAGCTGCGGTAGGAGTCGAGCGTGCGGACGAGGGGGCCAAAGCGCCCTTCCGGGCGCAGCCGCATATCCACCCGGAACAGGTGCCCGTTCTCCAGGTTCCTGGCGAGCGCGGCGATGACGCGCTCGGAGAGCTTCTGGGCGAAATCGATGGGAGCAGTGGTTGAAGGTTGAAGGTTGAAGGTTGAAGGTTCAAGGTCGGGATGGTTGTTCCTATCTTGAGGGGTTGCAGCTCCCCGGTCATCCGTTACGAAGAGGAGGTCGATGTCGCTGCTGTAGTTGAGCTCCTGGCCACCGAGCTTGCCCATCGCGAACACCGCGAATGGAGGCGACTCGATGCCGTATCGCTCCTCCAGGACGGCCGTCTCGATTTCCAGGCACTTCTGAACGCACGCATCCGCGAGGTTGGAGAACTCTCTGGCGGTGGCCGGCATGTCCGCCAGCCCTAGGATGTCGCGGACGCCAATCCGCAGGAACTCCCGCTGCTTGAAGCGGCGCATGGCCTCCAGCTTCAGCTCCGGCCGTACGATGGCGCCGACCATGTTGGACAGCTCGCGGTAGAGCTCGCCGCCCGAGCGGGCGCCGCTGCGTACGCCGGGGTTGGCGAGGATCTCGAAGTACTCGGGGTTGCGGATCAAGATGTCGGAGAAGAGCTGGCTGGTGCCGCAGACGTTGAGGAAGATCTCCAGCGCCACGGGGTGGCGGGTGAGGAGTTGGAAGTGTGTGTACCGGCCGGTGACCGCCTGGGTCCAGCGATCAAAGTTGATGAGGGCGCGATCCGGATCGGGACTCTTGCGGAGGCCGTTCAGGAGGGCCGGCAAGAGCTGTTCGACGAGCTCATCCGGCACGCCGCCGCCGGAGAGGGACTCCAGGATGCGGGCGGCGCGGGCGGGGTCGGTGAATCCGATCGCTGCGAGATGTTCGATTGGTACCAACGGAGCCATAATCAGGCGGCGTCGCGCTCGACGTTCTGGGCCTTGCGCGTTCGGAATACGATGGGGGTGCCTTCAAGGGGATAGGTCTCGCGGAGGCGATTCTCCAGGTAGCGCTGGTAGGAGAAGTGCAGCAGCTCCGGGTCGTTCACGAAGAGGAGCACCGTCGGCGGCTGTACGCGAGGCATCGTGGCGTAGTAGACCTTCAACTGCTTGCCGCGGTAGATGCGCGGATGCGCCTCCGTAGCGTCGCGCATCAATCGGTTCAGCTCGCCCGTCGGGATGCGATGGGCGTGGTTCGCCGCGGCGGAGAGCGCGGTGTCCAGTACCTCCGATACGCTGAATCCGTAGGCGGCGGAAGTAAAGACTACCGGCGCGTAGGCAACGAACGGGGTCTGCTTTCGAAGCTCCTCGGTGAACTCCAGCATCCGCTCCCGGGTGGGGCGCTTGCCCTGGGCGATCTGTGGCTCGACCAGGTCCCACTTGTTCACTACCACCACGCCAGCGCGTCCAGCCTCGTGCGCGAACCCTGCCACCCGCTTGTCGCCGTCGGTGAGCCCCTCCCCCGCGTCGATCACCACCACCGCGACGTGGCACCGGTCGATGGCGGTCTTGGCGCGGAGTACGGTGTAGTACTCGACGCTGCCCTGCACCTTGCCCGCCCGGCGGATGCCGGCCGTGTCTATCAGGAGGACCTTCTGGCCCTCCCACTCCAATGGGGTGTCGATGGCGTCGCGCGTGGTGCCCGGAATGGGGCTGACGATGACCCGCTCCTCGCCGAGGATGGCATTGGTGAGGGAGGACTTTCCGACGTTGGGCCGTCCGATGATGGCCAATCGTACGCTCTCGTCGTCCTCATCCGCGTCGCCGGTGTGCGGGAGGACGGCCACGATGTCGTCCAGCAGATCGGCCAGGCCATGGCCATGGACGGCGGAGACGCTGTACACCTGGCCCATTCCTAGACTGTAGAACTCCACCGCCTCCTGCACCTGGCGGTTGTTGTCCGCCTTGTTGACCGCGAGGAAGACCGGCCTGGTTGCCCCGCGCAGGGCGTCCGCCAGGTCGAGATCGGCGGCAGTCACTCCGTCGGCGGCGTCGCAGACGAACAGGATGGCGTCCGCCTCCGCCATGGCGATCTCGGCCTGGCTCCGGACCTGCAGCATGAGGGGATCGTGCTCGTTGAGCACAATGCCGCCCGTGTCGATGACCGTGAACTCGCGCCCCTTCCACTCCAGCGTGGCGTAGAGACGGTCGCGCGTGACGCCGGGAGTATCCTCCACGATGGCGATGCGCTTTCCGACGAGCCGGTTGAATATAGTCGACTTGCCCACGTTGGGGCGTCCGACGATGGCAATGAGCGGCTTAGACATTTTCGATTTTCGATTTTCGATTTTCGATTGTCATCGATGCTGCTCGAGTTCTTCAGTGAATACAAACGAGATAGCGGCGTTGTCTAGCAGGTCGCGCTCCTGCGTGAAGCGGACCAGAGCCGTGTAGATCGCGGGCCTATCCGGCTTCCAGACAACGGCCCCTTTCAGACGGAACGTGATGTCGCTTCGATTCAAGCCCGGCGACACGGCTACATGCTGCGTGGAAGTTGCCAGGAGCCGCTTCGGATGGTCGCGATCCACTATCTCTACGGTCAGGTCGGCATTGCCGTTCTTGTCCGAGGCGTTGACTATTTCCACACCGACCGTCATCCAGCCGTTCGACTTCGCATCCACAGCGAGATGGGCGATGTGCGCCTCGTCGGCCGCGATGAGCTCGGCGCCATTGAAGGACGGATCCCACAGGTGAGCGCCGGCAACGCGGGCCATGGCCGCGCCTCGCACGGCGAGCAGGTTCTTCTGGTGCGCCTTCAGCCCTCTGGTTATGTCAAATGTGCTCGGCTCGGACCCGGTCTCCGGCTGGAGGAACCGCTTGCCGTTGACCCATACGTCTTCTACCCGGAGCCCACCCAGGTGCAGACGCACGTTCATTTTGGCCCATCGGTCCGGCAGTGTCACCTCGCGCCAATACCAGGTAGTGGCGCCCGACGTTGACCATCCTGTAACCGCCACCGTGGCCGCGGGCGGACGCGAGGCCCAATCACTGGCGTTTACCGAGTCATCCGGCTGGGCGAACATCCGCCAAGCCCCGTCCAGACGCTGGACCTCTCGTCCCTTTTCCGGCGCCGGCTTCGGCTTCTTGGGCGCCGATTCACACGTCGAGGGGAAAAGCAGAAGGACCAGTACCGTTCCGATGATCGAGAATCGAAAATCCAATGTTGAGAATCCTTCCCCTCCAGCGCCGAACGCATCAGGCCGAAAATGGCTGTGAATCCCGGTTGGAAACTGTGGAATATACCGGGAGGCAGGACACCGCCCACAACATTCTGTACGAGAACGGATGATATGAGCGATACCGTTAAGAAGACACGGACCCGATTCCTCTGGTCGCTCCTCTTTTCACTTTGTGTTGTACTGACCGGCGCGATATGGACCTGGTCTGTGGGACGACAGTCCAACCGGATCTACCACGTGCTCGCCCATACAACGGATGCTGTAGAGGACCTGCGCGGCTTGCTGAAGGGAGCGCACCGATCATGATGCAGTACCTGCGGGACCACTGGAACCTTCCCGTAACGTTCATGCGTCCGCTCACCATTCTCCTCCCTGCGGTGAGCGTGCTGGTATCCGCGGGCGTGGTGGTGGACCAGTATGGCCGTCGCGACCGACTCAAGCACGAGCTGGCGTCCGCGGAGCAGGAGTTCCGCACCCTTCAGCAGCAGCTACCGCGCGGGCAGGCCTTGCCAGAAATACATAAGGACTAGGGTGTAGGGTGTTCAGGTGTTCAGGATTCCGAAAGTGTCACCCTCTCATTCCTCCGGCAGCCGCTCCCAGGCGTCCAGGTAGTCCAGAGTGGTGGACACGAACTCCGCGTGGCTCCACGTAAGGGGGGCCACGGAGAGCGGGGCGCCGCTTTCGGGGTGGAGCTGCTCCGCCAGGATGCCGGACGGCAGCGCACGGCTGGAGGTCCAGAGAAGGAGCTCCAGCGCGGTGGTCAGATCTCGCCGCGTCTCCGCTTGCGCAATGTACCACTGCGCCGCCCATAAGGTGCAGATGAACCAGGGATTGCCTGGGATACGCTCTATGTCCTCGGAACGGCGGAAGTAGTAGTCGTTCTCGTAGCGGGCGATGCCGCCGGTGCCCGTCTGCACCCAGAGCCGGCTGATGATCTTCCGCATGGTACTCGCCATTCGGGGAGAGTCCGGCGCCACCGCGCCGAAGGCAAACAGGCCGTAGAGCGCGCTGTCCACGGTCAGGTCCTTTTCGTAGCCGTCCTCCGTTCGGGCGAGCATCCGAGCGTAGCGGCCCGCTTCCTCGTCCCACAGGTACTTGTCGATTCCGGCCCGCAGCTCGGCGGCGGCCTTGAAATACCCGTCCGCGCGGTCTTCGTCCAGGAGCCGCGCCAGCTCCGCCGCGGCGGTCAGGGCACCGTAGACCGTGCCGCACGTGTAGGCGTGGACGCCGCGCCGCTCCTCCCACAGGTCGTAGGAAGGGTTTGGCAGGCCGGTTTGCGGATCGCGGAAGGCGATCATGAAATCGGCGCAGGGCGCCACCATCTCGCGATACAGGCGCTCCACGAACTCCCAATCTTTATGGCGCTGGTAGTGCTCCCAGAGCGCCCACACAACCAGCGCGGTGCTATCCTCCTGGAACGGTATCTCCGGATCGTCCCCGATCACCCACGGATGCCACGTGGAGCCCCAGCAGCCGTCCGCCGTATATTTGTGGAGGAATGCGGCCCGGTCGTGTGGCAGCACCGCCCGGCAGAAGAGGAAGAAGCGGCGCGTTATCTCGTGGTAGCCGCACCGGTCCAATGCCTCGGCGACAAGCGCTCCGTCCCGTGGCCACATATTGGAGTAGTGGGCGCGCGCCGTCTCCATAATATCGGAGTCGTTGGCGGCGATGATGGCGCCCCGCTCATCGGTGTTGGTGGCGATGGTCAGCAGGCTCCGCCGGAAGAGCTCCGGAATGGGCGCGGGCAGCACATTCAGGCGCTCTGTGAGCCTATCCGACCAGCCAAGCCAGTGTGCCCGTGTCTGACGCACGAGCGCGCCGAACCCATCGCAATCTAGCCGGTGCTGCAGGTTCACTACCGTATTCAGGTCCTCGCCAGCGCAGATCCATGAGCGAAAGGTCACGTCCAGATCCGGCGGCACGACGGCGCGCAGGCTGAAGGTGGAATCGACGGAGCCCTGCGCAACCGGGTTCATGGAGAGCCAGCCGTCCTCCGCGTCACGCCATGTCCCCTCCGCCCCCCCGAACCCCTTGATTCCGACCGCGTACTGGAAGATACCGCCATCGGGCCCATCGCCGCTCATGAGGAAGTAGACGTTGCGTTTGAAGTGGACGATGGCGTTGGCGTATGGGTTGTAGAAGGCCGTATCGCCGATATCCGTCTCGGCCACGATGAAGTCATGGGCCAGAAAGAGCCGGACTTCGCGAGGGCCAGGCCCCGGATGGCGGATGGTAAATAGGCGCAGGAGCGCGTCGTGGTGCGGGTGCACACAGTCGTTCAGCCGGAGGGTAACGCCGGAGACCGCGTTGGTCGCTACAGCGTCCGTGACCAGGGTACCGGGCTCGTATCGAAGCTCCCGCTCCCAGGCCGGATCGGAGAGCCAGGAGAATGCGCCGTCTACCCAGAGGCCGATGCGGATACGGTTGCCGGAGAGATGGTTGAACAGGCCCACGTAGGGCCAGTAGAGGTCACGGACGGCGAGATGGCCGTCGAGAGCTACCAGGAGCCGGCCATTGCCGACGACGAGAGGACGGGACATGCGGTAAGTGTAAACGTGTAAATGAGTAAATGGGTGTACGCCCTAGCCTAGAGGTACACCCATTTACGAATCTACCCATTTACGGGCTGGTTTACCACTCCTGGATATGGTCCGGGGCGGTGCCGACCTGGGTGAGGGTAAGCCGGCCGTTGATCCGCTCCAGTACGTAGCTTACGTAGACGGTGCGGGTGCGGCCGTCCGGGTCGCGATATACGTGCTTGCCGGAGATAACGTATACGCCCGCCGCCCGCCGGTGGACCCGGTACAGCTCGAACTGGATGGTGTCCGTGTTACGGAGCATGTCACGGGTCATGTCCAGGTAGTCGTTCGGCGCCAGCGAGTACTCGTACCTGCCCTTGAGGAACACCGCGATGCGGACATTCGGGTCGGTTAGATCCACGAGCGCCTGGATGTTGCCGCCACGGAACCCATCGACCAGCGCGCTAATGGCCGTATCGACCTCGGGGTCCTGGCCCTCGTACGGGTGGTTCAGGTAGTAGTCGTCTCCGTAATAGCCGCGGCACTCATCCCCCACATAGACGGGTACGTCGATGAATACCGTGGACGGCGGTCCCCAGAAGCAGTGATCCCGGTAGATGTAGGATGGGCACCATCCCCCATAGAACCCGTAGAGCGAGAAGAACACGCTCACGCTTGAGTGGTGCGGCGCATAGTAGGGGTAGAAGCAGTAACCGCCCGGAAAGTATGGCGTGAGGTAGTAGTTGTTCACCACGTGGGCCGGCCGCAGGAAGACGCCGTTATGGAAGTGGCCGCCGTCTAGCCCGGAGGTGAAGCGGTCCCGCGCGAAGTTGTGGTTGGTGAAGCGGTTGTCCTTGCCGTGGAAGCTGCCAGGCCCCTGGGCGATTTGAGGACCACCTTGCCGGAAGGGGTTCTGCAGTCCCGGATCGCGCCGGCTGTAACTGTTCGGGCTGGAGCTCACTGCAGGGGCGCCCGGCCGGAACGGACTGCTCGCCGAGAAGCCGCCATTGCGGGGACCGGAGGGAGCGGCGCCGGGCGCGGCTCCGCCGCCGCGGAACGGATTGTTCGGCGTTATGCCCGGGTCGCGGCCATGGGTTTCCACCCCGGCGCGGTTAAGCCGGTCGTAGTAATCGCCCCCAAACCGTCCGGAGCTTGACTGGCTGCCCTGCCCGAACCTGCTTCGGTAACCGGAGCTCCCGCTGTCGCGGGGCGTGTAGCTCCACCGCGAGCCAGAGCCGACAGAACCGGACGTGTCACGCTGGAACGATGAGCCGCTCCGGTAACCGGCGCCTGGATCCCGATAGCTCGGGGCGGGGCTATGGTAGCTCGGGGACGTGTCGCGTACGCCGCCCTGGAGTCCGCCGGAAAACCCACCGTGGTAGCTAGGGGCGGAGTCACGGGCGCCACTCTGAAATCCGCCGAAGGAGCCGCCACGATTGCCGGGCGTGTAGCTGGAGCGTCCGCCAAAGCTGTCTCTTGAGCCCGACCCAAATGAGCCTCCACGCGGCGAATAGCTCTCGGATCGCCCGCCGGAAAAGCCGCCGTGGCTGCCACCGGAGAAGCCGCCACCGTGCGGAGCGCCGGAAGAGTGGCTGTCTGAGTCGCCCTTGCCGTGATCGCCGCCCCAGCGCTGCGCCGTAGCGCTCAGCGGTAGCGCGGCCAGCGAGGTGATGGCGACGCCCGCCACCAACGCGGACCACAAAGTGTGGGAGCGGGAGCCTTCCGGCGAGCCCCCACCGTCCTGAGATCTCTTGTTCATTGTGCGAGGCCTCCTCATGGTTGCCTGGCCGAGATGGGCGCTCACATCGCGCTCCGGAAGTCGGTTCGGGAACATAATTATTATACTATTGTGCGCTGAAACGGGCGATTTGTTCCGACCATCGGGTGGGTTGGCCGTCACCCACCATTTAACACGCCGGCCGGCCAAAGGTGTGACAGTGAATCATACGTGTTTTCGTTACCTGTTTACGGCTGCTGTTTGCCGGGCACTCTTAGCGCTCCTTGTCTGCTGTTCGACATGGCCGTTCACCTCTCCCGCCCTGGCGGACGAGGTGCGGCTGAGATGCGTGGCCGACACCAACATCTCATCCCATTCGGCCGAGCGGGAGCTCAACTATGGCCGGGCACCTCGCCTCCGTCTCAAGGGTATCGAGATGCTCGCCCTCTTCCGTTTCGATACGCAGCCGATCCAGGACTGGACCGTAGCGAGCGCGCGCCTCTACCTGCGCCACGCGGGCGAGACACGGATGCTCAAGACGCTGGGCATCTCGACGGTGAGCTCTCCCTGGGAGGAAGGAACCGGCGCCGGGGAGCGAAAGCCGGGAGAGTGCTGCTTTGACTGGGCGGAGCTGGGCGGGCGGCACTGGGCCGGTGCGCGGAGCGACTTCACCGACGTCACTTTCCTGCCCGAACGATCCCTGGTGAGCTACGCCGACATACGTGAAGAGGGAGACGACTGGTTCTCCGTGCCGGTGGATCCCGTCCTTGTCCAGGCCATGCGGTGGTCTGTCTCGTACGGGATGGCGGTGTCCGACGAGAAGGGCCAGACGATGGCGAACAACGACGTCTACTCGCGGGAGCAGTCCGGGTCCGAGCCGTACCTGGTGGTGGAGGGACGGCCGGGGCGGGAAAGGACGGAGGGGGCGAGGGGGCGAGGGGGAGAGGGGGCGACTCCGACGTTACTTAGCGCGGGGCCGGATCCGGCCCACGCGGACTTCAAGCACGGCGCCATACGGGTGAAACTGCCCGATCAGGGCTTTGCGTATCGCATCCGCTATGGCCCTCTGGGCGGCGCCCTGAGCCACGAGCTGCCGCGCTACGCGATTCCGTATCCCGGCTCCGGCCGGTACGCCGTCATCCGGGACCTACTGCCGCTGCTCCTGTACCGTGTGCGCGTAGAGACCCTCGCCAGCGACGGCTCTGTTTCCGCGACGGAGATCACTACCAGCGCATCAACGGCACAGCGCCGTCCCCCACCCCTCCGGGCCGCGGCTCCAATACAACCTGTCCCCGCTGAACCCGGCGGCAGCCTCCGGGTCTGGGCCTATCCCGACACGGAGATGGCCAGCCCCGTAACCGGCGCGCTCTTGGAGGAGTCTTCTTCGTCGCAAGGCAGCTTCCGCCGGAGCAATCCAGTGTGGGATGGACGTTCGATCCGGCTCCGCGGGGCTCGGGGCGAGATCCTGGGATTCCAGCTTCTGGTGGAACCGGCGAGCCCCCTGAAGGGAATCACCGTTCAGCCGCCGCGGCAGCTCCTGCCCGCCGGAAAGGTCGCGCTGTGGCGGCCGGACATCTGGATCTTTCGCGACTGGTACATCCGCGACGGGGACTGGTACCCGGACGCCTGCCTTCCGCTGCGGGGGCCGTTCGACATTCCGGCGGCGGACAACGGCGTGGCGGGGCAGCGCAACCAGTCGCTCTTTGCCGACCTGATCATCCCCAAGGGGCTGCCGCCCGGCACGTATCGCGGCGCGTTCATGCTTTCCGGGCCCGGCATCGGCCCGGTCCGCGTGCCGATCCAGGTCGCCGTCAGCCCTCTGACGCTGCCGGACACGCTGACCTTCCAGGTGAGCCTGAACACCTACGGCACGCTCGGTCACCTGTTCGGCATCGACGACCGCACGCCGGCCTACCGCGCCCTGGAGCGGGAGTACCACCGCCTGGCGCACCTGCACCGGGCGACGCTGGCGATCCTGGGCTATTCGCACAGCGGCCACATCTCCACCAACTACGCTCCCCCGCTGGAAGGCGAAGGAGCGTCCATCCGGGTGGGGGACTGGGCCGCCTGGGACGCCCAGTTCGGACCGTACCTGGACGGATCCGCGTTCGCCGGCCTTCCACGCTCAGGCGTGCCGATCGCCCACATGTACCTGCCGTTCAGCGAAGACTGGCCCGCCGACATCCGCAAGCATTACCGATACCAGCCCACGACCAAGGAGTATCCAGCGATCATCGCCGAGCACGCCATGAAGGCGCCGACCATTGAGGAGGCGCTGGATTCGACCTATGCGGCCGAGTACGCCGCCATCCTGCGGCAGTTCGCGGAGCATCTGAAACAGAAGGGCTGGACGCGCACGCGCTTCCAGTTCTACATGAACGACAAGCACTACTACAAAGACCCCAAGATCGGCGGACAGGGCACGAGCTGGTGGCTGCTGGACGAGCCGAACTGGCGGGACGACTGGCTGGCGCTGGCCTACTACGCGCGGATGCTGAAGGCTACCCAGAGGGCGGCGCCGGGCGCGCCGATCGTCTTTCGGGAGGACATCTCCCGGCCGCAGTGGCAGCGCGACTACCTGGACGGGCTGGTGGACCTGATGGTGGTGAGCGGGGAGCTGTTCCAGAAAGGGCCGCTGCTGCGGGAGATGCAGGAGCGGCTGGGGGTGCGACTCTGGACCTACGGCGCGGCTAACGCGGTGCACGAGTCCAACGTAACCGCGGAAGCGTGGGCGGTGCGCGCCTGGCTCGCCGGGGCGGACGGTATCGTGCCGTGGCAGACCATCGGCACGGATGAAAACTATGTGCAGCCATCCGAGACCGCGCTGATCCTGCCGGGGAAGCGGTTCGGCATTCAGGGGCCCATCGCGACGCTGCGGCTGAAGGCGCTGCGGCGGGCCGAGCAGGACGTGGAGTACCTGGCGCTCTACGCCCGCTCGGGCCACTGGGACCGGAACCAGGTGGCCGCCGCGGTTGGGCCGTTGCTCATCCTGCAGGGGACCTTCGCACAGCGGGGCTCGGAGGACGCGGGGACCTTCCGCTTCGGCCCCCTCCGAGCAGCCAGCTTCGCGGACCTGCGGCAGGCGATTGCGCACACAATCACTGGGCCGTCCAGCCGCCGTCCACGTAGAGTGCCGTCCCGGTGACGAAGCTGGAGGCCGGGGACGCGAGGAACAGGATGGCGCCGTCCAGCTCCTCCGGCTGCGCCCAGCGGCCCATGGGAATCTTGGCGACGAACGCCTGATATGCCTTGGGATCATTCATGAGCACACGGTTCATGGCGGTCTCGAAGGGACCAGGGCAGAGGGCGTTCACAGTGACACCGTGCGGCGCCCACTCCAGCGCCAGGGCACGAGTCATTCCGAGGATGCCGGCCTTGCTGGTGGAGTAGGCAGCCCGACCCGCCAGCGAAACCGCGCCCATGGTGCTTCCCATGTTGATGATGCGGCCGTAGCGGCGCTCAATCATCCCGGGCGCCACGGCCTGGGCGCAGAGCAGGCAACCTTTCAGGTTGATGTCCATCACGGGGTCCCACTCTGCATCGCCTATCTCCAGTGTTGGGCGGCGGATGTTGATCCCGGCGTTGTTGAGCAGGATGTCCAGCTTACCGAACTCCCGCTCTGCGAACCGTACCGCCTTGGCTACGGCCTGGCGATCTGTGACATCCGCCTCCAGCGCGAGTGCTCGCCCACCGGGACCGATCTCTTCGGCGGCGGCGCGCGCCTCCTCCAGGTTGCGGCTGGTGATGAGCACGCGCGCGCCGGCGGAGGCCAGCGCCTTCGCCATGGCGAGGCCGAGACCCTTGCTGCC
>CAYNFH010000125.1:0-19544 GCA_964396385.1 uncultured Chthonomonadaceae bacterium | reverse complement strand
GGGTGTGCTTCCTCCTACGGGCCGCCAGGAGTGGTGGCTGCTCCGGCCTGAGCGCCGACTGCCGGAGCGGCGCTCTGCTGTAGAAAGCCCTTGGTGGCATCTGCCGGGCTGATCGTCGGGATCTTGTTGTTCAGGATGAACAGAAAGACGAAGGTGAAGATCACGAGCGACTCGATAAAAGCGAGCGCCAGGATCATGGCCGTCTGGATGCGGCCGATGGCCTCCGGCTGGCGGGCCATGCCTTCCAGCGCGGCGGCAGCGGCGCGGCCCTGGCCGAGCCCGCCGCCGATGACGGCGATAGGCAGGCCAAGCCCCACGGCAAGTGCGAGCAGTCCGAAGTAGATCATCTGAGTAGTCTCCTTGTGTACGGCGGGAAGCTAACTGCTACGGCACGAGACCGGATTCTTCGATTCCCGCATGACCGTGGCCCGGCGTGTGGCCGTGCCCTTCATGTGCCGAGTCGTGGTGACTCTGCAGCGAGATATAGATACAGCTAAGCAGCGAGAACACCAGAGCCTGGACCAGCGAGGTCAATAGCGCGAGCACCAGGATGGGAAACTGGAACGGAATGATGGGTACCTTTGGAAGCATCTGGACCGCCAGATACGCCAACACAATGATGACCGTGTCCTCCCCAAAAATGTTGCCGAAGAGGCGCATGGCGAGTGTGAAAGGTTTCACAAGCTCGCTGATCACCTCCACCGGGAAGAGCAGCGGCGCCAGGGCCGGCATCGGCCCCATGAAGTGCTTGATGTACCCGACCAGCCCGTTGGACCGGATGCCGATGTACTGCACGTAGAAGAAGACAATAAGCCCCAGCGCCAGCGTGGTGCTCATGTTTGACGTCGGCGATACAAGCCCCGGAATCAGTGCGAACAGGTTGCCTACCAGGATGAAGAAGAAGAGCGTGCCAATCAGAGGCACGTACTTCTCCCCCCCCTCGCCGATGATGTTCCGGGTGAAGTTGACCATCACCTCGACGATCCACTCGCCGAAGTTCTGCACACCGCGCGGGATAGCCGCCAGCCGCCTCCGTGCTGCCAGCGCGATGATGATCAGGATGATGGCGTCGAGGATGGCGTTGGCAAAGAGCACCGCCGGGTCCGGGATGTCGCCGAGCGTGTATGGCTTCTCGCCCTGACTCGCGTGCGTCTCCCCGGTGGAGGCTCCGGATTCCGTCCTCGGTCGGCCTTCTCCCGTTCCTGCCTGAGCTAGTTGGATGCGATGCTGGTCTGGCACGCTTCCTCTCCGACGGCGGACCGGCTGCGCTCCACGAGCTGATAACCGAGCACCTTGAGCACGATAACGGCCGGCACCAGGGCCGCGCCCAGGAAGACCGAGAGCGGCTCCACATACTTAGAACTCATGGCGAAGCTCAGCACCAGGGCGTACACCGGAAGCTTGATCATCGCCATTATGCCGAGCGAGAGCTTGGCGGTCGGGTTGCCGGGCCTCAAGAGCTTCGGAACGGCAAAAGTCAGGCTCCACAGGCTCGAGAGCCCGATGGCAGTGCCGATGGCGAGCCCGAAGGCGATGTCGGTCTGGCCGCGTACCGCGAAAACCAATGTAAAGAGGGACGCGAGCCAGAAGGTCGTCTTAAGTGTCCGCTGCGGCAGCTTGTCGTCAGGCATCAAGTCTCCTAGTCATTCAGCTTGTTGGCGATGCGAATCATGTTCACCACGCCGGAGATCATTCCGAGCACGGCTCCAGCCAGCGTGAAGGCCGGCGACTTGTGGAACCGCTCGTCCAGCCACCATCCTCCGAGCGTCAACACCACGATGGGGGCTACGAGGGCCGCCGGGATCGTGTAAGCTAGCCCCATCTGTCGGTACTGCTTGGCGTCTTGGCTCGCCGGCTGCCGCGGGTGAGGCGGCAGGTTCGGCCTCAGCTCCGGGACCTCCGGCAGCTCCGGGACGGGAGGGAGGTCCGGCAGTTTCGGCGCTCTCTCCCGTTCCTCGTCGGCCCCTTCGTCGCCGCCATTTTCGGGTGTTTGTGAAAAATTCCGCAATTACTTTACCATCGATATGACCCACGTGTCCAGACTGTGCAATTCTATTTTCGCGCACCACTGTTCAAGCCGCTGCCCCCAGCCCAAAACGGTCGTGCAGGAGCCGCACGGCGCGCTCCGCCTCGTTCTCCGCCACCAGGCAGGAGATGGACATATCGCTATCCGCAACCTGGTAAATGGAGATGCCCGCGGCCGTCAGCGTGTCGAAGATAGTGGCCATGATGCCGGGCACCTGGCGGTGGCGGCTGGCAATTACGGAGACGATGGTGCCGTTCTCGAACGCCGTCGCGGGTACGTCCACTACCTCCATCAGCCCCTCCAGTGAGCTGAGCAGCGGGCGCTGATTCCGATAGGCCAGGTCCAGCCCCTCGGAGAACTTGAAGATGTACAGGTAGCTCGCTGGCCGGCGGCCCGGATCAGTCGCGACCGGCACAACCATACCGTCCAGCAGGTCCCGCGCCACGGCGTAGGATTCGCGCGGCACCGCGAAGGACATGGCGTTGGGACTGAAGGAGACGAGGAATATGTGGACCTCGCCGCGGGCCATGAGCCGGTACACCTCCTGCTCTATGATGGACCGGTGCTCCTCATCCTCGATGATCAACCGGATAAATGCCAGCTTGCCCGTATGCGTCACGCCGGTGACCCGCTGTCGCGCGCTTGCGGGAGCCTCCAGCTCGTGCACAATGCGCGTGCCCGGGTTGTCGGTGAACGTGGACTTCACCCACAGCGGGATCCCGTGGTCCATGGCGATCTCCGCCGCGCGCGGGTGGACCACCTTGGCGCCCTGGTGGGCTATTTCGGCGACCTCCTCATAGGTGCAGACGTCCAGCGTCCGGGCCTCCGGCACCATGTCCGGATCCGCAGTCTTCACTCCATCCACGTCGGTGTAGATCTCCACGGCGCAGGCGTTGAGCGCGGCACCAAGCGCGGATGCCGTGGTGTCACTTCCGCCGCGCCCCAGCGTGGTGATGCTCCCGTGCTCCGCCTCCTCCGTTACGGTGGTGACGCCCTGGAACCCGCAGACCACCGGGATCTGGCCGCGCTCGATGGCCTTCCAGATGGAGTGCGGGTGGATCTCAAGGATCCGCGCATTGCCGTACTCGCCGTCCGTGATGATCCCGGCCTGCCCGCCGGAGAGCGCGATGGCCGGATAGCCCATGGACCGCAGGGTGGTGGCCATAACCGCCGTGGAGATGATCTCGCCGCAGGCCATCATCATGTCAAGCTCGCGTGGATGGGGCGGCTCGGTAGGATCGATTCGATGCAGCTCGTGGACCAGGGTGTCCGTGGCGTACGGCGCGCCCATCCTGCCGATGGCGGAGACCACTACGACGGGGTCGTACCCGGCCTCTTTGGCGGCGATCACCTTGCGGCAGGCCAGCCGCCGGTGCTCGTCCCGGTCCACAGAGGTCCCACCGAACTTCTGGACGACGGGCTTAGCCACGGGCCGGCTCCAGGCCGAAGGTCTGGCGGAGCTGAGCCGCCGCCTCATCCGCGTGCGCGCCCTCGATGAGACACTGAACGGAGTTGTGGGAGTCCCCTACGCCGTAGAGCTTTGCGCCCGCGCGTTGCAGAGAGTCCGCGATGCTGACCATCACTCCGGTGAGGTCCCGCATGCTACTGGCGGTGATAGTGACCAGCGCCAGGTCCCGCAAGGTCCGGCAGTCCTGGGCAACGTCTTTGAGGCACCGGTCCACGTCCGCGAGACGCGAGGCGCTGACCGCAAAGGAGACGGCCGTGGAGTGAAGCTTGATCAGGAAGATGGGAACGTTCTGGTCCGCCAGGACGCGGAAGATACGCTGGATGCGCGCTGTGCGGTCAGCATCTGTGCCCACCGTCACCATCACGTGGGCCAGATCCCTCGCAATCGAGACGTGGTAGACTCCCCGCTCGCGCTCAAAGGAGACGGGCCGGCCGGTTCCCGCGTGCGGGGCTGAAGACATTCCTCGATCCTGTACGGCTCTGTGATTCAAGGACGGCGGGTAACTACCTGGCGGCAAAACGACCGGAGTATAGCATACGCGCGAATCGCGAGTCAATTTGCCGCCGGCAGGAACGGTCGTCCCCGCAATTCATACAGGAATCCCGAGGGTGATGGATAATAGAGGTCCGAGGCCCTGTCGCCGCGCTCCGTCACTCCCGCTGCTCATCTCGGTTTAGGCATTGTCATCGACGCAATCGAGGCCCAGGATGTCTTCAAGTAACGGCAACAGCACTACCGTCGACCGGTCGGGACCGTGGGACCGCGCCGCTCCCCTCATCGTTCTCATCGCCCTCTTGATGCTGGGGTACTACGGCTACCAGCGCGACATGCGCGACGCAGGGCAGCGGGCGCGCTACACGGATTCCGTGCTGGCCTCCTTTGTGGCGGATAGGCTCTCCGAGCACGTGTTGGAAAGGTCGCGAGACCTCCAAGATCTCCGGCAGGCGTATCTTTCCGGCACGCTGAACAGCGATCAGTTTGCCTCTCGCGCCGCCGCGCTGCGCCGCGACTATCCGGAATACTCTACGCTGGCCCTCCTCCAACCGGACGGCGTCGTGGTGAACTCCAGCGGCGGAGACGGGCGGCAGATCAGCCCCGGCCGGGAGGTCCGCGCTATTGCCGCGCTCCGGACGGCCCTGAATGATGCCGCACGCACGAACGCAGTACGCATTTCACCGGTCTACAAAGACTCTTCCGGCGAGACACTTGTGGGACTCTGCCTGGCGATCCCCGGGCACGGCAAGATGGATGGCTACGTGCTCGCCACCCTCAATGGGGCCCGCCTAGTCACAAGCTGCGTTCCGGTGCCCTACCGTGACAACTACAACGTTTTCGTCCAGGAGATAACCGGATCGCGCCTGGCGGGCCCGTCGGTCCCCGGCCCGTACGCCGGCCTGCAGTCCACCATGAGCCTTGCCCGCAACTTCCGGGTGGCCGTGTGGCCCTTTAAGCCGCCGACCGGGTCCGTGACGGTCTTCGGCACCAACGTCGCATTCGCCGTGCTCATCAGCCTCATGTTCTGGTCCGCCCTGCGGGAGCGGCGGAAGGCCGAGTCGCGCGCGGAGGACCGCCGCGTGGCGGCGGAGGCGCTGCGCATCTCCGAGCACCGGCTGGCGGACATCGTCTCTAAGAGCCCGTGGGTGGTGACGGAGCACGGGCTGGACGGCCGGGTCGAGACGGTGAACCCGGCAGCGGAGCGGGTCTACAGGCGCCCGCCCAAGGAGATGGTGGGCCACAGCCCGGAGGAGTGGACGCACAAAGAGGACATCGGCCGGATGTTGGAGCTGGTCAAGACGGCCTTTGTCAACCAAGACTATCCGTACTTCGAGAGCCGCATTATCGACAGCGACGGCGGCATTCACTATCTCCGCTGGACCGGAACTCCTCGCTACGACAACGCCGGAACGGTGACCGGAAGCATCCTCTTTGGGCTGGACATCACCGCCGAGCTGGCCGCCGATAGGGAGCGCGAGCGGCTGCTCATTGAGGAGCAGCGGCTCATCGAACGGCTCTGGGTCCTAAACGACTTTGCCCGCAGTCTTCGTACCACGCTGGACATGGGCAGTCTGTTCCAGATCGCCATCCGGGCCGCATCCAACGTGCTGGCAGACAAGTGGTGCGCCATCGTCACCTATAATCCGGACACGGAGATGTTCAGCGTCGCCACCGTATGGACTTCCGCGCCTCATGCGCCTGCCGCGCCGATCATCTCGCCGGGGATCCGGTTCCGCGCAGACAGCTCCAGCCTGACGGAGGCGGTGCGCGAGTGCCGGCAGGTGATCTCGGACGACCTCTCGCTGGAGAGCACCCGGCGGGAGCGCGAGCTGGCCGCGTCCGGGTTCCTCTCCCGAGCCGCCGTCCCCATCATGGTGGATAATGTCTGCATCGGCGTCATCGCCGCCTACTCACACGAGCGCGCGGCGCACTCGCGGGACAGCGTGGAGTTCATGCAGGGCATTGCGGAGCACCTGGCGCTGGCGCTGACCAGCTCACGCCTCTTCAGCGAGCTGAAGATGGCATATAACGAGGTGCGCGAGGCACAGCAGCAGGTGGTCCAGATGGAGAAGCTGCGGGCAGTGGGGGAGATGGCCAGCGGCATCGCGCACGACTTCAACAACTCGCTCGCGGCCGTGATCGGATACGCGGAGCTGCTGGCGGAGGAGGAGCAGGATGCCGAGCGGGCCACCTACCTCCAGCACATCCTCAAAGCAGCCCACGACGCCGCCACTACCGTGCGCAGGATCCAGGAGTATTCGCGGCGCGTTCCGGCGGCGGATAGCTTCACGCAGATCGACGTGAATGCCCTGGCCACCGAGGCAGTGGCCCTCACCCGGCACAAGTGGCGCGACCAGGCGCAGAGCCGCGGCGTCACTATCGACGTGGATCTGAAGACCGAACCGGACCTGCCCACTGTCACTGGCGACGCCAGTGAGCTCCGCGAGGTGCTGACCAACCTCGTGTTCAACGCGGTGGACGCCATGCCGCGTGGGGGACACATCACCGTCTCAACCGGGCGTAAAGGCCCCAAGCCGTTCGTCATGGTGAAGGACGAAGGCACGGGAATGTCGGAGGAGGTCAAGGCCCGCGTATTCGACCCGTTCTTTACCACCAAGGGCCGAGACGGCAACGGACTGGGGCTTTCCGTGAGCTACGGCATAGTGCGCCGCCACGGGGGCGACCTGCTGGTGGAGAGCGAGCTGGGAGAAGGATCCACCTTCACGGTGATCCTGCCTCCCGCCGAGGAGGTGGTGCCGGTGGAAGCGCCCGCGGCGACAAACGGCCACATCCGGTGCACCACGGCGCTCATCATCGACGACGATCCTTCCGTTTCCGGCGCGGTGGGCGCCCTGCTGGAGAAGCTGGGCAATAGCGTGGTAGTGGCGCAGAGCGGCGAGGAGGGCCTCCAGAAGCTGCAGGAGGGCCAGTTTGACGTGCTGTTCACGGACCTGGGAATGCCCGGCATGAACGGCCGCGAGGTGGCAGTCGCGGCCAAGAAGCTTGCGCCCAAGACCTCCGTGGTGCTGCTCACCGGCTGGGGCGACCACGTACGCGCCACGGAGGAGCGTCCAGAGGGGGTTGACCTGGTGCTGGGCAAGCCGGTGAAGCTCGAGCAGCTCCGCGACGCACTGCACCGGGTCTGCTCGAACGGAGACGGCGTAAACGGAACGACGCCGACCGAAGAGGGCGCACCGTAGAAGGATGAGGGGCGAAACCGGACGCGGCGATGCGGCGAATCCGATCTATCAACCATCAGCCATCAACCAAGTGATCGACAAAGTCGATATACTCGCCATCGGGGGCCATGCCGGGGACGCGGAGATCTCCTGCGGCATGGCCCTCTGTCACCACGTGCGACAGGGTGGGCGCGTGGCGATGCTCCACTGTACGCTGGGCGAGAAGGGACACCCAACTCTCTCGCCGGGCGAGTACGCCGGGCAGAAGAGCGCTGAGGCCAAAGCGGCTGCCGCCGTACTCCATGCCCCCGTCTACTTCCTCCCTTACCCCGACGGAGAGCTGCCGCTTAACGACGAGGTGAAGCTCCAGATATGCGACGTGATCCGCGACTGCCGGCCGGAGCTCATCCTTACCCACTGGGGCGGCAGCATGCACAAGGACCACACCAACACTCACCTCGCGATGGCCGATGCCATCTTCTACGCGGCGCTGCGGACATTCGAGCGCCCGCTGCCGCACCACTGGGCGCGCAAGCTGCGCTACGCAGAGAACTGGGAAGACCCGTACGGCTTCGTGCCGGAGGAGTACCTGGCGCTGGATGCGGAGGACATCTCGCTCTGGGAGCGGATGGTCGCGAGCTACGGACTCTTCCGTGCGGAGTGGAAGACGTTCTCCTACGTGGAGTACTACAAGTCCCTCGCGCGGGTCCGCGGGCTGGAGGTGTTCACGGAGTACGCCACCGCCTTCGCGGTCCCGGAGAACGGGCGTCGCCGCAAAGTGGACTCCCTGCTATAGCCGCACCATGCAGAATTTGCGCGGATTTTGCGATCACTTGACGTTCTAGCCACTCCCCCGTCCTAAACTCTCCCCAAGTCGCGTGCCCGCCGTTTAGCTTCCGAGCGACGACTCCGATGGGAGCGGGCTGCTCCTTCTGTCGACCCCCTCTCATCCTCTGCCGGTGGTCTGCACGGTTACCGGTCATTCGTCGATTGACCAACAAAGGAAGGAGATCACGATGCCCCTTTCACGCACTGCAAGGAGATTGGCCGCAGTCGCGGCCCTGTGTTGTGTACCATTGCCTGTGCTCGCCCAAAGGCAAGCTATCCCCATCCCACCCGGGGGGCTTAGGGCAGCCCTGCCGCCATCGCCCGTGACGCAGCCGCTCCTGATTACCACGTACAAGAACCCCGCCCACAACGCCAGCAGCCCGACCTGGACCCACGACATCACCCACGGCGGAACCTTCATGCACAATAGCTTTCCACCGTACGAAAGGAGTACGTGGACGCCACCCAGCACGCCTCCCAGGTCCTCCGCCTCTCCGTCCCGAAAGGCGTGCTGGGCGTGGAGACCGACCAGGACCTCGTCCCGGCCGAGTTCCGCGCACGTGACGGAGACCGCGTTGTGGTGTATGGCCGCTGGATAGTGGATGCGGGCCATCCGGACTTCCACACGGAGATTCATCCGCCGCTGATGCTGGTGACCGCCAGGGAGGGTAGCGGCGCCATCGATCCGGCAGCCGCGCATCCGGCGACGGATGCTACCTCCGTGCGTCTGATTACCCGTCCCTACTTTGTGAGTCAGGAGTATGGAGACGGGGCGCTGCGCAAGCACCTCGAGAAGGAGATCGCCAAGGCGGTATCCATCTTCGGATCCACTCGCGTAGAGGCGCATCCGCACATCCGGCCCAAGCCGTTTGGGGGCGTCCATCTCCTGAGCTTCACCGCCAATCCGGCCACTCCGCGGAAGTCACCCAACGACAAGCTGATGGTGGCCTTCCACTTCACCACCCGGCCGGGCGTGGCCGTCCAGGTCTTTCCCAATGGATCCGATTCCGTCAATGTGATGATGAGCCTGAACGAGGCCAGCTACGTGCCGCCCAAGCTGCCGAACCGGCACGATTGGGATATCCCCTTCAGCACCATCAAGCAGTTTGCGGGACTGCCAGGCTGGGTCGAGTATGTCGGTACGGTCCTCAATCCCATCGGCAGCGCGTGGATCCACCGGGATTGGCGGACGGATCGCTACGATGCTCCGAGAGCCTTTAGCGCGCACGACGCCCAAATCACGCGGATTGCGGTGGCGGACCTGCGGGGCGACACGCCCTCTTCGGTGGACGAGAGCCAGCCGTTCCCGGTGTACGGCCGCATGCTGGTCTACTGGGAGCGCCACTGAGCCTGACTGCCGCTTGTTCGCGGAACCGTGAACCCTTTCTGATTCCGGCGCAACTAACCAATCGATTAGTATCGTGAGTCAGGAGGGGTTCACGCATGAGAAGCCGAGCGCTCTTCGCGGTCCTTGCCGTTTGCTCGCTGGCGGGCGGAGCTGCGGCACAAGGTCCGGGACGGGCGGTCCCGAAGCCCGCTCCACAGGTACCTAAGACGCTTGCCCTGCGGAGCGGGCCCACCCGGCACCCGCTGTTCACACCGGAGGACCGTGCACGGGTCAAGGTGACTCACCCGTTCCTTACCCCGGAGGTCCGGGCGCGCTTCAAGACTCAGCACCCATTCCTCACACCGGATATCGAGCGGAAGGTAGTGAAGCTGGCGCCCCACCGGACACTCCCGGCACCGAAGAAGTAGGAGCGCTGTTACTGCAACTCGATCTCCGGCTCACACTCTCCGGCGGCCACCATGCGCCGCCGGAGAGTGGCGGCCAGCTCCGCGGCAATCTGCCGCGTCTCCGGGCGGCCGGCAAGGTTCGTGCGCTCGTGCGGGTCCGCCTCCAAGTCGTACAGGTCCTGCTCCACGTAGCGGTCGCTGCCCATATCCTTCCAGCCGTCCCTGTCCGGTGCGTTCACCCCTAACTTCCACCGCTTCGTTCGGACGGCCCGGCCCACCTGGCTCTCGCTGATCTGTACCAGCACCTCCTGGGGCCAGTCCGCGGCGCGGCCGTCCAGCAGCGGCAGGATGCTGCGGCCCTGCACCGCCGATGGGACCGGGATGCCGGCGGCGTCCAGCAGCGTCGCCGGCCAGTCCAGCAGGCAGACCAGCTCCTCCACTACCGCGGTCCGGTTGAAGCCCGGCCCCTGGAACACGGTGGGCACGCGGATGGAGTTCTCGTGGCAGCTCCGCTTGTACTCTCCGTTGCGCGTGCGGAAGTGGCTGCCGTGGTCGGAGCAGAAGAGGAGGATGGTGTTCTCCTCCAGGCCGGTGCGCCACAGCGTCTCCAGCACGCGGCCGAGGTTCTCATCGAGCCGGGCGCACATGCCGTAGTAGTCCGGCAGCTCCGTCAGCCAGTCCCCTTCCCTTCCCACAAGGTCCGGCGGCACGTAGAAGTCGCGGTACTTCTCGGCGTAGCCGTCTGGAGCCACGTAGCGGTTCATGTCGTTCTGGTGGTGCGGCTCCAGGTAGCTGTTGAAGAGGTAGAAGGGGCGGCCGCGGTCCTTCGCGCGCTGCTCCAGAAACTCTAGCACGGCATCCGTCTGCGCGTCCACGCGGTACCCCGGCCGGCGGTAGGTGTGGCCCTCCTGGTCGAACATGCAGAGGTCGTAGGGGTGGGAGGTGTGCTCCAGGCCGTCCGCGCCCAGCCAGAAGTCGTTGTATCCGCCTCGCCGCTCCGGCGGCACGGGCTTGTCCCCCGTCCCGCCCAGATGCCACTTCCCCACGTAGGCGGTGTAGTAGCCGGCTTCGCCGAAGTAGTGGGCCAGCGTCTTCTCCGTGGTGGGCAGCGGGATGCCGTTGTGGAAGCACCCGGTCTGGGTGGCGTACTTGCCGGTCTGGAGGCAGGAGCGCGCCGGCCCGCAGACCGGCTGGACCGTGAAGGAGTACCGGACCATGGTACCCCGCGCGGCCATCTCCTCCAGTACGGGCGTGAGGCCCATCGGGTTCGCTCCATAGCACCCGCACGTATCCCACCGCTGCTGGTCGGTGAAGAAGACGAGGACGTTAGGGCGAGGATTCATGGCGCGCGTCTCCGGTTATTTCGTCGGGCACCTTCCTGCGAGGTTGTGCTACTGTTATGCTAACTGTACCCCCACCAACGGCATTGGGCCTGAACTCCCATTTTGGGCGGGCATGCGGTCACAGATGCGGTATGGGTGCGATACGTAGACGCTGAAGTCATCGTCATGCCCGCCGGATGAGCTAAGCGCCCGAGTCCTGCGTTAGCGGGGGGGTTTGCGGCGGTCGGTGAGGCGGGCGAACGCCTCTTCCCACTTGCACACGGTGGTCACGAACGTGGCGTGGGACCAGGTGAGCGGCGCGACGGAGATGGGCTCGCCGGTGATGGGGTTGAGCTGCTCCGCCAGGACCCCGGAGGGCCAGGCGTGGGCCATCACCCACCGGATAAGCTCCATCGGCTTCTCCAGGTCCTCACGCGTCTCCGCCGTGGCGATATACCACTGCGCCAGCCACATGGTGCCGATAAACCACGGATTACCGGGCACGTGGTGCGTATCCTCCACGATGCGATAGAACGGGTCCGCCTGGTACCGCGCGATGCCGCCCACGTCCGTATGGCACCAGAGCTGCTCCGCGATCGCCTCCATGGTGCTGGCCACGCGGGGATCTTCCGCCGGCAGCATACCGAAGAGGAAGACCCCGGCCTGGCTGCTGTCCAGCGCGCAATCCATCACCCAGTTGCGGTCCTGCTGCACCAGGGCGCGCACGAAACGGCCGCGCTCGGGATCGAACAGGAACCGGATGGCCGCCTCCTTGATCTCCCCCGCCGCCTGGCAGAACCGGTCCGCCCGACGACCGTCACCGAAGATCTCCGCGAAGTTCGCGGCGGCGGCCAGCCCCGCGTAGACGGCGGACACGGTGAAGAGATGGATGCCGCGGCGCTCCTCCCACAGGTCCCAGCTCGGCTCGGGCAGGTGGGTCCGCACGTCCCGGAACCGGTAGAGGAAGTCCCCCGCCCTTTCGATCAGCTCCCCGTAGAGGGTCCGCACGAAGTCGATGTCGCGGCAGGCTGTGTAGTGCTCCCATAGCGCGTACAGCATCAGCGCCGTCTCATCCTCCTGGATGGGAAGCTGGAGCAGGCCATCCGGGCCGCACCAGGGGTGCCAGGAGCTGCCCACGGAGCCATCCGGGTTGTACTTGTGCATGAAGTACCCTTCCGGCGTGAGCAGCTTGGAGCAGAAGGCGAAGTAGCGCTGGGAGATATCGTGGTAGCCGGCCAGGTCCAGCGCCCGCGTCACCAGCGCGCCGTCCCGCGGCCACAGGTAAGAGTAGGAGTCGCAGTTATAGTCCAGCGCGTCGGAGTCGTTGGCGGCGAGAATGGCGCCGTGGTTGTCTATCTGCGTGCGCAGGATGAGCAGGCTGCGCCGGTAGAAGGTGCGGACCGGCTCCGGCAGCCCGAGGTGCAGGCGATCCAGGGAGACCCACTGCCGCCAGTAGGCCCGCACCCGGCTCAAGATGGTCTCCGGCTCTAGGTCCCGCACGAGCTGGTTGAGCCGGAGCACCTCCGTCATGTTCTCGCCTACGCCTATCCAGTAGTAGACGGTGGCGGTGTCCTTCACCGTCACGTGGACGGCCCCGGTAGAGTCCACGGAGCCCTGCATGATGGGGTTGCGCCCCAGAACGCCGTCCTCCGCGTCGCGCCACGTGCCTTCGGTGCCGTGGTGCCCCGCGACACCGGTGGCGAAGGAGGAGAGTCCCCAGACACGGGCCGTCATGGCGTTGATGAGGAACCAGTGCCGCCCTTTGTAGTGGATCAAGGCGCGCTCGGACGGATGATAGAAGGCCGTGTCGCCGTCCCAGGTGCCGCCAATGTCCAGGTCGTGGTGGAAGAAGAGGCGCACTTCCCGCTGCGTGCCCTCGTGCAGGTTCTCCACGTCGATGCGGCGCAGGAAGATGTTCTCGTCGTAGTCCACGCAGTCCGAGCACGTGAGCGCGATACCGATCTCCGCGTTGACCAGCCGCACGCAGGTGACCAGCGTATCCGGCTCATACCGCAGCTCCTTGCCCCAGGACGGCTCGTGGACCCAGGAAAGCCGCCCGTCGACCCAAACGCCGAAGCGCGACCAGTGGCCCAGCGTGTGGTTGGCCTGGCCCACATAGGGGTAGTACAGCTCCCGCAGGTGGTAACGGCTGTCGAACGCAACGAGCATGTTCCCGTTGCCGATAGGCAGATCACGTGGCAAGGCGCCTGTCTCCTCTGACGGCCGGCCAAAAGAACAAGCCCCGGTACGGGGCTTGCGTATGACCGAATTGCCCGGTTGTTAGCTTCTAATTACACGGGCATATGCATCTTGTGCAGCATTCCGGCCACCCAATTGGCGGTTCCGATCTCAGCATCCACTCCCGGTAAGAACCTCGGGGCCTGATCGGCAAAGAGCGCCCGGTCGCCGGTCGTCAGTAGTACGGAGTGGGCCGACTGGGATATCGACGCGGGAACCGCATCCCGCAGATCCTCCACCACCGCGCTCGCCGGGTCCACGAACCGAACGGGTCCGGACCAGAGGTCCCTCGCCTCGCGCTCCAGGGCCGGCAGGAGGAACGGGTAGTGCGTGCAGCCCAGGATCACGGTTTCGCACCCCGCCTCCGCCAGCGGCGACAGGTACTCGCGCGCCGCGGCTTCCGCGTCCTCAGTGTCGAGCCGCCCCGCCTCTACCAGCGGCACAAACCGCGGACATGCGACCTCCACGACCTGTGCGGCCGGGTCCAACGCGCGGATATGGGCCGTGTACGCCCCGCTCTGCACCGTGCCGGCCGTAGCCAGCACGCCGATGCGTCCGCCGGGACGCTCCGTCGCCCGGCGCGCCGCGGGGCCTATCATGCCAAAGACCGGAAGTGGCGCCAGCATCTCCCGGACGCCGGGCAGCGCCACCGCGCTTGATATGTTGCAGGCCATGACCACCGCACGGCAGCCCTGCTCCGCCAGGAAGCGGCTGATGCCGGTGGCCAGCTCGCGGATCTCCTCCAGCGGGCGGCCCCCGTACGGCACGTGCGCCTGGTCCGCCAGGTAGAGCACGCGCTCGGATGGCGAGCGGCGCAGCAGCGCCCCGACTACTGTCAGGCCGCCGACACCGGAATCGAAGACGCCGATGGGCGCATCGGCCCCTTTGCCTGCCCGCACTACGGCATTATCGGTAATGTTGGAGGCGGCCTCCAACGACGAAGGACGGAGGACGGAGGACGGACGGATGGCTCCGTCCACCGATTGATCAATGATGCTCACTGGACGCCTCCTGCCTGGGCGTCTTCGTCCCGTACGGGGATCGGCTCCGTCCAATCCGTATGCTCGCTCTCAAACGGCTTGCCTTCCACCAGCACGCGCATGCGCTGCACTTGCGGGAACTGGGCCAGCGTTTTCCGCAGCGCATTCTGGGCCAGCGACTCGCCGGTGTCTCCGCCCTCCCGGAGGGCATTGAACTCCCGGCTCAGGTCCACCGTCACCACGCCGTCGCGCAGGTTCACGCCCAGCAGGCGGGTCCCCTCCGGAAGTGCGTTGGGATGGGCCCTGTCCCCATGGTACTCCAGCAGCGACTCGAGCGCGCTTTTGATGGGTTCGCGGTTCCTGGGGACCTCCACCGTCCTGGTTCGGAGGCCGACGCCGTTCCCTTCGGCCTCCGGCGTGGCGATGGTCACGCTGCCATCCCCCTTATACGTTCCGGGGCCGGCAGGCGTCTGCGATCGGTGAGACAAAAGAGAACCGCCGGCAAAGGCGGCGGCTAACAGCAGTACCAGAAGCAGCAGGCGGCGCATGTGATTACCTCGTTATGGTGTGGCTCGTGTGGCCAAGCGCGACGCCGCCTTCCACATAGGAGCGTATGCCTTCGAATATCGCCTCGGCTACCGCCTGATGGAATTCCTCGTCCACCAGCTTGCGGCGGTCCTTGTCGTTGTTGATGTAGCCCATCTCCACCAGCACGGCCGGCACGGTGCAGCGACGCAGCACCGCCAGCCCGGTGTGGTACAGCACCTTATCCGACCTCACGCCGCGGCACGGCAAACCGCTCACCTGCCCGATGCTTTCCACGATAGCGTGGGCCAGGGCCCGGCTGCTAGCGTCATCCCCGTGATAGTACGCGGTGGTGCCGGATCCGGTGTTGGGGATGGTGCAGTCGTCTACGTGGATGCTCACGAAGAGGTCCGCGTTGTTGTGATTCGCTATGTCCGGCCGGTCTGCCAGACTTACGTCCTGGTCTCCGCTGCGGGTCATGATCACGTTGGTGCCCGCCTCCCGCAGGAGAGCGCGCAGCTTGTTGCCCACGGAGAGCGTGATGTTCTTCTCAAATACTTTGTGACCTTCTACCATGGCCGAGCAGCCGTCGGCGGGACCGCCGTGACCCGGATCCACCACGATGATAACGTTGTCCAATCTCCGTCCGGCGCCGCGTGGGGAGCTCAGGTTCACGTAGAAGCCGTCCCCGCCGGGCGGCAGCGCGTGATAGGCGACCACGCGAGACAGGTCCAGTGTTATCCGCGTGGTGCCTGGCTTCTCGCCGGCCCCTGCGTGGATCTCCCGCACAAGCGGATGGGACACTTCCCACTCGTGCTGTTCCATATCCAGAACGGAACCGGGAACGTCGATCACCAGGTGCGCCGGCTCGCCCACCAGCCGCGCGGATGCGTTGGCGCGCCCCGCCGTCTCCACCTTCAGGCGCACGTGGTTGGCATCCAGGGCATCGAACTTCAGACCGGTGACACGGACCAGCCCCTCACCTACAGCGTGTCCGGCAGAAGAGGCGGATGGAGCGGATAGTCGCGGAGCGGGAAGATGGACGGGCTCTTCCGCCGGATCGGGGTTGCGGACCGGCTGCGGCGTGGTGCGGACCACCCGGCGGTCCGGCTGCGGGTTCGACGCGCCCTGCAGAGGGGAGCCGTCCAGCCGCACCAGGTAGGTCCTGGCGCCCAGCATCTGCGGCCCCAGCGCCGCGACACCCGGCGCGGGCACGACGGTTACCCGCACCCCACCCCGGATGCGCTCCACCTTGAGGCCTCGGATGCGGGGCTCACGGTCGAAAACCGGATCCACGAAGTTGATGGGCAGGGCCGCACCGATGAAGTCCAGCCGGTACTCCGGGTTGCGTCGGTCGCCGGCCTGACGCATCTCGGTAGGGGCGGGGAAACTGGTCGCGATGCGCACTTTACCGCCGGCAACGTCCGCCCAGAGCACGCGCGCGTACATCTCGCAGACGCCCCGGTGCTGGTCTATCTCCGCATTGAGATAGGTGTTGAGGGGCGTGAGCGGGAGCATGGGCACGCCCGTCGGCTGCGCGACTTCGATGTCCGCCGCGTTGCCATCCGCAAAGGTCACGCGCGCCTTATCCCCGCGCGCGTTCACCCTGCCGGATGCGCCGAAAGCGCGAAGGGCATCCAGGGGCAGGTAGACCTCATGGCCGTCATACACCGCCGGTACGGATAGGGTGAGCTCCTGCCCCCCTACTTTGAGCTTGATGGAGTTGAGATCGTTGGCTGAACCGGCAAGAGCAGCGAGTACAAAGATGAGCGAGGCGATGGTGGTTGTCGCGTAGCGACGGGAGGACGCGCAGATCCTCAATGCTCCGTACCTGCCTTTCGTGAATGCGTCGAGACGAACCTACGCCATCCGGGGCAGTTCCGTGAGAGCTTGATTATATCGAGTTTACCCGGCGTTGTCCAGTAATTATACGCGCGTTCGCTTTCCATGAAAAGGCCCTCGGCGTATTGAGACGCCGAGGGCCTTCCATCCGGCGCACCGGGCATTCTAGATTGGCGCGGCGATGGTTGTGGTCTCGCCGTCCGCGTAGTGGACGACCACCTGATAGTAGGCGGTGCCGGCGCGCCGTGTAAGCTCCGCCTGCACCGGCAGCGTGGTCACCGTCTTCTGCGCCTGGGCGCGCCCCTTTCTGTCCAGCAGGCTGAACACAACGGAAGTGACTTGCGCCGTGTCTCCGGCCCACCGGAGCATCAGGCGGTTGTTGGACAGCCGCTCTATCCCCACGGCGGTGGAAGCCCTCGTCATGGGTGCGGGCGCCGCCTGGGGCGCAATCGTCGTGACGGTGCCGTTGCCGTTGTCGGTGACCGTCACGCCCTGGTCGTTGCTTGTCCCCTGCGGTTCGCCGGCGGCCCGCTGCGCCTGTGCGGCCGCCTGGGCCGCCTGCGCTGCCGCCTGCTCGGCCAGTGCGAGTTGGGTGGCCTGGTACATCAGCACGTCCTGCGGCACGTAGCCGGTGTTTGGGCTGGGCGCCTGCGACCACCAGTTCAGGACCGGCGCGTAGGGGCTCATCGACATGTTCCCAAACCCGCCGGTGACGTAGCTTATGGGGTTGCCGAAGTAACCCATGACCGGGGACCCGAAATACCCCCCGAATTGAGCTTGAGCGGGCCGGACGCACGCCAGGCAGCCCAGCGCCGCGATAGTTCCAAGTATCGTTGTCGTTCGCCTCATGTCTCATACCTCCACGTAGGCTACTTCTATAGACCCCCCTAGGACCACCTGAAGTTCCGATCTGTTCCGAATCCTCGGCCGCCATTGCGACAGCAAACTACCCGGCAAAAAACGTAACCTTTGCCGCGCGCCTACGTCTGTTCCAGTAGAGAACAACAGGGAGAATGGGCAGCGCGGGAGCCGCGGAGGCGGGTGAATGCGCCACCGGGCGCAGAGGGCCAGGCGCTGAGAGGCAGGAGGTCTGAGATGTACAACTTCGAACAGCAGATACGGGTGCGGTTGTGGTTCAGCGCGATGGACCTTCCGGTCGAGGTCTCGGTGCCGTGGAACGTGCTGCGCTACCTGGATACGCACGCGGAGCGGCGGGTGGCCGATGATGGCATGGTGGAGTATGTCCACCCCAGCCTTCCATCAGCGAGCGGAATCCTTGCGGATCGCGGGAGCCTTTGCTGCGCCGCCGCGTAGGCAAAGTCTAGCCCAGAATCAGGAAGCGCCGGGAAGGTGTCCCGGCGCTTCGCAATTTATGGGATGCAGGATGGTCCGCGCAGGCGGACGTTGAGTTCTTGTTGCCGTGGCTTCAGCCTCCGGGCAGAAAGGCGGGCGGCCACACAGGGCCGCCCCTACATGCGGCAGAACAACTACAGCACGATCACCGCATCTTGGCGCCGGTGAGCGGGAGCAGGCTGGTGCCGGTGAGGAAGCGATCCACCCCGCGCGCCGCCTCCCGGCCCTCCGAGATGGCCCACACAATCAGGGACTGACCGCGGCGCATGTCGCCCGCCGCGAACACTCCCGGCACGCTCGTCTGATAGTCCGCGTCCGAGCGCACATTGCCGCGCGCGTCATACTCAACGCCGAGGTCGTTCAGGAGCCCCTCCTGCTGGGGATGCATAAATCCGAGCGCGAGCAGCACCAGGTCCACCCCCAGCTCGAACTCGCTGTCTGCCACGGCGTTCATGGGTCTGCGCCCATCCGGTCCCGGCTCTCCGAACTCCACGCGCACGCCGTGCAGCTTCTCCACGCGCCCATTGGAGCCGCTGAAGGCGGTGGTATTGATGCTCCAGTCGCGCTGCCCGCCCTCCTCGTGCGCATGGGAGCTGCGCAGGATGAAGGGCCAGTTGGGCCACGGCATGGAGGGCGTGCGGTCGTCCGGCGGCTTGGGGAGCAGCTCGAACTGGTACACTTCCGCGGCGCCCTGCCGGTGGCACGTGCCCAGGCAATCTGAGCCGGTGTCTCCTCCGCCGAGGATCACGACACGCTTCCCCGCCGCCGAAATTCGCTCCTCATCAGGTACGGGGTCTCCCGCATTGAGGCGGTTCTGCTGCGTGAGGAACTCCATGGCGAAGTGGATGCCCGCCAGCTCCCGTCCCGGAACAGGCAGGTCCCTCGGGACGGTGCTGCCGCCGGTGAGCACCACCGCGTCGAACCCGGCGCGCAGCTCCTCCGCCGTGATATCGAGGCCGACGTTCACGCCGGTGCGGAACTCAATCCCCTCCTCCTCCATCAGATTGAGGCGACGGTTGAGCACCCACTTCTCCATCTTGAAGTCCGGGATGCCGTACCGGAGCAGGCCGCCGATGCGGTCGTCCCGCTCGAACACGGTCACCGTATGGCCGGCGCGGTTGAGCTGCTGCGCCGCAGCCAGCCCGGCAGGCCCGCTGCCCACCACCGCCACCGTCCTTCCGGTGCGGACAGCCGGCGGCTCCGCATGGACCAGCCCCATCTCAAACGCCCGGTCGATGATATTCCACTCGATCTGCTTGATAGCCACCGGGTCCTGGTTGATGCCCAGGACGCATGCCGCCTCACAGGGGGCGGGGCAGAGGCGGCCGGTGAACTCCGGGAAGTTGTTGGTAGCGTGAAGTCGCTCCAGCGCCTCTTTCCAGTGGTCCCGGTAGACCAGGTCGTTCCAGTCCGGGATGATATTGCCCAGGGGGCAGCCGGAGTGGCAGAACGGGATGCCGCAGTCCATGCAGCGGGCCGCCTGGGTGCGGAGCTTCTCCCTGGGGAACTCGGTGTAGAACTCGAGCCAGTCCCCTACCCGCTCCTCCACGGGCC
>CAYNFH010000124.1:11063-19670 GCA_964396385.1 uncultured Chthonomonadaceae bacterium | reverse complement strand
CGGGACATGTCGCCCGCGTACATGCCGCGGAGCTGCGGGATGGTCTGGTGCGACTCGTCCACGATGACCAGGAAGTCCTCGGGGAAGTAGTTGAAGAGCGTGTTGGGCGGCGTGCCGGGCGCGCGGCCGTCCATGTAGCGGGAGTAGTTCTCGATGCCGGAGCAGTAGCCGAGCTCGCGCATCATCTCGATGTCGAAGCGGGTGCGCTGCTCGATGCGCTGCGCCTCGATGAGCTTGTTTTCGGCCGTGAACTTGGCGACCTGCTCCTTCATCTCCTCTTCGATCTGAACGATGGCCTGCTCCAGCCGCTCGGCGCTGGTCACGAAGTGGCTCGCCGGGAAGACCGTGACGGAGTCGCGGGAGCCGAGGACCTCGCCCGTGAGCGGGTCCACGAGGGTGATCTTCTCGATCTCGTCGCCGAAAAACTCGGTGCGGATGATGATCTCCTCATCGATAGGCTGGACCTCCAGGATATCGCCACGGACCCGGAAGGTGCCGCGCTGGAGCTCCAGGTTATTCCTGGTGAACTGCATGTCCACCAGGCGATGCAGGGCCTCCTCGCGGTCCAGGGTCTCACCGCGGCGGAAGGAGAGGATGATCTTACTGTACTCCTCCGGGGAGCCCAGGCCGTAGATGCAGGAGACGCTCGCGACGATGATGACGTCCCGCCGCTCCAGAATCGCCTGGGTCGCGGAGTGGCGCAGACGGTCTATCTCGTCGTTGATCTGGGCGTCCTTCTCGATGTAGGTGTCGCTCTGCGGGATGTATGCTTCCGGCTGGTAGTAGTCGTAGTAGCTGACGAAGTACTCGACGGCGTTGTCCGGGAAGAACTCGCGGAACTCCGAGCAGAGCTGGGCGGCGAGGGTCTTGTTGTGGGCGATCACCAGCGCCGGCCGCTGCACCCGCTCAATGACGTTGGCCATGGAGAAGGTGTTGTGAACGAACAGACCACCCCGGCCGGTAAGGAACGTCTCGAATCCTTCCACACTGAAGTCATAGACGTATGGCGAAGAAGCGGGGCAGGTCTCGACCTGCGCGACTGGAGACCAGTGGACCTCCGCAAGACCTCGGAACGCTGGGTCTTTAATGTTTAGAGCTGCGCAGATGCGCCGGAACAGCTCGCGCGAGGGATGCCGCTTGCCGCACTCGATGGCCGAGATCATGGTGCGTGTGCAGCCCGCTCGCATCGCCACCTCCCGCTGAAGCAGGCCGAGCCTCTCGCGCTCTGCCAGCAACCGTGGACCGACTCCGTACACCAGGTCCACGTTGGTATTGCCGCGCTCCTTCACACAGGAGGCCAGCGCCAGCCCCTTACGTACACTGATGAAGCCGATTTCCTCCTGGAATCGCGCCAGGTTCTCTGCGCCCGAGATGGTGATCCGGTAGTACTGGCCGTACTCACCGTTAGGTTTGCGCTTCTGGACCTGTCGCACTCTGGCCCAGATTCCAAACCTCAGCACAGCCTCAACCACATCCGCCGCCAGTTCCTTGCTCAACGTGACAGCAGTAACGCCTCCCCGCTCAACCCCTCCATCTCCTTCGAAGTACCCGCGGAGCATGGAGGCAAGGACCGTGTTGTCCACGGCAGGCCAGAACTCCGGCATCCGCTTGTTCTGCGCATGGTCCCCCATCCAGTACGCGAGCAGGTTGCGCCACATGCGCGTACCTATCACGAAGTCGCCATCAGGACGACGGAAGCTAGGTATACCACAGGAAGTGAGACATCGCTGCAGCTCCGCCTGGACCTCCGCGTCACGGACTGAAAGGAGCGCGAATCGGTCCGCAGCGTGCCCTTCAGCAAGATACAGGCCGCAAATCGTGCCCAACGCCTCCGTCACAGGCAACTCTGCAGGCCATGTGCCTGACTTCGCTGAGAGCCGGACCTCTGCCAGTGTGATTCCTCCGCGCTCCAGGAGCGCAGTTGCGGCAGCAGGCCTGACCCCGCGTGTCCTGGGATCGTGTCGCAGAGCCCACATCTTGCAGTGGGAGGCGCCCGGATAGTGGTTGCGCAGAACCTCTCTCAGAATCGTTCGCCGATCATCGAGCGCAGCTCTGACGTCAACTGAGGCGCACTCTGTTCCCGCACCCTCCAGCATCGCGAGCAGGTTGATGCCGTTGAGTGGATGATCCGGTGCCGGGATGCTGGTTGGTACCGGTAGTGCATCGCCCAGTGTAACGTCATCCCCCTGGATGAGGTGAAGCTGGCCGCAGCGCAGCACCCATACGCTGTGGTCGCCAGTAACGGTGACCGTCCGCCCACATGAGGTGGTTAGCTTGTAGAGTTGGGAGGGCGATTCGTGGCGGCTCAGGGCCGAAAGAGGGCGCCACTCGGAGCAGCCAGTCGCCGCGTCCCACGCAAGGATGTGCCAACCCGCGGGTGTCGCAAGCTCCACGGACCCCGTTAGCTGCTCTTTGCCCACAACGGAATCTATGAGCTTGCCTATAGGGCCACGGTAGTAGCGGTCTCCGCCGAGATGGATGCTCACTGGCTCGTCCCATGCCACACTCTTCCCAGTGCCCGTCGCTCCCAACAGCGTCTGGTACCGATGGCCCTGCTTCAGTCCCTGCACTAGCTGGTCCACGGCCTGGGGCTGGTCACCCTGCAGCTTGTAGTCGCTCTTTATCTGGAATCCCGGCATGGACTCACCCCTCTGAAACGACGAAACGAACCCCGTCAGGGGCTCGTTTCGTGGGTCAAATAGTATAGCTTAGTATACCAGATTTGCCGCTGCGGCAGCAAGCCGATGCAAGCTCGCGGGCGGGAATCTAATGGGCAGCAGGCGGCGCCGTGAGGCCGGATCCCATGCCGCCCGCCATCGGAGCCACGAACGAAACGCCCAGCAGCCCCATGGCCGTGAGTCGCGCTTGAAGGAGCGCCTTGCCATCGAGCCCGAGAGTCGCCGCTCAGGTCCCGGTCGGCCTGCTGAGCGGCTGCTGTGTACCGCTGCTGGGCATCCCGGTAGGCCGCAAGCGCCTTCCCAGCGTCCTGTTCCGCGCTCACTTCCAGAAGGGCGCGGCGGGCCCGCACCACGTCGCGGAAGGCCTGAAGCTTATCGATGGCTATGCGCAGGGCCCGGTCGCGCACGCCCTGCTCCACTCCCGCTCGGTCCAGCAACAGGGTGAGCCGATCGCGTAGCATCGGCGGCAGGTCCGAGCCGCCGGAAGAGGTGACCTGGGGAGCGGACACCGGCTGAGAGCCGCCGAGCACGCCATCGAGCGCGGACTGAGCAGCGGGAATCGAGAAGCCGCCGGGACCGGGACCGCCTTTGTAGGCGATCCTACCGTCCTTGTCGATGACGTATACCCGATCCGGCCAGGCGGGATAGGCCCGCTCGGCGCGGTCGTCCATCGTATCCACGAGGATGGGCAGGGAGACATGGAACTGCGAGGCGAACTGCTCGGCCACCTTCCTGCGCTCCTCGAGGCTTCTGGGATCCTGGATGAGGATGTTTTCGCGGATGTTCTCCGGGTGCTGGCGGCCGTCCGCGGGGTGCGCCTCGCGGATGTAGATTGCGTAGAGATGGGCTTTGTCCTTGCGGTCGCCGTAGAGCTTCTCGATCAGACCGACCGAGTGACGGAAGGGCGGTCAGGTACAGCTCCCAAACACGAGGACCACCGGCTGCCCCCGTAGGTCTCCGAGCCGCACGGTATGGCCGGTGCGGAGCTCCTGAAGGGTGAGGTCCGGGGCGGCGTCGCCCACCCTGAGATCGCCCTCTCGCTGCCTGGGAGGTTGCTGGGCGACGACCGGCGCGGTGGCGAGGACCAGGAATAGGACAAATCCGCGGACCGTGTTTGTACGCATGTGTCCTCCACTAGGTCAGCGTTGCTGGGTTACCGATCTTGGACGCATTAGTGCGCGAAAGGTTCGCGCCACGCGCTCGTAGGGGCTGGTAGCCCGCTTCGCGAAAGAGGGCTAGCGGCCGGCGCTAGCTCTGGAACCGGCGAGAGCCTGCCCGTCGTTATTCTGAAAGTAAGTCCGCACTTCCGCATTCAGCTCTTGGATGCGCTTGATGTATGGCTCGGAGGCCAGCGGGAACAGCGTAGAGTTAGTCTCGGCTGCGTGCAGGCGCATGGCCTCAAGCGTATCCGCGAAGCTCGAAATCTGCTGGAGCGCCACATCAAGTTGTTGCGCGTTCGTGATCATAGGTCCACCTCCACTACGCCCTTCGGTACTTTACTCGCCTTATCGAAGTCGAACACGTCCATCCGACAGAACGTCGGAAAGCGCTCGGCGGCGCGTCTGGAGAGAATAAAGAGGTCTCCGAAGCCCTGCTCCTTGCAGCGCCGGTAATCCACCGCAAGCCGTGCCCGCTCATCGTGCTCAAGCAGATCCTCGGATGCTTCGTCATACACAAACAGCGTATCACAGTCTCCCGGTTCTGGCTTCCTGGAGATGTAGCTGCCATTCACGATTAGCCTGCCGCCGAGCCCAACGACGCGTGCCCTGTCGCGCCAGTTGAGGAGGGCCTGGGTAATTCGGCCACGAACCGATACAGGGTCTCCGCCGAAGATGGTGACGATCGACGAGTTGGTGGCCTACTTCGCGAAGTAGCCCTAATTAGTGGCCGGTGCATTCGACGCTCTTGCTGTCAACTGCAGCGTGACGGCCCTGCCGGGCAAGATGTGCGAAACCCCTAAATGGCGTCACCAGGCCGGCCCTTGTTGCATACGCTAGAGCTGGACCATGACGACGCGAAAACCTATATGGTTCGCTCGACGCTCCGGCTCGAATGCACGGCGTGAAGCCGAACGGCACGCCCAGCCGGGATCGTCCCAGACCCCACCCCGGCGTGCCCGCGATCCAGGCGACTTCGCGTTTGATAGGTCGGGATCTGTGCCACCCGGCAACGTCTCGTAGAACACGTCTCGGCACCACTCATCAAGGTTTCCGTGCATGTCATGCAATCCCCAACGGTTGGCAGGATAGCGGCCTACCTGCTCTGTGCGTCGCAGATACGGACCCCGAATCGCGCCGTTGTACGGGTGGCTTCCGTCGAAGTTGGCCTGTCGACTGCTCAAGCGGTCGCCGAAGGCAGTGGCCGTCGTGGTTCCGGCGCGACAGGCATATTCTCGTTGCGCCTCGGTGGGAATGCGGAATTCCAAACCCTGAGGCAAAGCGCCAGAGAGGCGTAACTGATGCGTCAACCTACGACAGAACTCCTCGGCTTCGGCGAAATTGACACTATAAACCGGGAAGTCATCCCCTGAGCCCGCATCCAGTTGGCCAGGAAACCTGCCCATTACCCGTTTCCACTGGCCCTGCGTTACCCCATACTTCCCCATCCAGAAACCTCTGGTGAGCGTCACCTCGACCTGATCTTCAGTCGGGCGCCGCTCCGTCTCGTCCGGCGGGCTTCCCATAATGAACCGGCCGGGCGGGCACCAGCAGAGTTTGACATCGGCAAGTTGGCGCTCATCGCCGCCTCTTGATCCGATAAAGGAGCGTGTGGCAATCTGTTGCCCGGCCAGGACCCGGCGCGAAGAGCCGGACTGGAAGGGCAGACATCGGCTGACACCAAAGGAGAAGCACGCTAACGCACATAGCAATGCTTGTTTTGTGGCTGCTCGCATGGTTCCTCAGGCACCCTCGACAAGTAGCGGCACATCATAATGGGAACACTCATTCCGCACAAGTTAGACGCTGAAACTTCGTCCTTTCTTCCCACATTAGCGCAACCGCCATTTCCGGTCCATTCGAGCGCCCGGAAGAATATGGGGACAACAGCGTTATCTGTTGGTTGATTGTCGGATTCGGTCCGACTCTGCTCTGAGCCACTCGCACACCTTGCGTGCAGTAAGGTCGTGGCCGGCGGTGTCGAAGTGGAAGTCGTCCAGGAAGTAGAGGCGGCGGATGTCCTGGGCGGCCTGGGCGTGGAATGGTGCGGTGAGGTCCACGTAGGGGCAGCCGATTCCCTGACAGAAGCGGCCGAGGCTGGGGCCGAAGTCCGTGGGGCGCTCCTCCGGGCCGCCGGGAATGAGGCGTTGCTCGTCGCCGATTCGGCGGTACTGGAGGAACGGCGCGTAGACGCGGTTGCGGGTGGGCGCGAAGAGGACCAGCAGACGGATACCATTGGCGCGGCAGACCCGCAGCCCTTCCGCGATGGACTCTTCCGTCACCCGCAGCCCCTCCGGGTGCTTCTCTGTGGCGTAGTTGGCGTACTCCTCCTTGCCCGCACCGCGGTAGACGTGTAGTGAGCCGTCCGGGTAGCGCACGGAAGGGTCCGGAATGACCGGCGGCCAGGTCTTGCTGAGCTGCCACATCAGCGGGGAGAAGGCGACGTAGTTGGCGGCCAAGCCGTGCGGCCGGGCGTGGACGACGGCGGCCGGGCGGTCCGTGAGCCAGCCGTGGAAGTGCTCCGCGTCCACCAGGTCGTTCCCCTCGTAGATCTGCCAGACCACGGCCTTCGGGTGGTACCGCAGCCCGTACTTGCGCAGGACCACTAGCTCCTGGGGCGGGCCGTAGCCGCTGCGCCCCAGGTTGACCGCAGGCATGCGCGTGGCAGCGCCGACCAGGCTGGGAAACGACTCCTCCGCGCGGATCTCGGCGGCTTCCGTGAAGGAGTCGCCGAGGAAGACCAGGTCGGCCCGCGTGATGCTCGGCGGGTTGCGGAAGCCGTTCTCGTCCGTGCGGTACCAGTTGACGCTCCCGTCTCCCCTATCGCGCCCTTTCCAGGCCAGGTGCGGCTGCCGCACCCAGCCCAGGTCCGGGTCGTGCCGGTTGCCGTTGCGCTCCACGTGGTGGTAGTCCCACCAGTAGTCCCAGCGCATCGCCTTCCACATCGCCGCGGCGCCATCCAGGACCAGGATGCTCACCAGCACGCTGAAGCAGACGGCAGCGTACCGGAAGCCGACCGGCCGCCGCAGCCGGGCTGGAAGTAGGGAGAGGACGAGCGAACCCAGCGCCGCCAGCGCGATGGGCAGGCCGAGGTAGAGGTCCGAGAGCGCGTACCGGCCGCCAAGGTAGAGTCCCCGCGGCCGGAACAGGGGCACGAGCCAGAACCACCCGAAGGCCGCCCACAGCAGGAGGCAGCCGACAGCGGCCCGCCACGGCACGCGCATGGCAGGGGCTCCTGCCGGAGCGGTGGCATCTCTTTCCGTACTCACGCCGGCAGGTTTGGCGCAAGCTGCCAAGATTCCTATGGGTCTTAGCCAGCGACTAACGGTCCTTCTTCCGCCAACAGCCCCACTACGACTCGTGTCCACGAAGGTGGACACTCGGCCGCTAGGCCACCCAGCCGAGGACCTTAGTCCGACGGTCGTCCTCGGTCGCGGGTCACGCCGCCTTGCGCTGGTCCTCGCGGGCCCGGGCGATCTGCTCGCGGGTGTAGGGCTGGGCGTTGACGTCGTAGCCGCTCCAGCCGGAAGAGCGCCACATTGCGGCGCGCTCCTCCACGTTCACCGCGCCGTGCCGGTTCAGGATCTGCTCTGCGGCGTCCTTCCGATCCTGGGAAGCTTCCACGGTGACCAGGGTGCCGCCGCGGCGGACGCCCTCCGCGTAGTACTCAGCCTGCGAGCGCGGCACGCCGGCCTCCACCAGCGCCGTGACGGCCCCACCAGTCGCGGCCCCGAGCAGCGCGCCGCTCAGCACCGCGTAGAGGGTGCCGGCCGCCACCACAGGGCCTATCCCGGGCAGGACGAGCGCCCCCAGGCTCAGGACGAGTCCCGCGGCCCCGCCCACGACGGCGCCTACGCCCATCCCGGCCGCCATCTTGGTGTCCGGGTCCGGGACCGTGTCGCCCCTGCGATCGATGTAGGCGGCGTTGTCGTGCGCGGCCTCGTGGGCGATGATGCCGATGCTCTCGCGCGGGAAGCCGCTGTTGATAAGGTCGTCCACCGCGCCCTGCGCGTGCGTGAAGTCGTCGAAGAGAGCCGCTACCATGGTGGCCATTTTGCGATCCCCTTTCCTCCTTGCCGGCGGTCTATTGAGGGTTCAATCATAGAGAGGACGCCCAAAAGCCCGCCGGGTTCCCACACCTGGCGGACGTGTCGCGGATGCGATATACTAGCGCGTCCGGATAGCGAGCGGGCAATTCGTCGACAGACGGAGGAGCGACGGATTCCGGGTTCCGTCCGTCCGACGTCATCCGTCATCGGCCGGTTTCTAAGGAGGAGACTACTGTGGAGGTTCAGTCACACGCGCCGGGAACGTTTTGCTGGTTGGATCTGGAGACGCCCGATTCGGCGGGCGCGAAGCGGTTTTATGGCGAGCTGTTCGGATGGTCGTTCATCGACTTTCCCATGGGCGAGAAAGGCGTCTACACCATGTGCCAGAAGAGCGGCAAGGACGTAGGGGCGCTCTACCAGGACCAGAAGCCGGGGGTGCCGCCGCACTGGACGGCCTACGTATCCGTGGCCAGCGCGGACGAATCCGCGCAGAAGGCAGGTCAGCTCGGCGGCAACGTCATGGCAGGCGCGTTCGACGTTATGGACGTAGGACGCTTGGCGGTGGTACAGGACCCCACCGGCGCGATTCTCTGCGTATGGGAGCCGCGACGGCACCACGGATTCGCGCTGCAGCAGGAGCCGGGGACCTACTGCTGGGCGGAGCTGAACACCCGGGACACGGAGAATGCGAAAGCATTCTACACTGGCCTGTTCGGATGGGGC
>CAYNFH010000124.1:0-11053 GCA_964396385.1 uncultured Chthonomonadaceae bacterium | reverse complement strand
TGAATTCACGAATGGAGGCAAGGGGATCGCCGGGATGATGGCCATCCAGCCGCAGTGGGGCGACGTGCCGCCGAACTGGCTGATCTACTTCGCGGTAGAGAAGTGCGATCCCGCCGTCGAGAAGGCGACCTCACTGGGCGCCAGCGTCATTGTGCCCGGCACGGACGTACCCAACGTGGGCCGCTTCAGCGTCCTGCGTGACCCGCAAGGGGCCGTGTTCGGAATCGTGGACTGACGGACGACAGAGCGCCCATGTCATGCCGAGCGCGGGTGAGCCGCGCCTTGGCCGCGAAAGCGGACAGCGGCGAGGGCCGGTCCCTGGGGAGGAATCTGCTTTTTCCGGCAGACTACGCACCGTTGCCGTAAAGCAGGTCCTTCGCTGCGCTCAGGATGACGGCCGTCTCCCGTCTTCAGTCTGGATAACGGCGGCCAGGAGGAATCCCGGCGACGGGCGGGCGAACAGGGAACCGGAGTCGTACACCCTCAACGCTAGGAGGCGCAGGTGGATTCTCCCGATGACACCCTCATCCCCAGTCCCGAACCTGCCCTAAGGTCCGGCCGCTGCCTGCTGGACATGAACGGCTACCAGTGGACGGTGCTGTTCGCCGCCTGGCTAGGCTGGGGATTCGACGTCTTCGACGGGCTGCTGTTCAACTACGTGGCGCCCAACTGCGTCCCCACGCTGCTGGGGCTGCCGCTGGGCTCGAAGGCGGCGAAGGCGGAGACCCTCCATTGGGGCGGCATACTCACGTCGATTCTGCTGATCGGCTGGGCTATCGGCGGCATCCTGTTCGGCCGGGTGGCGGACAAGATCGGCCGCACGCGTACGCTGCTTCTCACCATGACCGTGTACGCGGTGGGCACCGCCCTCTGCGCGATCGCCCCCAACATCTGGATCCTGGGAATCTGCCGCGTCATCTCGAGCCTCGGCATCGGCGGCGAGTGGGCGGCCGGCGCCTCCATGGTCGCGGAAGTGGTGCCGGAGAAGCGGCGCGTAGAGGCGGGCGCGCTGCTCTACACCTCCGCGCCCATCGGCCTGTTCCTGGCGACCTTTGTCAACTTCCAGATAGCCGGCGTCTTCCTCAAGTCGGACCCGGCACACTCCTGGCGTTGGGTCTTCCTCAGCGGGCTCATCCCTGCCCTCTTCGCATTCCTCGTGCGGATTTTCGTGAAGGAGCCGGAGCGGTGGAAGGACGCCGCGTCGCGCGGGATTGCGCCGCGTATCGCGGAGCTGTTCAGCCCGCAGTACCGGCGCATCACGCTGAGCGGGTTCTCCATGGCGGTGACGGCGCTGATCATGTGGTGGAGCTGTAATGCCTTCATCGCGACCGTGGCAAGGGGTCTCGCGGGCATAGCCGGACTGCCAGGGGAGGCGGAGACCTGGACCAAGATCGCGACCAATTGCTTTAACTGGGGCGGGCTGCTGGGGACGCTGCTCACCGCGCCTATCTCCAAGGCGCTGGGCCGGAAGCCGATGTTCATCCTCTACTTCGTGGGCTCCGCGGCTTCCCTTATCTGCGCCTTCGGACTCGACCTGGCCCCCCACACGCGGCTTTACATGTACTTCCCCATCGGGCTCACCGTTTTCGGCGTCTTCGGCAGCTTCACCTACTACCTACCGGAGCTGTTCCCCACCCGGCTTCGGGGCACGGGCGCGGGATTCTGCTACAACGTGGGTCGGATCATCGCCTCGGCGGGCCCGTTCCTGGTTGGGAACATCGCGGCGCGCGGGGCCAACGCCGTCAACAGCGCCATGGCCGCGCTGGTCTGGGTAGGCGTGGTGCCGCTGGTCGGGCTTCTCGCCATGCCGTGGGTGATAGAGACGAAGGGCCGCGGGCTGGTGGACTGAGACGTGCTGTCATTCCGAGCGCGGGTGAGCCGCGCCTTGGCCGCGAAGCGGACAGCGGCGAGGGCCGGCCCCTGGGGAGGAATCTGCTTTTTCCGGCAGAGTACGCGCTGTCTCCGTAAAGCAGATCCCTCGCTTTGCTCGGGATGTCAGAATCCGCTACGCTCCCGGTCCCACGCTTCTATGAGATGGAAAGGTACGGAGACTTGCACTTAGCCTATTTACTCTTGCTCGCCATCGCGGCGCCGGAGGATACGGCCGTGAGGGCGGCGATACAGTCGCAGTACAACCGGATGAACGGCGCAATCGCCATGCGCGACATAAGCTCCATCATGGCGCCGTTCGCGCCGGACTATACCGCCAACGACGGCGGCCGCATCGAGACGCGGAAGCAGTACGAGCAGAACTGGAAGCTCCTGCTGGCACGCATGCGCGGCAGCGGCACGGTAGGGGTCTCCATCGACAAGCTGGTTGTGCATGGGAAGCAGGCGGTGGCGACCACGCACGTGAAGGCTTCCTTCCGGATCGCGGACGCGCCAGCCCGAGCCGGGGCGAAGGCTGCGGAGCATACGGCCGTGCTCGACGTGCACGAGCGCGACACGTGGGTGGACACAAAGGGCACCTGGCTGCTAAAGCACACGGACGTGCTGCCGGGCAGCAAGCGGACGCTGGACGGCAAGCCGCTTCCCCCGCTGGCCGGGCCGGTCCCCCATCCCGCTAGGAAGAAGCGGCTGTAGCTGGGCGACAGGGAGCAGGGAGATGGCGGAGAGCGTGTATGAGGCGGTGGGCGGAATGAAGACCTTCACCGCGCTGGTGGATGCCTTCTACCGGCGCGTGGAGACCGATCCTGTGTTGCGGCCGGTATATCCAACCAACTCGAGCTGCTTTCACTCCGCCCGCGATCACCTGGCCCTCTTCCTTGCCCAGTTCTTCGGCGGACCGCGGACTTACTCGGAGAAGCGGGGCCACCCCCACCTGCGGATGCGCCACGCCCGGTTCCGAATCGGGCAGGCGGAGCGGGACGCCTGGCTCACGAACATGCTGGCTGCTATGGATGAGGTGGCAATCCCGGAGGATGCGGCCGGGCCGATGCGCCGGTACTTTGAGGAGGCGTCGGAGTTCTTGATTAACCACGGGAAGTAGGCCACGTTTCCCGTTTTGGATCTTTGATAGGCGGCCATGGTCGAGTTGGCGTTCCAGGTACAGAGACAGTGGGAGGAGGCGCGGGAGATCGAACTGCTGTTGGACGCGGCCGCCGGAGGTGACCTGGACCAGTTCCGTGAGCGATTGGAGCGGCTGGGTCCGTCTCTACAGCAAGATCCGGTGGCGTGGCACGAGGTTATCGGGACCGCGCTCCACGAGGCCGCCATTTGCTGGAGCGCGGAGATCGCCGAGCTGCTCCTCGAGCTTGGAGCGGATCTGGATGCCCCAGGACCATTCGGCCGCCCGCTGCTATACGGTGCTGCCAACAAGCTGCCCGGGCGCGACGGGATTCCGGAGGCAAGCGGCGCGGCACTGATTGCGCTGCTCATCCGCCATGGAGCAGACGTCAACCTCGCCTTTGGCCCCAAGCGGGCCACTCCGCTACACATGGCAGCGCGGCGGGGAAACACCCAGATAGCGCGCGTACTGCTGGAGGCAGGGGCGCACATCGAGGCGCGGGACAGCAACGGGGAGACTCCGCTGCGGCGAGCGGTGAACTGCGGCCAGCCGGAGGTAGCGGCGCTGCTCCTGGCACATGGAGCGGACCGCACAAGCCGCTGCCGCCGCGGCCTGACTCCGCTGGACGCCGCGCGAACGGAGCAGATTCGGAGGCTGTTCACCACGGAGTGCGCGGAGGACACGGAGGAAAGACAAGGAGATGAGGGCATAAGCGGATGAGGCGTCACCGGAATCCGAATCGCCTCATCAGAAACTCTGTGCTCTCTGCTTCCTCTGCGGTGAAACGTCTACCCGAACCCAATTGCCTTCCGTACTTCCGCCATGGTGGCGGCGGCGGAGGCGCGCGCTCGGGCGGCGCCGTCTGCCAGGATGCGCTCGATCTCATCCGGGTTCGCCAGCAGCTCCGCGCGTCGCTTGCGGATGGGGTCCAGGGCGGCGTTCAGGATCTCGATCAGCTCCCGCTTGTTCTGCACGCAGCCGCGCACCCCTCGCCGGTCCTCCTCCCATGAGGTCAGATAGCCGTCCGGGTCGTAGAGGCGGCGGAGCTGGCACACCACGCAGGTCTCCGGGATGCCGGGGTCCGTCTTGCGGATCTTGGTCTCCGTGGTGAAGGCCGACATCACCTTCTGGGCGACGGTATCCGCGTCGTCCGATAGATAGAGGGCGTTGTCGTAGCTCTTGCTCATCTTGCGGCCGTCCAGCCCCGGCAGCACGGCCGTCTGCTCGTTGACCACGGCCTGCGGCTCCGGGAAGATCTCCCCGTACAGCCGGTTGAACCTCCGCGCTATCTCCCGCGTGATCTCCAGGTGCGCCACCTGGTCCTTCCCCACCGGTACGGCGTGGGCGCGGTACATGAGAATATCCGCGCTCTGCAGCACCGGGTAGCCCAGCAGGCCGTAGGAGACGGACTCCTCGTTGAGCTGGAGGTTGTCGCGCTTCTCCTTGAAGGTGGGCACCCGCTCCAGCCATCCTAGTGGCGTGACCATGGAGAGCAGCAGGTGCAGCTCCGCGTGCTCCTTCACCTGCGACTGGAGGAAGATGGCGCATTTCTTGGGGTCCAGGCCCGCGGCGACGAAGTCGGCGACCACCTCCCGCGAGGCGGCGGCGATCTCATGCGGGCGCTCATACTGCGTGGTGAGGGTGTGCCAGTCCGCCACAAAGCAGTACATCTCGTACTCGTCCTGTAATTGCACCCAATTGCGCAGGGCGCCCTCCAGGTTGCCGAGGTGCAGCCTGCCCGTGGGCTGCATGCCGCTCAGGAGTCGTTTCATAGCGGCCACCGAGGACCAACGAGGAAGCTCGAGACGGCGTATGAAGGTGGACCGATCATGGCCGCCAGCACACTGCCACCGAAGAACACCAGGGCAAGGAGGATCATAATCCCCCACTGCGCCATCACGCGGTCGTACCGGACGGACTGCTCGAACGGGAGCAAGTTGGAAAGTATCTTGGATCCGTCAAGCGGCGGAATGGGGATGAGGTTGAAGAACATCAGCGCCAGGTTCACGCCGAGGAACGCCTGGATCATCTCGCCGGTCAGGCTGAGTGCGCCCTGCGGGTCATACACCATAGATACGGGTAGGAAGCGCAGGATGAGCCCGAAGACGACGGCAAGAACAAGGTTGCAGAAGGGTCCCGCAGCGGCGACCAGGATCATGTCTCTCCGCGGCTTGCGGAACGCGCCGGGGTTCACCTGGACCGGCTTGCCCCAGCCCAGTCCCAGCCCGCCGAAGGCGAGCACGCAGATCATGATGAAGCCGAGGGGGTCAAAGTGCTCTGTGGGCAGCAGCGTGATCCGGCCCTGCCGGCGCGGCAGGTCATCCCCCAGGCGGTCCGCGGAGATGGCATGCCCGAACTCGTGGAACGTGATGCTCAGCACCACGACGATGATGTCGATGATGGCCGCGTGAATGCCTGCTGGTGTGAGGTTGAGACCCATGGTCAGTAGCCGGTAGTCAGTAGTCGGTAGTCGGAGTTGACACAAGTTCGACTGCATCATAAATCCTGTGGCCCGATACTATCCAATAACTGCGGACTGACGACTGATTACTGAAGACTGTTCTGCTGACTCCAGCACGGCGCGCTCCTCCGGAGTGCGGAGGCGGTCCGGAATCACATCGTGGCGGACTAGGTCTTCCAGAGTCTCGCGCTCCACAATGAGGTCAGCGCCGCCGTCGTTGACCAGCACCACGGCCGGGCGCAGGAACTTATTGTAGTTGCTGGCCATGGCGTAATTATACGCGCCGGTGGTCTGGACGGCGATGACGTCGCCAGGCTTCAGGCCAGGGGCTACGGTGTCCCAGATCAGCACGTCTGTCTCGCAGTGCTTGCCGGCGATGGTGATGGTCTGGTCATGCGGCCGGTCCGCCTTGTTGGCGACGATGATCTCGTAGACCGCGTCGTACATCTGCGGGCGCGGGTTGTCGGATAGCCCGCCGTCTACGGCCACGTAGACACGATGCCCCGGATCCTCCGTAATCGGCACAGTTTTGATCGCGCCTACTGTGTACAGCGTGGTCCCCGCCTCCGCCACTAGCGCGCGGCCCGGCTCATGCTGGAGCACGGGATACGGAAGGTTGGCACCGTCCAGGGCGGCCTTCAGCCGGGAGGTGACGGTCTCGGCGAAGCGGTCGAAGCTGGGCGGCTCGTGATGGCTTCGGTAGCGGACCCCGAGCCCGCCGCCGATGTTCACCACGTTGCAGAGCGTGCCGGTCTCATCTACGATCCTGCGCATCAAGCCGATGAGCGCGTCGACCGCCCCCTCGTGTGCCTCCGTATCCAAAAGCTGGGAGCCCACGTGGCAGTGGATGCCGTCGAACCGGAGGCCCGGATGGGCCAGGATCTGGCGGATCGCCGCCAGGGCGGAGCCGTCCTTGACGTTCAGGCCAAATTTGGTGTCCGCCTGGCCGGTGCTGATGAACTTGTGGGTGTGCGGATCCACGCCCGGGTTACAGCGGACGAGCACGTCCATGGAGAGGTCCATCTCCCGCGTGACGGCGGCGAGCATCTGGATCTCCAGCAGGTTGTCCACCACCACGTGGCCGATGCGGCTGCGCACCGCCATCTCCAGCTCTTCGCGAGACTTGTTGTTGCCGTGGAGGTTGATTCGTTCCGGCGGGAACCCGGCGCGGAGGGCGGTGTAGAGCTCGCCCAGGGAGGCCACGTCCAGGTTGAGGCCCTCTTCCTGGATGATCCGGCAGAACGCGGTGGTGAGAAAGGCTTTGCCGGCGTAGCAGACGGCGTTGCGCGGGTAGCGGGACTCGAAGGCAGCGCGGAACTCGCGGCAGTTCCGCCGGATGAGCGCCTCGTCCATGACATAGAGTGGAGTGCCGAACTCGGCGGCGAGGCGGGTGACGTCGCAGCCCCCGATCTCCAGGTGTCCCTTCGCGTTGACGCGCTGCGTCCCTAACAGCATGGTTATGGATGGGCCTCCGTATGGGGTGATAGACAAAAAAGGAACCGAGTCGCGGAGGCGACCACCGGTTCTCCAGGCACTAGTGTATCGCAGCCGGTCCGGGCATGTCAAGTTTACGCCCGGCGCCGCAGGAGGGTTTCACGCTCAGAATCCGCTTTCTACTCAGGGCACATTAGGTCCTATATGCGCCCGGCCGACGCCGGGCGCATATAGGACGGATAACTCAAGTCTCACCGCCAGTCGTCCATGACGTAGCAGTCAGCGCGGTTATAGCCCGGCTCGTTGGGCCTCTGCATAGCGACCCCGAGCATGGCCGTCCTGAAGCCCAGCTCCAGCGTCAAGCGGTACGCGTTATGGCGGGCGGTGTTCACGCCCGTGACCAGCCGCTCCACTCCTCGCTCCGCTGCCAGGGCTTCGCACGCGGACAGAAGCCGGCCAAACCGCTCCGCGGCCCCACTTCCCGCGCGGGCTGCCCCGAACTTGATATACACCGATCCCGATCCTGCCTCGCTGCACGCGCCCACGTGACACACGGCCAAGGCCGCTAGCTCGGTGCCCTCGTATACCAGCACCGTATCTCCAAGCTGCTGCGCGGCGACCGATTGAATCTCGCTCCGCACGTCCAATCCGGCGTAGATCGAATCGGTGAGCGCGAGACACTTCTCGAGACAGGCTTCTCGCTCCTGAGGCGCCAGCGCCGCGAAGCTCGCCCAATCCCCGGCGTCCGATCCGCCCTGGACCGGTTTGCCCATCAGCGGGGTCAGGTACTGCGGCCAGAAACCGAACTTCTGGTACAGCCCGATGTGTTTGGCGCTGTGCGGAAAGGTGAACAGCCCCACCTGCCGCGTGCCCCACCGATCAAACAGCTCCATGCAGGCCGCCAGCAGCCTCTGGGCGATGCCATGATCCCACCGGTCCGGCCGCACCGACAGCGGGCCGTAGACGCCAAAGCTTCCGCAACGGGTGGCGAAGCTGGTCCCCACCAGCGCATCGCCGTCATAAGCTCCGAGGGCCGCGGCCGGGTCGTTGCGCCACCGGGAGCCTATTAGGTCGGCGTCGCCCATAAAAGACATGGGGTCGGGGAGGCCGATAAAGGTGCCGAATGCGAGGCGAAAGACGCGGTCCGCCTCCGGGAGATCCTGCTCCTGGAGAGGCCGAATCGAGACTTGCATAGGTACTGCTCCTTCCCTGAGGGGTATTACGTTGGAGGAGAACTCCTGAGGAGGATTCTACTCTCGGATTCCACGTTCTGCGCCGGCCGCATCAGGGTGTCCGCTCCGGCCTCCGCCGGTCGCAGCAGGGCGGCGGTAGAGAGGGCTTGCTGCGCCGCCGCCTGGACGCGCGGGTAGTACGCGGTCGGGAGTCTTAAGCTAGGCTTGCCGGTCGCGAGCCGCCCCACTTGGCTCGCCGCCTCGGAGATGCCGGCGCGGCCGATGAGTCCGACCAGGGCACAGACCAGCCGGGGCTCATCGCGCTGCAGAAGCGAAAGTAATGCCTTCCGCTGCGTTGGCGTAAGCGCGAACACCTCCTCCGCTGGGATCCGAGGTAAAAGACTGGTGAGAGATTCATAGGTTGCGCGTCGGACGGTCCCTCGCGACAACCGCATCGTGTCCAGCAGAGTACCGAGCGACCGCACGTCTGTGTGGCGACCGAGGACTCCGATTCCGCTCACGATGTCCCGTGTGAGCCATGATCTAGCAAGGCGCGGTATTCCCACCAGCAGAGCCACGGTGAGGATTGCTGCAAGTTCCATAACGGACGACCAGACCATCCCGTCGCACTTCTTGTCTAAATCCAAACAGAAAGACAACAAGTACTCGCTGACGGTGGTCTGCGAGAGGCAGTTGAACACGTGCCAAACGATGAGTGGGCTGCAGATCCACATGCCCCACGTTAGAAGGTTCAGAATCGCTAGCCAGCACTGGCGGCGCCGCACCGCGGCCGTGAGATAGCTACACAGGTTCGCGACGCCTTCCGTTCCTGCGTCTCGAAACGTCTGCTCTCCCTCCTTGCGTACGCTGCGGCGCACGCTCGATAGCTTGCGGAGGGCGGCTTCTATCTGTTGCTGGTTTGCTTCCACTGCCACGCTCACTCGGCGGATTGTCGGAGGAGGGTGCAGCGATCGAAGTCAGGATGCTGCGCAGGCCGCGGAAGGCGGGGGTCGACGGGCACCGCGGGCCGCGGAAGCGTAGCGGAACCGAACGCGTTGAGCGCCGCCTGGCGCACGTTCACATCTCTTGCCGCCGGAAAATGAACGGGCGACTGCCCGGCTGCGATCGCTTCTACGGACTCCAGCGTCTCCAGGTTGTTTACTAGCGCCGCCACGTGAATAGCCCCGCACACTAGCTCGCGATGCGGGCGGCGGAGTAACCGTGCGAGCGCAGCGCGAGCATCGAGTGTGAGGCTGTCGGCATCGTCCCGCGTCATCCGGGGCAGCAGCCGGGCTAGCGCCGCTTCCACAGACCGCCGTAGTGCCCCTTTGGTGGCGAAGAAGGACTTGAGAAGCGTATCGACGGCGCGATCATCCTCGGATGCAGCGAGGAATTTGATCGCCGCCCACTCACGCCGATGCACGGCCAGGTCGAAGAGGATCGGAAAGGCAACCGCAGCCAGCAGTCCCCACGCTGCGTCCATCAGCAGCCACCGGGGCCACCCGAGCTCGCGGGCGATGACCATCGAGACGATGAAGACGACGCTGGCTAGCGGCGGCAGGCTGAAGAGCCAGGCGAGCAGCTCGGTCCGCCTACCTCTTGCTTCCTCTAGATAGTGGATCAGCGCTTCCACCTTGTCTTGAGGGCAGCTCATTGCACCCCTATATACGGGATGGTTCGACCGGCGTTAGCTTACGCTGCTCGGCTTTCCAGGAACCGGCGGTATATCGCCTCGCACAGGCGGACGTCGTGGAGGGTGTCCTCGCCGGAGCTTGGGAATGGCGCGCCGGTGCGCAGGCACTCCACGAACGCCTTCGCCTCCTCGCGGTATGACCAGCCCGGCGGGGCGAACTCCTGCGTACGGCGCGCCGGCTGGCCGTCATGCGCGGCGCGGTAGAGCTCCACCGTGGCGGAGGTCTCCTTCGCCATGAGCGGCGGCGCCTGGGTCCGGAGCCAGCCGCCCTCGAAGTAGATCTGCGTATGCTCCTCCCACGCGTGGAACTTCGTGTAGCCACTCTCCACCACCGCCCGCACCCCGCCGATTTCCAGCACCGTGAGGCCGGTCATCCCGTCGCTGTCCAGGTTGACCGCGGCCACCCGCGCCTTGCCTTCTGAATCGCCCAGGAAGAACCGGAGCAGATTGATGTTGTGGGTCCACTGCTGCAGATAGCCGAGGTACGGGCTGCGCCACTCCTGGGGCAGCCACTCCGGGCAGTCATCCACGGAGGGCGGCGCCTGCTCGTCGGAGCGCTCGAAGGCCACGTTGGGGTCCTGCGCGTAGATCCAGTTGCCCCCAAAACCGTGATTGCGGGCGAGGAGTATCCGGCCGCACTCCCCCGACTCGCGCCAGGCGTCCAGGTGGGACTTGAAGAGAATGTTGCCCGGGTCGTACCGCTTCATGTAGCCGACCATGAGCCTGGCGTTGCCCTCCCGCGTAGCGGCGAGAATAGCCTCCGCCCGCGCCACGGAAACCGCCATCGGCTTCTCCATGAACACGTGCTTGCCGGCGCGCAGCAGGTCCTCCGCGATGCGGCCCTGCAGCGCGTAGGGCGCGGAGACGCCGACCGCCTCGATCTCCGGGTCGGCGGCCAGCTCCTCGTGCGTCCGGTAGACCCTGGGCACGCCGTATCGGCCCGCCACCCGGCGACCCAGGTCCTGGCGGACCTCCGCGATGGCTAGCAGCCGGCACTGCGGCAGAGACACAAAGTTGGGAATGTGGATGCGCTGGGCTACGAATCCGCAGCCCACATAGCCGAGACGAATATCTTCAGTGGACATGCGATTCCGTTCGACGGGCCAGGTCGTTGGTCCTGTGGGATACGGACTAAACGTGTAGGGGCGGCCCTGTGTGGCCGCCCGCACTCTGCGCCCAGCAACTGAATTCGCGGGCCCCGAAAGGCCCAAAGTCCGCCTGCGCGGACTCCGGAGTTCGGACGGGTGGCCACACAGGGCCGCCCCGACTTCAAGACGTCTTCCAGC
>CAYNFH010000123.1:0-19750 GCA_964396385.1 uncultured Chthonomonadaceae bacterium | reverse complement strand
GAGCTGTTAAAACACTTGGTCCGCGGTGAGAGTGGCGCGGTGCGCCGGCCCCCGGACCCTCACACATCACACCTCTCACCTCTCGCCTAACCATGATCGCTGCCCCTACCAACCAGCACGACCGCAGCTTTGCCGAGATCCTCGTCGAAGAGGGCCTAGTGCCGCCGGACCAGCTCGCCGAAATTATGGGCCGCCGGGAGAACACCACGGAGCCCCTTGGGGACCTGCTGGTGCGGCTGGGTGTCCTCACGGACAAGGAGCGCGCGCGCTGCGTGGGCAAGCAGATCGGCGTTCCATTCGTGGACCTGGCACGGGCAGAGCTGGACGCCGGGGTCGCCCGGCTCATCAGCCACCGCCTGGCCGTGCGCCTCCGCGCCCTCCCCATCGAGCGCAGCGCCACAGCGCTCTCCGTGGCGATGGCCAACCCGCTGGACATCACCGCCATCGACGAGCTCCAGGCCCATACCGGTCTGGTAATAGACCCGGTAATCGCCACCGAGGACGATATCCAGGAGGGCATCTTCCGCACCTTCGGCGCCTATGACGACCTGGGTGATCTGGTGGGGGAGGCGGTGCGGGGCCTCGACCCCAACGAGATCCGGATCGACGAAGAGGAGGAGCGGACGGACCCGGAGGTCTCGCTCTCCGAGCTGAAGGTCCTGAGCGAAGAGGCGCCGGTTATCCGCCTCGTCAACGCCATCATCACCCGCGCCATCGCCCACCGGGCCAGCGACATCCACGTGGAACCGGAGCGCGGGCGCGTCCGCATCCGCTTCCGCGTGGATGGCCTGCTCCAGGAGGCCATGGTCATGCCCAAGGACCTGCAGTACCCGTTCGTTTCGCGGCTCAAGATCATGGCCTCCATGGACATTGCGGAGCGGCGCGCCCCGCAGGATGGCCGCATCACGCTGCTCACGCCCCAGGGCGAGTACGACTTCCGCCTCTCCACGTACCCGAGCATCTACGGCGAGAACGTGGTCATCCGAATCCTGGACAAGAACGCCGGCCGCATCTCGCTGCAGAACCTGGGCATACAGCCGGACGTCCTGGCCAGCCTGGTGCAGCTCATCCGCAGGCCGCATGGCATGTTCCTGGCCTGCGGCCCAACGGGCTCCGGCAAGACCACCACGCTGTATGCGTGTCTCAATGCGCTGAACTCCGTGGAGCGGAGTATCTTTACCATCGAGGATCCGGTGGAGTACCAGGTCCCCGGCATCACGCAGGGCAACGTGAACCCCAAGGCCGGCGTAACCTTCGCCACCGGCCTCCGAACCCTGGTGCGCCAGGATCCGGACGTGATCCTGGTAGGGGAGATCCGGGACGCGGAGACGGCCCGAATTGCGGTAGAGGCCGCCCTCACGGGCCACCTGGTCCTGTCCACCATCCATGCCAACGACGCGGCCGGCGCCATTACACGGCTCGTGGACATGGGCGTGGAGCCGTTCCTGGTGGCCTCCGCGCTCGTGGCCACACTGGCGCAGCGGCTTATCCGCATGTCCTGCACCAAGTGCCTCATGCCCTACAGTCCGGACCCGGACCTGGTGGAGGCGCTGGGATGCGGCGATCTGCTCCTGGCGCCGGGCTTTGAGTTCGTGCGCGGCGCGGGGTGCGAGTTCTGCAGCCGGCAGGGCTTCCGCGGCCGGACCGGCGTGTACGAGTTCATGGAGGTGAAGGGCGAGCTCCAGCGCCTGATCATGGCGCAGGCCCCCGCTCACGAGCTAAAGGAGGCGGGCCTCTCCGGCACCCGCACGCTGCGCGACGACGCCGTCTTGAAGGTGCGGCAGCGGTTGACGACACCGGAGGAGGTCGTTCGCGTGACGATTGCCTGATTGGGTGTTCAGGTGTTCAGGTCTTCAGGTCTTCAGGGCCGGAGTCCGAAACACCTGAACACCTGATCACCTGAACACCCCACATGGATTTTGCATACACCGCCCTGGACGCCGCCGGTTCGCGCGTCCAGGAGCGCATACAAGCAGATAACGAGGACCAGGCGCTCCGGCGGCTGCAGGGGATGGGCTACGTCGTCCTCTCGCTTTCGGTGGCGCGTGCGCGCGGCAGGGCCCCCTCCCGGCCGTTGGCCACCCTTCTCCTACCCGGGGGAGGGCCAAATCGGGGAAGGGTGAAGCTGGATCAGATCGCCATGGTCACCCGCGAGCTAGCCATCATGATAGAGACGGGCGTGCCGGTTACGGAGGCGCTCAAACTGCTGCGGGAGCACACGGAGAACCAGCCGCTCAACCGTGCTCTGGCGGACACGCACACGGACCTCTCGGAAGGCAAGACCATCTCCCAGGCGCTTGCCGCGCACCCGGCCGTCTTTCCCAAGCTGTACGTGGACATGGTACGAACGGCGGAGACGGGCGGCAGTCTGGACCAGACGCTCAACCAGGCCTCAGACTACCTGGAGGCCGCGCTGGAGCTGCGCCGCAAAGTCACCGGGGCGGTGACATACCCGGCCGTGCTCGGCGTGGTAGCGGTGGGAGTGGTCATTTTCATGCTTACCTATGTGGTGCCGCAGTTCAGCCAGCTCTTTGCCCACATGGGCGTAGAGCCGCCGCCCACCACTAAGTTCCTGGTCGCGCTCAGCGATACCCTCCGCACGCGGTGGTATGTCCTGGCGATCGCCGCCGTGGCTGCCACGTTTGGATTGCGCGCTGCCCTTGCCACCGGGCCGGGCCGGCTGCTATTCCGGAAGCTGCTGCACCGGACGCCTGGAATCGGGGACACGGCCAAGAAGATCGCGCTTTCGCGCGTGCTGCGATCGCTCAGCACCCTCCTGGGCGCGGGCGTGCCGCTGCTGGCAGCCCTCGATACGGCCGCGCAGACTTCCCAGGACATCGTCTTTGAGCGCGCAATCCTCCGCATGAAGGAGGACCTGCAGCAGGGAGTCGCGCTCTCCCAGGCGGCTAGCGCCACGGGCGTGTTCCCCGGGATGCTCTGCCAGATGCTGGCGGTGGGGGAGAAGTCCGGCCGCATGAGCGACGTGCTGCTTAAGATCGCCGTGTTCTATGAGCGCGATGTGGAGGCGCGCCTGAAAACCCTTGCCAGCGTGCTTGAGCCGGTAATGATTCTGGTCCTTGGTCTGGTGGTGGGCCTTATCGCAATCTCTATTATTACCCCCATCTACTCCCTCATGGCAGGGGTGAAGTGACGCTGACCCTAGTGAAATCACGGATGTGGATTTCGCCCAAATCCGCCAGATTAAGATACGGATAGGATTGTGGAATGGATCGACGGGACCGACGGGCAATCCACAGCCCCTTCAGCTCGCTGCGTCTAGGAGGACACTGTTGAAACGGTTTGGAGATTTGAGAAGGCTTCGAGGGGGTTTTACCCTGATCGAGCTGCTCGTGGTCATGGTGGTTATCGCCATCCTGGCAGCCATCATCCTGCCCAAGTTCACCAATACGGGGCTGAGGAGCAAAGAGGCGTCGCTCAAGAGCGACCTGGCCCTGCTACGCACCGCCGTAGCCACCTTCGAGACAGATACCGGGCTCTATCCGCTCCAGTTGAGCGACCTCACGGCGACCACGGCGCCCGCCAACGGGGCCGATCCCAACAGCGGCGCCTCCACGGCGCTGGATTCGACCAGTTGGCACGGACCGTACGTGCAGACCTCGCCGGTACCCAACGACCCTACCACCGGGAAGGCCTTCAACTACTCCACCTCCGCCGGCAGTGTGGGCAAGGTGACGAGCAGTAACACCGGTACGGCGCTGGACGGCTCCCAGTATAGCTCCTGGTAGATGGTTCGTCCGGTCAACCAGGGGCTGACGCTGGTTGAGCTGCTCGTCGCCGCCACTATCCTCTCGGTGGCGATGCTAGCGTACGTCACCGTCGCCTCCGCGGGCATGCTGGCCACGCGCCAGGGAGACTACTATGCCACCGCGGCCAAGGCGGCGTCGGACATCATCGCGGATCTGCAGGCGGCTGGCTACGCGAACCTGACCAGCGGGACGACCACCTATTCCGTCTCCGGACTGCCGGCAGGGAAGATGACCGTGACCATCGGCGCTCTGGACGGCAACAGCGCCAACTCCAGTATTGCCCAGGTCGACATCACCGTAACGTGGACCGAGCGAGGAATCCAGCAGGGAAACCAGGGCAACAAGGGCCAGCCCGCGCCTGCGTACACGCGCACCCTGCGGATGTCCACACTGATCTGCAACCGGCCATGAGCGTGCCAGTCGTCAGTCGTCAGTCCTCGGTAGTCAGTCGCCAGAGCTATGTCACGGGTACACGCTCGCAAACCGAAAATCGAAAATCGAAAATCCAAAATGGCGTGACGCTTCTGGAGCTGCTGGTCGCGATGACCATCGCCTCGGTCCTCACGGCGGCCATTGTTACCATCTTTACCACCATCAACGGGCGGTGGGGCTACCAGGCCGCGCGCGCCACGGCTGTGCAGCAGGCGCAGCTCGCGATGGACCGCATGGCCCGGGAGATTCACTCCGCCATAAGCTATACCCCGGGACCGGACACCTTTGGCAGGACGGACATTTTCACGCTGCCGGCGGACACGGACGCGAACGGTAACTACGTGCCGTCCTGGAACAACGGCGTGAACGCGTATCAGCCGGGCACCACCTTCCACTATTACCTTTCGGACGCAACGGGTACGTTCGGCAACTCCGGCACAGCGCTGTGGCGCGAGTACAACACCCCGCCCCTCGTCAGCCCGCTTGGGGCCAGCCAGGTAGGAACGGCAACGCAGCCCCTGACGGGAGGACTTTGGATGGCCGATAGCTCCTGGAGCCTCCTGCCCGGTTCTAGCGCGCCTCTCTTTGGCAGCGTCAGCTCCCTATCGTTCAGCACCGCGAACGTGCCGGCCAACGCGGTGCGTATCACCATGACTGTGTCGGTGCGCCAGGGCAGCGCGACGTCCGCCTACACGCTCCAACGCGATGTATATATGTCCAATCACAATTAGGTGTTCAGGTGTTCAGGTGTTCAGGAGCGTGAAGGCAGACGGTAGACGGAGGACGGACGGATCCGGATTCCGTCTACCGTCATCCGTCCCCCGTCTCCGGCGGGGCAGCGCGATGGTGGCGGCCATCGTGGCGCTCGCTGTGCTGCTGGTAATCGCTGCTGCCATGCTGGCGCTCGGGGCCGGCGCCCAGCTCAGCGGCAAGCGGCTGGCCCGCCAGAGGACGCTGGACGCGCTGGCGGACGCCGGAATAGAGTACGGGTATTGGGAGCGCGCCTACCAGGCGGTCCCCCTGCTCCCCTTTACTGTTTCCCGGAGCTTTGGGCCGGGCAGCTTCACCATGACCATCTCGGACAACGGCGCCTCCAGTCCCAAGACTATCCGGATTGTAAGCACGGGTAGGATGGGCAACGACTCGCGGACAGTTGCCAGGGTGTTCACCGATCCGCGCGCGTACAGCAGCATGTTCGACTACGCGCTCTTCAGCTTCGCTACGCTGAGCGACGGGAACCGCAGCATCACCACCGGAGGGAGCAGTGGCAATGGGGACATCCGGTCCAACAACAGCATCTCCATGGCCAAGAGTACGGTCAACGGAAACGCCACTGCGGTAGGGAGCATCGGCAAGTTCCAGAAGATAACCGGCAAGAGCTGGTCGGGCGCGCCCGCCATCGCGACGCCAACCATCGATGCCAGCTTCGTCGGTCCCTACTACCAGAACGCCAACCGCCGACTATGGGGAGATCAGAACTGGTTCGGCTTCACGTTCCTGGTGCCCAACGAGATCGTGTGGGTCTTCGGGAACGTTACCATGAACGCGGGGGCCATTGTCGGCTCCGGTACCATTGTCTGCGTGGGGCAGTACAAAGCCGCGGGAGACCTGACCTACCTGGATCCCGCCAACAAGCTGGCGGTGCTCGCCGCGGGCAGTTTCGCCAACACGACGAGCTGCAACATCGTGGGGTTCTACTACGCGGACAACCCACAGAACACGGCGGTAGCATCCATCTCCCGCAACCTCACCATCAATCCGGGCTGCCTGGCGGCGGACTCCTTCACCTTCAAGCAGGGGCCGCACAGGTTCATTCATGACTCCGACATGAACCCCACGCTTGGGGCGCAGCTCCATCTTCCGGGCTTCTGGCCATAGGTGTCGGAAGGATCATCTCTGCCGGGACTTGCGCGCCGCCTTCGCTATCCCCGTACTTCTGCCTGATTCGGCGGCCCGTTATCCAAGCATGATTCCGAATGGGGCAAACCCGGGGCAACGTGGAAAGATAGTGCTGTAACACCCGAGCGGGACTTGTCACCCCGCTCGCTCCAACCGAACAACCGTCCACACCCGGAAGGGCCGGATCCACCCAGGAAACGGCCCTTCTGTTAATTGCAAGACGGGTGACGGATGACCGATGACGGATACTGACCGACGTCTTAGTCCGTCCCCCTTCTTCCGTCTTTCTCAAACTTCGGTCCTCTCCGGCATCTGTGCCGGATTCTCACGCGACCCGCAGCAATACCGATTTCCGGCTGCAGCGCGCACGGAATGAATAGGGTGAGTTCCAACGTCACGAGGCGTGCTCACATCGGCCTCGTCGGGGCGCCCTGAAGCACAACAACGGTTTGTATGGGTCGAGAGTGGCACGCCTGGGAGGTGTACCATGCCACGGCTCAAACCGTTTACATATCGCGCCCGGCGCGGCGCCGCGCTGGCTTCGGTTCTGATGTTCATCCTGGTGCTGTCCGTGCTGCTCTCCGGATCCGCCAGCTACACCGTCTCTCACCAGCAGCGCGCCTATACGGACGCCAGCTACGCCGCCTCCATGGATACGGCCGAAGCGGGCGTCAACTATGAGTTCCGCAAGATCACTTTTGATCCCACAACGGCGGACCAGTACCCGGGCCATACCTACAACCTGGCCGGAGGCACTGCCACCATCTACTGCACCAACCGCGACGGCAGCACGCCTTGGACGCCGCCCGGCAATCTCTATGTCATCTCCACCGGCACGGTAAACGGGGTCAGGCGCACCGTGAAGGCGGCGGTGAAAGGTTTTCCGTTCACCGGCCGATACGCGCTTTACACCATGAACGGCGCAACTCAGGTGAACGGCTCATCCGCCACCTTTGTGGGAGACGTGGGGACGAACGGCGCGCTCTCCTTCAGCGCGCATCCCAGCATTACCGGCAGCGTCTACTTTGGCGGATCGGGGGCGGGGTGGGCGAGCGGCACCAGCGGCAGCGGCTACGTGGTGGTGACCGGCCCCAAGCCGATCCAGTGGCCGACTGTGGACCAGATAGCCCTGGACCGCTTCCCCAACAGCGGTGCAACGGCCCCGGGCGGTCTGCTCTATCTGGCCAACCACAACGACAACGCCAAGGCGCAGCCGGCTATCACCAGTGGGGCCATCACCAAGTCTGTGACCCTGGTAGGACCCGGTAACTACTATGTCACGAGCATCAACCTGAGCGGCAACCAGGTGATCTCCATCGATAATACGAACGGTCCGGTGAATCTCTGGATCGGACCCAGCGGCGGAACGGGGACGTGCGTGTTCCGCGGCGGTACGGCCACGGTTTCGGCGACCGTGAACCCCACCAGGAACAACTACATCTTCGTAGCGACGTCCAGTGGGATCAACCTGGCGGGTAACGAGACCATCGATGCTACCATTGTGGCCTATAACAAGGACGCCAGCGGCAACCCGTACGGCACCGTACTGGTGAGCGGCAACCCGATTATTCACGGGCAGGTGCTCGCCAACACCGCCACCATCAACGGGAACGTCACGTTCAACTACGAGCCGGGTAACCTCACACCGATCAACTTCGACTACTACGGCTACGACAACTCCTGGATGGAGCTGAATCCGAGGGATTGATCCTCACCCGTCAAAAGGCCCCTCCGGCAATGGAGGGGCCTTTTGACGCCATTCGAGCTTGCGCCCTACCAGGTGGCGAGCTTCTGCCGCTCGGGCAGGGGGTATCGCTCCAGGTACTCCTCGTACGTGCCGGGATAGTCGATCAGCCCGTCGGGTGTGAAGGAGAGCACGCGCGTTGCCACGTCCGAGATGAGGTCCCGGTCGTGGGAGACCAGGAGCACCGTGCCGGGGAAGAGGGAGAGGCCCTCGCCGAGGGCGTTCACGGATTCCAGGTCGAGATGGTTGGTGGGCTCGTCGAAGATGAGCACGGGGTCCTTCTCCAGCATCAGCCGCGCCATGAGCAGGCGGGCGTTCTCGCCGCCGCTGAGCGCCTTCGTTGGCTTCAGCGCGTCGTCGCCGCTGAAGAGCATCCGGCCCAGGAGCCCGCGCACAACCTGCGCGTCGCCTGTGGGCTCAAACCGCAGGAGCCACTCCAGCACCGTGGTGTCCTGGGGGATCAGGTCGCCGTAGTCCTGGGGGTAGTAGCCCCAGGTCATGCCGTGGCCCCACTTCACCTCGCCGGCGTCGCGCGGGAGGTCGCCGATGAGGCAGCGGACCAGCGTGGTCTTGCCCACGCCGTTGCCGCCGATGATAGCGAGCTTATCTCCGCGCATGATCTCCAGGTTCACGCCCTCCAGCACCGGCTGGCCGTCGAACGCTTTGCAGAGGCCGTGCACGGTGACCGCTTCCCGCCCGGAGGCCTTGTTCTGCTCGAACCGGATGTACGGGCGCTGGATGTTGGATCGCTTCAGCTCCGTGGGGGCCAGCCGGGCCATCTCCTTGCGCCGGGACTGCACCTGGCTGGACCGCTGGCCGGCGGCGAACCGGGAGATGAACTCCTGAAGCTGGGCGATCTTCTTGGCCTTGTCCCGGTTCTGCTCCTCCACGCTCCGCCGTGCCTGCAGCTTCTGCTCCACCATGTCGTCGTAGTTGCCGGGGTAGAGGATGATGGTCTCGTAGTCAATGTCCGCAATGTGCGTGCAGACGGCGTTTAGGAAGTGCCGGTCGTGGGAGACCACGATGAGGGCGCCATTGTACTCCTTCAGGAACCCTTCCAGCCAGTGGATCGACTCCAGGTCCATGTGGTTGGTCGGCTCGTCCAGGAGGAGCGCCTGCGGGCTGCCGAACACCGCCTGGGCCAGCAACACCCGGAACTTGAGGTCGGTGGGCAGGGTGCGCATGAGGTCCGTGTGCCGGGCGTCATCAATACCGATACCGCGCAGGATCTCCGCAGCCTCGATCTCGGCCATGTAGCCGTTCTCGTCCGCGATGATAGACTCCAGATCCCCCAACCGCTCCATGATGGAGTCTGTGATCTCCTGAGCGTTGCAGAGGGCGTTCCGCTCCTGGAGGGCATCCCACAGGACCTCGTTGCCCATCATGACGGTGTCGATGATCCGCTCGTCGTCAAAGGCGAACTGGTCCTGCTTCAGCACGCCCACACGCCTTGGCCGGCTGACCGTGCCCTTGTTGGACGGCTCGATCTCGCCGCTGAGGATCTTCATGAAGGTGCTCTTGCCGGCGCCGTTCGGCCCGGTGAGCCCATACCGGTTGCCCGGAGTGAACTTGACGGAGACGTTCTCAAACAGCACCCGTGTGCCGTAGGTCTTGGTGACTTCACTTACGATGATCATGAAACTCGCATCCCGCAAAAAAGGGCGCGCACCCCGCGCGCCCGCTTGGTTACTGCACGACTCTTGCGACCTCGGACTTCCGGCCCTGGATCTTTATTGTACCAGAACCCGGCTCGCCGGCCGCGCGTCTTTCTCCTGACGGAGGCCCACCCACGGGCCGCTCTACGCACAGCAACGCCCTACTCCCTCCCTGCAAGGGAGGGGTCTGGAGTTCGGTTGGAGGAGGAGAAGAATGCCCAAGGGGAATACTGGCGGAAGCCAGCAGCAGAAGCAGCCGGAGAAGAAGGATAACCCGCATCGCGGAGACAGCCGGGGCGGGCACGATAGGGACAACCGTTTTGACGACCCGCAGGAGCTCCAATCGAAAGGCAAGCGGGTAGCGCAAGCGATGCCGGGAGGCAGCCACGTTCAGCGCTCCCGGGCGAACGAGCCGCAGGAAAGCAACACCACCACGTCCGGAGGGAACCGGCCGAAAGGGTCCAACCAGGGCGGGCTGGATCACGACTGACGGATGAGGCGAAGGCCGAGTCGTGAGTCGTGGTCGTGAGAGCGGAATCCGGATTCGCCATGTCGCCGCGTCGCCGTGTCACACGCCTTCCCGTATCACCTCTTCCTCGGCCAGGCGCTCGGAGAGGGAGAGGCTACGGGGCGGGAGGGATTCGACCACGTCCGCCATATCGGCGATGGTTTCCATCAGGACCAACATGTCCCGGTCGGAGCGTACAAGGCCGGAGCGGCGCCACTCGATCTGGGTGGAGCGGAGGTACACCTCTACATCGCCGTAGCGGGAGAGCGTCTTGCGGACGTCCGTCGACAGCAGCCGGTCGACGTACTCGGGCAGCGTGAGCACCAGAAAGAAGCCGCGGTCGAAGTCGGGGTCTCCGGTTTCCACCGGCCGCGCGTCCTTGCGCGTGGAGACCTCCTCAAGGAGGCTCTTGCGGCGCAGCCCCATGATCAGGTTCGCCGGATTCTGGATGTTGAGCGAGCCGCGCGTGTGGGGGTAGGGAATAGGGTCCTCGTGGCTCACGGCCTGTTTCACAAAGGCGGCGCGGCCGCGATAGCGGCCCTTGACGCTGAGAGAGCTACTCCACGGAGCGCCCTCCAGCGTGGATTCCAGCCTGCCGGCAACCCGCTCCCACGCCGCGCGCACTCCTGCCGCCGCCGTCTTCCGGCCCAGCGTGAACACCGCCCACAGCACCGCGGCCACGACCACTATCCCGGTCCACGGCGGCAAGAGGCTATGCGCCGCGTTCATCACGCCCTTCCAAACGACAAACGGGAATGGCCGCGCTTATCGCACCAGGCCATTCCCGTCCATTCGCGTTCATTCGCGGCCAATCACGCCAGCAGGTGGAACCCGTCCGCGGCAGCGGTCTTCTCCGCAATAGCGCCCACGTTCTCCTCGAACTGCTCGTAGCTGTGCAGGCTGCTGACGCAACAATCTACGTAGGGCTGGCTGAGTACATAGCGGATGCAAGCGCGGCCCGGCATGCCCGGGGCTTTCAGCTCCTCCTGCTTTGAGTTATCGGCGCTCATCCTGCGACCGCCCCTGGCGACGGTCTTCATAGCGGTAATGGCGATGCCTGCTTTGTGAGCCATCTCAAAGGCGGCCAGATCCTCCGGTGACGAGCCAAAGTGGCACCACACCTGCATGGAGTCGATGAGGCCCGAGTCAATCTGCGCCTTCAGCATGGTCATGTACGTCTCATAATCCTCCGGCTTAGTGTGCTGGCTTACGCCGAAGTGCTTGACCTTGCCTTCTCTTTTCAGCCGCTCAAAGGCACGGAACGAGGCGTTTTTGCCTTTGTTGAAAGAGTCCAGCGTCCTCCAGCCGTAGTGGGCGCGGAAGATATCAAAGTACCGGAGGCCCGTCCGGTCAAGCTCGGTGACCACCTGGTTGTACGCCTCTTCCTCGTTACTCGGATCATGACCCGGCGACGTATTGTCCACCGTGGTATCGCAATAGAAGGAGTCGCGCGGCAGTTTGGAGAGAGCTTCCGGCAGGCCGCCGCGCCTCCGGAAGTAGCCCGCCTTATGGATGAAGTTCATCCCGGCCGCAAGCGCAGGCTCCAGAAGGTCCGGCGAGTTGTCCTGGCAGATGACGATGCGCGAGATCTCCATGTGGCCCATGCGCGCGCTCAGCTTGCGCTTCGGCACCTTGCCCAGCGTATCCACCAGCGCCTCGTTCGCCTCCGCCCTCTGAGTGCGGGTGAGCGCGCAGCCGGCGAAAGTCGCGGTGAGCAGGCCGCCGCCCGCCGTGGCGGCGGAAAGCGTACGAACGAATTCGCGCCGGCTCAGGGTCCGGATCTGCCGGGCATTGCCCTCCTCAATCATCGACGTCTCCTTTAGCGCGGCGAACCGCCGCATCGAACTCCGTGGAATCCAGCATCTCGCCCAGCGCGTTGAGCAGCTCCGCGGGACGCCGCGTCCGCCTCTCTCCAACAGGCTGCCCCGTCCGCGCGTTGATTACGGCGGGCCAGTCGCCGTTGGGTCCTTGCTCTACTTTCAGAATGTGCGCCCAGTGCACTACCGGGCCAATGTAGGGTCTATGTCCCGTCTCCCGCGCCAGGGCAACCCGCTCCAGCCCTACTTCTGTCACCGACTCCAGGGACAGCTCTTCCTGTTCCTCGCTCTCCAGCGGGAAGTTGTGAAACGCCCACTCCTCCGGCGCCTGAGGATCATGAGAATCCCACTGGTCCATCGGGATCGTCACTTGTCATTCCGAGCGCGGGTGAATGCGCGCAGCGCAGAGGGCCGGCCCCTGGGAGGAATCTGCTTTTCCGGCAGAGTACGCACCGTTACCGTAAAGCAGATCCCTCGCAGAGCTCGGGATAACAGCCTGGGTCGCTCGCAAGTACAACCTTACGCAAGCAGTGAAAAACCGTCCGCCATCGCAGTCCGTGTCGCCGCGGCGCCCATGTTCTCCTCGAACTGCTCAAAGCTCTGGAGACTGCTCACGCATGCGCTGAAGATCGGCCTCCCGTCGCTGCCGGGAACGGAGAGCACGTGGCGCAACACTGAACGGCCCGGCATGCCGGGGGCCTTCAGCGCCTGCTGCCGCGCCGTGTCGGCCCGCATCTTCTCCCCTCCGTAGGCGAAGGTCTTCATCGCAATCATGCCAACGCCAGCCTTGTGGGCTGCGTCGAAGACCTGCTGGTTCTGCACGGGCGAGCCGTAGGAGAAGAAGACCTGCATGGTCTCGATCAGGCCCTCCTGGACCTCCGCGGCGATGATCTCGGGATAGGGCACAAAGTCGTGCTGGCTCACGCCGAAGTGCTTCACCTTGCCCTCGCGCTTCAGCCGCGCGAAGGCCCTGTGGGTTCCTCGCTGCTGCTTGAGCGCGTCCACGCTCTTCCAGCCGTAGTGCGCCTTGAAGATGTCGTAGTAGCCCAGCCCGTTCCGGCGCAGCGATTCGACCACCTGGTTGTAGGCGCTGTCCTCGTCATCCGGGTTGTTGGGCGTGGAGTCGACGGTGATGTCGGTGATGTAGGACTCGCGCGGAATCTTCTTGAAGGCGTCCGGCAGCTCGTTCCAGTAGCCGGCCTTGTGGACATAGTTGACGCCCATCTTGAGCGCCGGCGCGTAGAGGTCCGGGTTCCAGTCCTGGCAGATGACGATGGGCGTCACCTCCAGGCCCATCTTGCCCAGGGGGCGACGCGGCAGCTTGCCCATCTGCGAGACCAGCACCTCGGTCGCCTCAGCACCCTGGGACCGGCTGAGGGCACAGCCGGCGAAGGCCGCGGTGAGCAGGCCGCCGCCCGCCGTCGCGGCCGACAGCCGCCGCACAAATTCCCTGCGGCTGAGGGTCTTCCATGGCTCACTCTGCATTGGGTTCTCCTACTTTCCTGAGCCGGGGGTGGCGGGGGCGCCGGGGCCCATGATGTCCACACGCTGCTGGAACTCCTCCACCGTCTTTGCATACTCGGCCGCTTTGCCGGCCTCCTTGCGCTGGTTCCAGTGGTTCCTGAAGAAGCCGTCGATGGGCGTCTCGTGCGGCTCGTGGTAGTCCCGGTCCTCCTGGAAGGTATAGACGACTATGGAGTGGTCCGGCAGCACCGGGCAGTGGTACTCGCACAGACCGCAGCCGGTGCAGAGCTTCTCGTCCACCGTGGGCACCCGCTTGGTGCGTCCCTTGTTGCCGGGGTCGCTGATGGGCCGGGACGGGTCCTTGGCTAGCGAGTCGTCGTATACATCCCGGAAGACCACGGCGGAGTAGGGGCACACCTCCGCGCACACCACGCAGTCCCGCCCGCCGTTCCACGCCACGCAGGTGTTGTGGTCCACGTTGGCGAGGCCCATCTTGATCTTGTACCGCTTGTCCTGCCAGGAGAACGGCCGGATGGCGTGCGTGGGGCAGACGTCGCCGCAGGCCGTGCACTTCTCCGCGCAGGCGCCCACGCTCGGCACCAGCAGCGGCGTCCAGATGCCTTCCAGTCCGGTCTCCAGGAAGGCTGGCTGGAGCGCGTTGTTGGGGCAGACCTTCATGCACTCGGCGCAACGTGTGCAGGCGGAGAGAAACTCCTTCTCCGGGAGGGCTCCCGGCGGCCGCATGGCCCGCCGGTTGCGCGGGTAGCGGCGCATGACGCCCTGGTAGTTGTCGGCGCCGGCCTTGGCCGTTGCGCCCCAGAGCAGCCCCACGCCGAGGGAGGCCATGACGCGGCGGCGGCCGAGGTCGATCTCTGCCTGCCGCTCCGGCCGGGGCGCCTCGCCGGGCTTCGCCTGCTTCAGCCGCTCCTTGATGGCCGCCGGCACCCTGGCTTGAATCTGTATGACGTCCGTGGGGCAGATGGTCTCGCAGCGGAAGCACTGGATGCACTCGGCGATGTTGTGCTCCGGCACCGCTTTCGCGTTCTTGTCCAGGTTCTCATAGCAGCCCATCCGGCTCTGGATCTCGCACTTCTTGCAGTGGATGCAGCCGTCCATCTGGATGTAGTGGCGCAGCCAGGAGATCCGGGAGATGAGCGCGAGGAGCCCTCCGTACGGGCAGAGGTTCCGGCACCAGAACCGCTCCTGATAGGCGGAGAGCGCCAGGATGCCGATGAAGATGCAGAGTACCGGAAGTCCGCTGAAGTAGGTGAGGTGCTGGAGGTGCCAGCCGCTTATCTCCCAGCCGAACAGTCGGTACGCGCCCTTGGCGATGCCGGCCTGGTCCGCCAGGTTGAGCAGCCCGTTCCAGAGATATGCGACAGGCGCGTAGAAGCAGAAGGTGAAGGTGCGCGTAATGAGCGAGAGCGGGTCGCCGAAGGTGAGCACGTCCACGCCGTACGCGATGGCGCCCAGCCCAACGAGCAGATAGATGTACTTCCAGTTGCGGAACCGCCGCGTCTCCGACCGTTTCTTGTTGTAGAAGAGCCGCCCCTTGCGGTACAGGAGTCGGTCCGCGATATCGATGGCGGTGCCCAGCGGACAGATCCAGCCGCAGAAGATGCGCCCGCCCCAGAGCGTCAGCAGCAGGATGAAGAGACCCGGCCCCAGGGCGTAGATGGCTACGTGGTGCGACGCAATCCCGTTCTTGAGCGTGTTCAGGAAGTCCAGCGTCATGAACAGGTTCTTGGGCACGCCGCCCAGGAGTTGAGACCGCTCCGTGGTGAGGAAGAAGAAGAGCACGAAGAGGGCGAAGGTGGCGATCTGCACGCCTCTGCGAATGCGCACAATACGGTGGGCGGCCACGTTGCCGGGCGCCTCCACCATCCTGCGCTTCTCCTCCGCCGTGAAGGTGCGTTTTGCCACCTGCTGGGGACGCACCAGGCTGGGGTCCGCCGCCACCGCCCTGTTTATGCTTGGATCGTTCACTGCCATGGAAGGGACTCTCTACTATCTGAACACCCGGTCGAGCGGCAACTCGAATCCGGGCAGCACATCCTCGCCCGAAAGAAGGTCTTCCGGCTGGAGTATTCGCTGCGGCTCGCCCGGCCGCTGAACGAACAGGACTTGCTCTAGCGGATCGAGCCCCCACACGAGCCGGACTCCGGCATCGAGCCATCTCTGCAACCGGCGCTGGAAAGCAGGTTTGGAGTCGCTGGAGGAGCGCACCTCCAGGATCAGGTCAGGCACGAACGGCGCGTGACCCTTCGGCAGGGGATGCGGGACCCGATCCCTAGAGACAAACGCCCAGTCTGGCCCGATAGTAGTATCCGGCCCGCGCCGGATGATAAAGCCCGTCTCCGCCAGCGCGCACTCGCCCAAGTCGTGCTCATACACGTAGGCTCCCGCCAATGTAGCAAGGCGAGAGCCGCGGAATCCGTGCTCCGCGCCGGGTGGAGGGGGCAATTCGACAATCACTCCCTCTATGAGCTCAAGGCGCCGGCCATCGTCTGGCAGCGCCGCAAACTCTTCCGCCGTGTACAGTCGTTTTGTTGGTTGGCTGAGTGCGCTCATTTGATGGTTCACCTGAAGTATTTCACCTACCTCAGTAGCTGCGGTACGCATGAAAGAAAGACGACCAATTGCGGCCCTATCTCCTCTGGCCCTGCAAAGTTTAGACGGCGCGCGGCCCCGCGATCTCCTTGATCTTTAGCTTGTCGCAGTCTATCTCACCCCGGCCCAGCTTGTTGGCAATGACCAGGTGGTTCACGGCGTCCGGCGTCACGCCCTTCACCGTAAGAAAGCGCGTGCAGTAGGAGTCCACCGCCACCGGGTCGATGCCTACGACCACCTTGTTGGGCGTGGTCACCTCGCCGGGGCCCTTGGGGCCGCGGGTCTGGAGCGCCCGCGTTGCGTCCGCGATAACCAGGGTAGGTCGGAGGGCCATGTTCAGCTCGGCGATGCAGTCGTGCAGGCCGTAGCGATGGTAGTCCTTGCGGTTCCAGATGTTGCCCATCAGCTTCTTCATGGCGATGGTGATGGTGGCGGCCTCGTGGTCCTTTACCACCGGGACGCAGATGAACGCGTCGGCCTCGAGGATCTCGCGGGGCAGCTTCTGGTAGATCAGGTTCTCGTGGTGGATGCAGGTGTAGGGCGTGCTGTCGGTGTTCTTGGCCGGCACAGCCGCCGGGATGTCCACGTCCTTGTACATCTCCTCCTCGGTGGGGGAGAGGAGCGTGGCCTTCGCGCCCTTGGAGGCGGCATTGGCGCGCTCGACGGCGTCCTTGGCGCCGCAGATGTCGAACGCCATCTTCCAGTCATCCAGCGTGTAGTCGATGCAGGTAATCCTGGCGGCGCCCGCGTGCTGGCACAGCTCCACGACCCTCTGAAGCACGTCCGGGTGGGTAGCGGCGGCCTGCTCCGGCGTGCGCATCCATCCCATGTTGGGGCTGAGGACCACGCGGTCGCCCTTTTTGACGAACTTTTCGATGCCGCCGAACTCATTGATGGCCCGCTCGGTGATGGCGCCGTAGTCCTTCGGCGTGCCCTCGACTACTGCCAGGTCCAGTCCGGCCGGCTTCTGACCTGCCCGGATGGAGGGCTTGGCCGTGGCGTTCTCGTCTACAAAGCTGAGCCCGTAGATACCGCCGATCACCGCCGCGCCGCCGGCAATCTCCAGGAATCTCCGCCGGGATACGGCTCTCTCATCTGCCATGACACAACTCCTGAGTCGTTCACCACAGAGGGCGCTGAGGGCGCAGAGCAATGCGGATGAGGAGACGAGGCGTCCCGAATTCCGGTCACGCCAAATCCCCCCATCCCCTCTGCAGAATCTCTGTGTCCTCTGAGTACTCTGTGGTTGAATCTCACCGCACTCGTGCGAGGGCTTGCCGCACCATGTTTTGAGCGGTGGCGGCGTCTCGCGCGTGCGTGATGAACACCAGGTAACGGCCCTTCTGGGCCACGACTACATTCTTGGCAAACCGGTCCTGCACGTGGAATGAGACTTGACCAAGTCCGGGCACTGCCGCCAGTCCCGTGCCGGTCGCCTCAAACTTGCGGTACGCCTCCAGCGCCGCCCGGGCGCCCGCCGGGGTGGGGTACGTGGCGATGAACAGCTCCGCGCCCTGCCCTACGGCCGGGTAGCGGGCGCTCACCGCGTTAGTGAGAAACGCGTGTCCGGCCGCGTTGCGTAGCGTGTACTTCTCACTGTGCGGTTGCCTGCCGGCCGGAAGCGCCTGCACCACGGCGGGCGGGCCGCCGGATCCAAGGATCCGGCTTGCTGCTACGCGCGCGAAGCAATCCATGGCTGCGCGGGCCGCCGGCCCGGGGCTGCGCTCGACAATCGCGAGCCGCACCACATAGCGCCCCTTCCAGAAGCTCAGGCCGGTATCGCCTATCTGGACGCCTTCCGTCCCGATGGAGACCGGCCGGCCGCTGATCCGATCGCTGCTGAAGACGCCGAACGCGTTCAGCGGATCGGATACGTCAAACACGTCGATGGTAATGGCCTGGCGCGACTGATTGGCCGGAGCGTACTCTGCGTGCGCCTCCGCTACAAAGTTATAGGCCAGAATTGCCTCGGCCTCACCATCGATCAGCTCGAACAGGTTGCCCCTGTTGTAGTTTCGTGTCGCTCCGATCTGCTTCCACCCCGAAACTGCGGTACCGGGCGGCAGGACACTCGCCGGCCCTGTCGCGGCCGCCGCGATGGACGGCACGGCGGCCAGGAGAAGGGTCACAAGGCAGATCATTCGGCGAGGTAAGATCATCAACAATCCCTCGAAGTCCTTGTATGGGCGTGTGGGGGCTGGGGCACGGAGTATGGGAGTCCGGATCCCGGCGACTCCCACACGCCCATACTCCCACACTATCTTAAGACGCCTGCACAGTTCCTAAGTTACGCGGCGGAGCAGGGTAACGCGGCCAATGGGCACCCACTCGGCCACCAGGATGTCCCCATTGTGAAGGAACGCGGCGTCGTGCGGGTGGATGAACTTGCCGGGGAGGAACTTGTCCCGGGGCACCCCGTCCAGGTTGGAGGGCGTGCCGTCCGGGGCCGCGCCATCGCCGAGCTGCGCCACGACCTTGTCGTCCTTATCCAGCAGCGTCACCACGCTGTTGAGGTCCGCAATGAGCAGCAGGTCGCCACGGGTGTCGAAACTGCAGGGCCGGCGGATGCCCTCCGTGTAAACGCTGGTGGGCTTGCCTTCCAGCGTGAAGTACTCGATGCGATGGTTCTCGCGGTCTGTGACCGCGAGGGCCGGCTTGCCGCTCCGGCGGTCCACCCACAGGCCGTGGCAGGTATGGAACTTGCCCGGCTCCGTGCCGGTGCCGCCGAACGTGCGGATGTACTCGCCCTTCAGGTTGTACTGGTGGATCCAGTTGGACCCGTAGCCGTCCGCTACGTAGAAGTCGCCGTTAGGCGCGAACGCCACATTGGTCGGCACGAACGGCTTGCCGCCCTGGTACACGTCCGTTTCGGTTGGGACGCCCTTCTGCCACACCACCTCGCCCTTCAGCGTGGTCTTGGTTACCGTATGGTGCGCGATGTCGCAGTGATACAGGAACTCCTCGCGCCCCTCCTTGCGCACGTCCAGACCGTGCGCGCCGCCCACGAACTGCGCGCCCCACGAGGTCATGAACTTTCCGTGCGGATCGAAGACCAGTATGCCGTCCTTGCTGGGGCTGGAGGGGTGGACCGTATGCGCGAGGTAGATGCGCCCGCGGGAGTCCTGCGTCACGCCGTGCGTGTATCCGTACTTGATGTTGTTCGGCGGCATAAGCCAGTCGTGAATGCACTCATAGGTGTAGGGGCCGGCGCCCACGATGAGGCGCTGCCTATCTGCCGCGGCGGTCCGGCGGAGGATAGTGAGTCCGGCAGCGGCCATGCCGGCCTGCGCCACAAACTGGCGGCGCGTGAGGCGACCAAAAGAGGAGTCCATAGCTGCGCGCGTCCTTTCCTTTCTTGCTGCTATTCCTGCTTAGTATCCCATGCCATGTCCAGGTCCCAGGAGCCGCCGGCGAGAAAGCCGCCGTCGATGCCGATGATCTGGCCCGTCAGGTAATCGGATCCAGGCCCGGCGAGCAGCAGCGCCGTGGCGATGAGGTCCTCCGGCGTGCCAGGCCGGCGGGCGGCCACGCGGCTCAGGATCCAGCGCGACTTCTTGGGGTCCGCCCACTGGCCCTGCTCCGTGAGGGGCGTCTTGATGAAACCCGGCGCGATACAGTTCACCTGGATATTATCCGGCGCCCATTCGATCGCCTGCGTCTTGGTTAGCTCTCCCAGGCCGGCCTTGGTGGTGCCGTAGACGGAGACCACGCCCAGCCCGATGAAAGAGGTCATAGATCCGATGTTGATGATCTTGCCCCCGCCCTGCCGCTTCATGATGGGCTGGGCGGCCTGGCTGATGAAGTAGGCGCTGCGCAGGTTTACCGCGTGGATGCGGTCGTAGTGCTCCTGTGTC
>CAYNFH010000122.1:0-19808 GCA_964396385.1 uncultured Chthonomonadaceae bacterium | reverse complement strand
GCGGTTGTTCCGGTTGATCACGCGGCGGTAGAGATCGTTCAGGTCGGACGTGGCGAAGCGGCCGCCATCGAGCTGGACCATGGGCCGCAGCTCCGGCGAGATCACCGGGATGCAGTCCAGGATCATCCAGGACGGATGCGCCTTGCTGCCGACGAAAGCTTCCACCACCTCCAGGCGCTTGATGGCGCGGGCGCGCTTGGGCCCCTGTGTGTTCTGGACCTCGTTCCGCAGCTCGCGGGCCATCTTGTCCAGGTCGATCTCCTGGAGCAGCTCCTTGATGGCCGCGCCGCCAAGACCGGCGCGCACTACGCCCTCGTAGCTCACGCCGAGGCGGCGCGTAAGGACCTCGATGATGCGCTCCAGCGCGCGGTACTGGTCCTCCGAAATGAGCTGGCGCTTCTCGATCTTCTCCAGCAGCGTGAGCGACTGCTGGAGCTCGTCGACGCGCTCCAGGGCGTCCTTCTCTTCCTGCTGGATTCGTTCCTGGAGGTACTTTTGCTTATCGGCAATGATCTCTTCGTCCCAGCGCTGCTCCTCGTCCTCCAGCTCCGCGGCCGTGTGCTCGGCGACCTCGCGGCGGAACTCGCGGGTGAGGCGCTCGCCGATGTCGCCACGGTCGGCCGTGATCTGCTCGATCTCCTGCTGGACGGCGGAACGGATCTCCTCCAGGTCTTCGTTGATGCGGGCGCGCTCCACGTACGTGACGATGTAGCTGGCGAAGTAGAGCACCTTCTCCAGCGGGCGCGGGGAGATGTCCAGGATCAGCGAGAGCGGGCTGGGCACGCCCTTGAGGTACCAGATGTGGCAGACGGGCGCGGCGAGCTCGATGTGGCCCATGCGCTCGCGGCGCACCTTGCTGCGCGTCACCTCCACGCCGCACCGGTCGCAGATGATGCCCTTGAACTTGACCTTTTTGTACCGTCCGCAGTGGCACTCCCAGTCCTTGACCGGGCCGAAAATCTTCTCGCAGAAGAGGCCGTCCCGCTCCGGCTTGAAGGTGCGGTAGTTGATGGTCTCCGGCTTCTTGACCTCGCCGAAGGACCACTGGCGAATCTCGTCGGGGGAGGCAATCCCGATACGGATCTTAGAGAACGTGCTGGCGTCGGCCATTCTGTCTCCTCCCTTAATGGCTATCGGAAAACGGATCTACCACAGAGGACACAGAGAGCACAGAGACTACTTGACAGGATTTACAGGAATGACGGGATGAAGGTTTCCGGAGCAGGCGGCTACCGTCTTTGGTGCTCGGGATGATTCCGGAATCCTGTCCATCCTGTTTATCCTGTCTGAAATCCCCGTCCTCCTCTGTGCTCTCTGTGTGCTCTGTAGTGAAATTGGTAGTGGGTATGCACGGCAGAAAAGGGGGCAAGCGCGCGGCCGCCTGCCCCCGTGCTTCTCCTTACGGCGTCTAGTCTTCTTGAAGTTCCATAATCCGGCGGCGTCTGCGCGCGGCCGCCTTCATGGGATCTTCGTTGGGATCGATGTCGTCGTCCCGGTCCTTCAGGTCGATCTCCTTATCGTTCTCGTCTTCGACGGCCACCTTGAGGCCCAGCGACTGGAGCTCGTTGACCAGGATCTTGAACGACTCCGGCACGCCGGGCTCCAGCATGCTGTCGCCCTTGACGATGGACTCGTAGGTCTTCACACGTCCCAGGACGTCGTCGGACTTGATGGTCAGGATCTCCTGGAGCGTGTAGGCGGCGCCGTAAGCTTCGAGCGCCCACACCTCCATCTCTCCGAACCGCTGTCCGCCGAACTGAGCCTTGCCGCCCAGCGGCTGCTGGGTGACCAGGGAGTAGGGGCCCGTGGACCGGGCGTGGATCTTGTCGTCCACCAGGTGGGCCAGCTTGAGCATGTAGATATAGCCCACCGTGACCTGATGGTTGAACGCCTCGCCGGTGAGGCCGTTGCGCACCTGGCACTTGCCGGTGGCCGGGTCTATGCCGGAGCGCGACCACGCGTTCCGCTGGATCCTCTCCACCACGGCCGAGTAGTCGAACTTCTTGTCCACCGGCAGGTCGTCCTTGGACCAGTCGATAGGCTCGGGTTCCGCCTCCGGACTGGGGACGGCTTCCGGAGATTCGTCCTCGGTCTCCGGTCCTCCGTCAACCGTCTTATGGGTGTCCAGCTCCATCTGGACGGCAGAGGTCACGGGCGGTCCCGCCACGATGCGCGAGATATGCTCCAGCCGGCCGCCCTTGTAGCTCTTCAGCTCGTTGGTGACCTGCTCCAGCATCTGCTCTGGAGCGGCATCCTCCTCGAACTGCAGGCCCATTTCCAGCTCACTGTTGACGTAGTTCTCCAGCGTGCGGCGTCGCAGGTGCGCTGCCAACCGGTCCAGCTCGCCCAGAATATCCGCCTCGGTCGAGCCCTCGAACGCCGGGTTCACGAAGGAGCAGTTGAGGTGCTTGCCGACCAGGCCCAGGTGGGTCTCCAGGATCTGGCCGATGTTCATGCGCGAGGGCACCCCCAGCGGGTTCAGCACGATGTCCACGGGCGTGCCGTCCGGCAGGAACGGCATGTCCTCTTCCGGCAGGATCTTGGAGATGACCCCCTTGTTCCCGTGGCGGCCCGCCATCTTATCGCCCTCCATCACCTTGCGCTTCTGGGCGATGTAGACGCGGACCAACTGGTTTACGCCGGCGTTCAGCTCATCGGAGGGCAGGCGCACCATGTCGCCGTCGCACCGCTCGCACACGGTGCGGTCCGGACGCTTGCTGAAGTTGTAGATGGTCTTGCAGCGGACGCACTGGTACTTGAAGCGGCTGAAGACCTTGACGTCGACTACCTTGCCCTTCTCGCCGTGCGGAACTCGAAGGGAGACGTCGCGGGTCTCTTCCGCCTTCTTGCCGAAGATGGCGATAATGAGGCGTTCTTCGGCCGTGAGCTCGCCCTGGCCCTTCGGCGCTACTTCCCCGACCAGGATGTCCTCCGGCCGGACCTCCGCGCCGATGCGGATGATTCCGTTCTCGTCGAGGTCCTTCAGCATGTCCTCGCCGACGTTCGGGATATCGCGGGTGATCTCTTCCGGTCCCAGCTTGGTGTCGCGGGCCTCCTTCTCGAACTTTTCGATGTGGATGGAGGTGAAGACGTCGTCCTTCACCAGCCGCTCGGAGAGCAGCACCGCGTCCTCGTAGTTGTAGCCGCCCCACGGCATGAAGGCGACCAGCACGTTCTGGCCGAGCGCGAGCTCGCCGTTATCCGTGCAGGGGCCGTCCGCCATCACCTGGCCCTTGCGCACCCGCTGGCCCTTATTGACGATGGGCCGCTGGGTGATGCAGGTGGCCTGATTGGAGCGGAGCATGTTGAGCAGCCGGTAGGTGTCCAGCCGGCCATCCTCCGTCTCTACCACGATCTGCTCGGCGGTTACACGCTTGACGGTGCCCGGCCGGCGGGCGATGATCACCGCGCCGGAGTCCCGGGCGGCGCGCTTCTCCACGCCGGTCTTTACCAGCGGGGCGTCCGGCCGCAGCGTGGGCACCGCCTGGCGCTGCATGTTGGCGCCCATGAGCGCGCGGTTCGCGTCGTCGTTTTCCAGGAAGGGGATCATGGCCGTCGCCACCGACACGATCTGCATCGGGGAGACGTCCATCAGCTCCACCTGCTCCGGCCGGACTACCGGGTAGGCGTCCTCGTGCCGGACCTGGACGTGATCGTGGATGAAGCGGCCGTGCTCGTCCAGAGGCTCGTTGCCCGGCGCGATGTGGTACCGGTGGTCCACGTCGGCCGTCATGTACTCAATCTCGGTGGTGACCACGCCCTTTTTCACCTTGCGGTAGGGCGTCTCCAGGAAGCCGAACGGGTCAACCCGCGCGTGGATGGCCATGGAGCCGATGAGGCCGATGTTCGGGCCTTCCGGCGTCTCAATGGGACAGATCCGGCCGTAGTGGCTGTGGTGGACGTCCCGGACCTCCAGCTTGGCCGACTGGCGGGACAGACCGCCCGGCCCCAGCGCGGAGAGCCGCCGCTTGCTGGTGAGCTCCGAGAGCGGGTTGGTCTGGTCCATGAACTGGCTCAACTGGCTGGAGCCGAAGAAGCTCTTGATGGACGCAGAGATGGGCTTCACGGAGAGGATGACCTGCGGGATGATGTTGTCGCTGTCCAGCGAGGTCATGCGCTCCTTGGCCACTTTCTCCATGCGGAGGAAGCCCATGCGGAGCTGGCTGTAGAGCAGCTCGCCCACAGAGCGGACGCGCTTGTTCTCCAGGTGGTCGATGTCGTCCGTGGTGCCGGTGCCCTCGGACAAGTTCACCATGTATCGCAGAATGCTCACCAGGTCCTCGCGCGTAAGGGTGCGGGCCGTGAGCGGAAGCGCCTGACCCAGCTTCTTGTTCAGCTTGTAGCGGCCGACCTTGGCCAGGTCATACCGGCGGCTGTCGTAGAAGATAGACTGGAGCAGGTTGCGCGCGGACTCCGGCGTGGCCGGGTCGCCCGGGCGGATCTTCTTGTAGATGTCCAGCAGGGCCTCGGCCTGATGGTGGGCGGCGTCCTGGTCCAGGGTCGCCTCCACGTACCGGTGGGCGACGTAGACGTCCACGTGACCGGGGTTGGCCTTGAGGATGGCGTTCGCCGCGGTTTTGTCGATCTTGTGGAAGGCGCGGACTAGCGTCTTCTCGCCCTTAGAGTCAAGGATGTCGTAGGCGGCGCGCTTTCCGACCAGGTCCTCGGCCGTCGGGTTCTCCAGTGTGACGCGGGTGCTGAACAGCTTGACGATGTCCGCCGTTGAGTCGCAGGGCGACTGCAGGCGCAGGACCGTGCTGCCGGGGAACCGCTCCCCGATCTCCTCGAGGGAGACGTAGCGGTCACCTGTGTTGTAGGACTCTTCGCGCTCGCGGTCCGCGCGGGTGGCGACGATGCGGGCGCCGGCCTCGAACAGGACCTCGCCCGTCTTCCGCTCCACCAGAGAGTCGACCAGCGCCATGGGCAGGATGTAGTCCTGCACGGACTGTATTCCCTGCTCGGCGTCCACACTCTTGTAGATCCACAGCTTCTCGCGCGCGTCGTCGATGGACATCTCCACCGGGACGGAGGCGACAGCGAACGCGTTGAGGGCCCGGAGCAGCGTGGTGAGGGGGAACTTGCGCGTCTGGCCGATACGGACCGTGACTACCTCGCTTGCGTCGCTCTCCACGTCCACCCAGGCCCCTTCGCTTGGGATGATGGTGGCGTAGTAGAGCACGCGGCCGGAGAAGTCCAGGTTGTCCTTGAAGTAGACGCCGGGCGAGCGCGCGAGCTGGCTTACCACCACGCGCTCCGCGCCGTTGATGACGAAGGTGCCTTTGTCGGTCATGAGAGGCAGGTCTCCCAGATAGACCTCGCTCTCGATCATCTCCTTGTTGGCCTGAGTGAGCTGGACCTTGGCCTTGATGGGGGACTCGAAGGTCATGTCACGGTCGCGGCACTCATCGACCGTATACTTGGGCTCTCCCAGGGTGAAGTCGGTCAGGGAGATGGACGTATTCCCTGTGAAGTCGTAGATCGGAGAGAAACTGTCGAAAAGCTCCTTGAGACCTTCTTCCAGGAACCAGCGGTAGGAGTCTAGCTGCAGCTCTACGAGGTTGGGGATGTCTACGACGTGGGCGGTCTTCTTTGAAGCGTGTTGGATTTCCTTCAATTGGCCCCTCCTATGCTACGCACGAAGAAGCAGTATATCACATCCGTCAAGAGGGGCGCAAGGGGGATTCCGATTGAATTCGCAGAGATCGTGTCTGCCATGTGCCGGATGGCATGGTACATGCGGCCAGGCGACGCGCGCCAGGGTATCCGGCTGGAGAGAACCGTCCTTCGGACGGACGGAAGAGAGTGCTAGCGGGTTAGGTCTTCACGGGCCCGTGGCTTTGCTCCGCGAGCGCCTGGGACTGTGGCTGGATCTTATGGAACGCTACACTCCCTCCCGGCTGCGGCGGAGAAGGTCCGCGGAGTCGCAGACGCGGCGGGGGGTGTAGCCGGGCAGGGGCTCGATGTGGGCGTGGACGGCGTCCAGGATGTCCGAGGGGAAGGGGAAGAAGGCGTCCTCCACCTCGTCCGCCGGGGTGATCCAGTTGCGCGCGCCGACGACCACCGGCGGGGCGTCCAGGTTGTCGAAGCAGAATTGCGTGATCTTGGCGGCCATGGTCTGGAGGATAGAGCCGCGCTCGCAGGCATCGGAAGACAGCAGGATGCGGCCGGTCTTCTTCACCGATTCCAGCACCGGGGCGTAGTCGAACGGGACGATGGAGCGGGCGTCCATCACCTCACACCCGATGCCGTACTCCTTCTCCAGCGTGTCGGCCGCCTCCAGCGCGCGATACAGCGTCGCGCCGATGGTGAGGATGGTTAGATTGCTGCCGGGGCGCTTCACGTCCGGCAGGCCGATGGGAACGGTGTAGGATTGCTCCGGGACGCCGCCCGGGTGGAAGAGCTCCGGCTGGTCGTAGATACGCTGCGACTCGAAGAAGACCACAGGGTCCGTGCCGGTGAGGGCGGACGCCATGAGCCCCTTGGCGTCGTACGGCGTGGCAGGGAAGACCACCTTGAGGCCGGGGATATGGGCACAGAGGCTGGTCCAGTCCTGGCTGTGCTGCGCGCCGTACTTGGAGCCGACGGAGACCCGAAGCACTATCGGCATCCGGAGCATGCCGCCTGACATGGCCTGCCACTTGGCGAGCTGGTTGAAGGTCTCGTCCCCGGCGCGGCCCAGGAAGTCGCAGTACATGATCTCCACGAGCGCCCGGCCCCCCTCCAGCGCATAGCCCACGGCCGTGCCGACGATGGCGCCCTCCGAGATGGAGCTGTTGAACAGGCGGTGGTAGGGGAGGGTCTCCGTGAGACCGCGGTAGACGGCGAAGGCGCCGCCCCAGTCCCGGTTCTCCTCGCCGTAGGCTACCAGCGTGGGATCCTCGTAGAAACGGTCCAGGATCGCCTCGAACAGGGCGTCCCGGATGCCGACGCATTTCCCCTTCGGCAGCAGCTCTCCGTTCTCCCCGATTCCCGTGCGGCTTCTGGTGGCGAGCTGCTTGAGGCGGGGGTTGTCGGACTTGGGGAGGAGCACCTCCGGCGTGACGGGTGACGGATGACGGGGGACGGACCCGGATCCGTCCGTCTTCCGTCCTCCGTCCTCCGTCCCATTGGAAAACATGGTGCGCTCGAGGAGGGAGCCGGGGGCGTAGAGATCGGCGCGGGGGGAGAGATCCAGGTCCACGGCCTTCCTGAAAGCGCGGAGGATGCGCGCGTCGATGTCGGCCTGCATGCGTTCCAGCTCGTCCGGCGTGCAGAGGCCGGCAGAGAGCAGCTCCTGGCGGTACGTCTGCAGAGAGTCCACCTGGCGCCACTCGTCGATCTCCTGCTTCTCGCGGTAGGAGGAGGCGTCGGAAGGGGAGTGGCCGCTGAAGCGGTAGGTGACGGTGTCCAGGAGCACCGGACCGTCGCCGCGGAGCAGCACGTCACGCTTGCGGGCGTACGCGTCGATGACGGCGAGCGGGTTGTAGCCGTCAATGCGCTCGGCGTGCATCTGGTTGGGGGTGAGGCCCGCGCCCACTCGAGCGAGGACGCCGAAGCCGCCCGTTTCGCCCACGGGCTGGCCGCCCATGCCGTAGAAGTTGTTGACGAAGTTCATGATGAGCGGCAGCCCGCCGCGGTGCGCCTCGTCCCAGAGGGTCTTGAACTGGTCCATGGTGGCGAAGCAGAGCGCCTCCCAGGTGGGGCCGCAGCTCGCGGCGGCGTCGCCGATGTTGCAGACCACGATGCCCGGCGCGCGGTTCACGCGTTTGAAGAGGGCCGCGCCTACGGAGATGTCTGCCGAGCCGCCGACGATGGCATTGTTGGGGTAGATGCCGAACGGGGTGAAGAAGGCGTGCATGGAGCCGCCCATGCCTTTGTTGAACCCCGCCTCGCGCCCAAAGATCTCGGCGAGGGCGCCGTAGAGGAGGAAGTCGAGGGCGAGGGACTTAGTAGGTGAGAGGTGAGAGGTGAGAGGTGAGCCCCCCCCGCCCCCAATACTGGAGGAGCTATCTGGCGCTTCAACTGCCTTGAGGGTGAGGCCGTCGTTGTAGGACTCGATGATGTGCTGGAGGGTAGGGTCATCCAGCTTCTCGATGGCGGACAGACCCTTGGCCAGAATCTCGCCGTGGCTGCGGTGGCTTCCGAAGATGTGGTCGTCCACCCCCAGGAGGAACGCCTGCCCGACCGCCGAGGCCTCCTGACCGATGCTGAGGTGCGCCGGCCCGCGGTGGTTGTACTCGATGCCCTGGTAGGCGGTCTTGGTCTTGACCTCGTGGAGCATCGACTCGAAGGCGCGGATGATGGCCATGTCCCGGTAAATGCGCACCAGGTCCTCGCGGGCGAAGCGGTCCAGCTCGTCCTTGAGGGTCCTCCGGTACTGATTGACCGGGATGGGCTGGAAGGTGATCTCGCCGCTACTACGTACCTCTTTCGGGTGTATGGTCAGGCTCTTGGGCATTTGGTTGGCTCCGTGACTACAGGCGTTCGGGCGTTCAGGCGTTCAGGTGACTGGGCAGATAATCTATAGCAGCTTGCGTGGGTCGGGTGCGCTGCTCAGGTTCAGGAGGCGGATGCCGCTCTTACGCGCCTCATAGAGCAGGACCTGCTCCAGGATGCGCCGGGTGTTGGCGTCCGACAGGCTGTTGGCCCCGAGCGATCTGCCGCCGATCTCCAGAGATGCAGGGACCATGGCGTCCAGGTAGATCCGGCCGCCGCGCAGGGTCTGCTCGCTGAGCGCGCTCTTCACGCGGGCGATGGGCGGCGGAGGGGCGGCGGAGTTGAGGAACTGGGCGAGCGTGCGCGCCAGGTTGTCCGTCTCCCCGTACGCGACCGCCTCCACGCGCTCTTCCCGCAGGATTCGCCAGCGGTAGAGCGCCGGGCGCTCCCAATCCGCCCGGATGCGGAATCCCATGGAGCCGGGGTACTCGTAGGGCTCGCCGGAATCGTCCAGCACCGGCGTCCAGTCGAACTCCGCCTGCAGGCTGATCTTCTCGCTCAACCGATCCTCCTCACTATTATTATGGCCCATGCCGCGAGGGGGGGAGCAGGTCCCGATGCTATAATAGCCGCATGCGGACGCTAGAAGAACGTGCACCTGAATCGACCGCTCCGAGCCGGCCGGGATACAAGATCCTGACGTGGGGCTGCCAGATGAACGAGGAGGACTCGGAGCAGATGGCGCTCTACCTGGAGAGCCTGGGCTATGCGCCGGTAGAGGACCCTGCCGACGCGGACGTGGTGCTCCTGAACACCTGCCATGTGCGGCAGAAGCCGGTGGAAAAGGTGTACAGCAAGCTGGGCGAGCTGCGCGAGATGAAGCTGCGCCGCCCGGAGATGATCGTCGGGGTCTGCGGGTGCATGGCGCAGGTTGAAAGCACGGAGATCAAGCGGCGCGCCCCCTTTGTGGACCTGGTGGTAGGCACCGGGAACATCGCGACAATCCCCGATCTGGTACGGGCGGCGAAGGAAAGGCTGACGGTAGACGGGGGACGGGGGACGGACGGAAACGGCGGTCCGAAGTCCGAAGTCCGAAGTCCGGAATTCCATGCTCCGTCCGTCCTCCGTCCTCCGTCGTCCGTCCGGCGGCAGCCGCTGGAGGCGTTGGAGCTTCCGCCGCGGAAGGGCGCGATTGTGACGGACGTGCCGCTGCGGAACGTGGTGCGCCGGCCGAAGCTGAAGGCGCACGTGCCCATCATGTATGGGTGCGATAAGTTCTGCACCTTCTGCGTCGTGCCGTTTACGCGCGGCCGGGAGCGGAGCCGCCCCACGGCCGACGTCCTGATGGAGATCAACGGGCTGGCGCGCGGCGGGACCCGGGAAGTGACGCTGCTGGGCCAGACCGTCAACTCCTACGGCAAGAACCTGGCGGAGGGGCGCGTGCCGTTCGCCCGGCTGCTCGCGATGATCAACGATATTCCGGGGATTCGCCGCATCCGATTCACTTCGCCCTATCCGCGTGACTTCACCGACGAGCTCATTGCGGCCATCGCGTCGCTGCCCAAGGTGTGCGAGCACGTGCACCTGCCGCTCCAGGTGGCAGACGACGAGCTGCTGTCCCGCATGCACCGCGGGTATACCGTGGCGGAGTTCCAGCGGATCGTGGAGAAGCTGCGAGAGGCGGTGCCCGGCATCGCCATCACGACGGACGTGATGCTCGGTTTTCCGGGCGAGACGGAGGAGCAGTTCCGGAACACGATGCGGTTCGTGGAGGAAACGCAGTTCCATTCCGCGTTCATGTTCGCCTATTCGATCCGCACCGGCACGAAGGCGGCCGACATGCCGGACCAGGTGCCGCACGCAGTGAAGATCGATCGGCTGAACCAGCTTGTGGCGCTGCAGAACCGGATCACCACGGAGATCAACCGCGAGCACGTGGGCGAGGAGTTCGAGGTCCTGGTGGAGGGCCGCAGCCAGAAGGATCCGTCCAGGCTCGCCGGACTGACACGCACGAACAAGACGGTGAACTTCACGCTGCCCGAGGGCGAGACGCGGCCGGCGGAGTACTTGATCGGCAAGCTGGTCCGGGTTCGCGCGATGGAGGGACACCTGACGGGGTTCACGGGGGAGCTGGTGGAGGCAGTATCGAAGTAGGTTTCCCATGGAGCTGAGTCGGGCGCAGAAAGAAGCATTCATTCAGCAGGGGTACATGCGCGTGCCAGGGGTGGTGCCGCGGGTGATGGTGGATGCGGCGCTGCGGGCCATCAACTACTCCGTGGGGCAGGGGATGGACCCGGAGCAGATGACCAAGTTCCGCGCGCAGTCCTACTGCCCGGAGCTGCAGCGGGAGCCGGTGATCACGGACCTGCTTATGCGCACGCCCGCCTGGCCGCTGGCCGAGTCGCTGGTGGGCCAGGGGCGCATCCAGCCGATCACCCCCGGGCAGATCGCGCTGCGGTTTCCCACCATGCAGGACCCGCCTCCCGTGCCGCGGCCGCACCTGGACGGCATGTATTCCCCGACGAACGGCGTGCCGGAGGGGACCATCCAGAACTTCACCATGCTGGCGGCGGTGCTGCTGAGCGACCTGCCGGGCGAGAACGCCGGCAACTTCACCGTCTGGCCGGGGACGCACACGCTATTCGAAGGCTACTTCCGCGAGCGCGGCCCGCAGTCGCTGCTGGAGGGCATGCCCAAGGTAGAGATGCCCGCACCGAAGCAGGTCACCGGGCAGGCGGGGGACGTTGTGCTTGTCCACTACCAGCTCGCGCACAGCGTGGGCCCCAATACCTCGCCCAACGTCCGCTACGCCATCTTCTTCCGCCTGCGGCACGTAGACCATGCGGACCACCACTGGGACTGCATGACCGACATCTGGCTGGAGTGGCAAGGGCTGCGGGACCTGATCGGACGATCCTCGTCGGATTAGCTCGGCAGGAGCCCCGCGCTCCCTACAGGGCCAGCAGAGTGCGCGGAGTTGCGACGGCTCGGCCCAGTTCCGACGCGTTTTCCGGTCCTAGCGGATCCGGATTGGGTAGTTGACGCAACCACCGGCCTCCAGTAAACTGGTGTCTATGCAAACCGCGCAAGACGGTCCCGAGGCCTCCGCCGCTCCCATCGTTCCCCGCACCCCTCTGATGCAGCAGTACTTCCGTGCTCGCGCCGAGCACCCAGGTGTTGTGCTCCTCATGCGCGTGGGCGACTTCTACGAGGCGTACGGCGAGGACGCCGTCACCATCGCCAACGCCCTGAACATCACCCTGACGGGCCGCGAGGACTCCGGGCAGCGCATCGCCATGGCCGGCGTGCCGCACCACGCCACCGAGCGGTACGTGGCCCGCCTCATCCGCAAGGGGTTCCGGGTCGCCCTTATGGACCAGGTGGAGGATCCCAAGTTCGCGAAGGGACTGGTCAAGCGGCGGGTGACCCGCGTGATGTCGCGGGGCACCGTGTTCGAGGACTCGCTGCTGGACGCCAAGGCCAACAACTACCTGGTCGCGGCGGTGGTGGGGGAGCCGGTGGCGGGGCTGGGCGTAGTGGACGTCTCGACCGGCGAGTTCCTCACCACGGAGGTTGGCGGCGACCGGCGCGCGGAGCAGCTCATCGAAGAGATTTGCCGCCTGGAGCCGGCGGAGGTGCTGGTGCCGGAGGGGCAGGAGGAGCTGGCGGAGACCATCCGTCAGGCCACCGGAGCTCCGGTCCACCTCTATGGCCCTCGCGACGCGCCCAGCTCGCGGACGGCCTGGGACGTGCTGACCCACCACTTTGGGACGCAGTCGCTGCGCGGGTTCGGCTGCGAGGAGTACACAGCAGGGCTGGATGCCGCCGCGCTGGTCCTGGACTACCTGAAGGAGACCCAGGTCAACGCGCTGGCGCACATCACCTCGCTCAGCACCTACTCCACGCGCGAGTTCATGGTGCTGGACGCGGCCGCCCGCCGCAACCTGGAGCTGACCACGGCGATGGGGGAGGGGGGCAAGAGCCGCACTCTGCTGGCGGTGATGGACCACACGCTCACCCCCATGGGTGGGCGGATGCTGCGCCGCTGGCTGGAGGAGCCGCTCCTGGACCGGGACAAGATCGACCGGAGGCTGTCGGCCGTGGAGGAGCTGGCGCGTGGGGAGATCCTGCGCGGAGACCTGCGGGAGGCCCTGCGGGGCGTGAACGACATCGAGCGCTTGGTGAGCCGGTGCGCGGCAGGTCTGGCGAACGCGCGGGACCTGGTCGGCCTCAAGGACTCGCTCAACCGGCTGCCCCATATCGCCGACCTGCTGCGCTCCTGCGAATGCGAGGCGCTGGACGGGCTCGCTGCCCGCCTGGGCGGAAGGAGCCGTGCACCTGGTGATGGGAGCGTGCCGCTCCTGGCGGAGCAGAAGCAGGCGTACGCGGCGTCGGTGCGGGAGGTCGCGGAACTGATCGAGCGTGCCATTGCGCCGGACCCGCCCGCCGGGCTGCGGGACGGCGGACTGATACAGCCGGGCTACTCCGCCGAGCTGGACGTGCTGCACGCCGCCGCAAAAGACGGCCGCTCCTGGATAGCCAATCTGGAGGCGGAGGAGCGGAAGCGCACCGCCATCGCCTCGCTCAAGGTGGGCTACAACGCCGTCTTCGGCTACTTCATCGAGGTGACCAAGCCCAACCTGCCCAAGGTGCCGTCGGACTACATCCGTAAGCAGACCACGGCGGCGGGCGAGCGGTTCATCACGCCCGCGCTCAAGGAGTACGAAGCCAAGGTGCTGGGCGCGGACGAAAAGGCGGTGGAGTTGGAATACAACCTGTTCGTTGGCGTGCGGGACCGGGTGGCGGAGGCGAGCGGGCCGCTCCTGGGAGTCGCGCGCGCCGCGGCGGAGCTGGACGCGCTGGCCGGCTTCGCGGAGGCGGCGGTGCGCAACCACTACGTGCGGCCCTGCGTCACGGACAACGACGAGATCGTCATCCGGGCCGGACGGCACCCCGTGGTGGAGCGGATGTACGGCGGCGCGGTCTTTGTGCCGAATGACTGCGTATTAGACTGCGGCGAGAACCAGCTCCACGTCATCACCGGCCCCAATATGAGCGGCAAGTCGACGGCGCTCCGGCAGGTGGCGTTGATAGTGCTTCTGGCGCAGACAGGGAGCTTCGTGCCCGCGGACGATGCGCGCATCGGCGTGGTGGACCGCATCTTCACACGCGTCGGCGCCCACGACGAGCTGGCGACCGGGCAGTCCACGTTCATGGTCGAGATGAACGAGACGGCGAGCATCCTGAACAACGCGACGCGGCGCAGCCTGGTGGTGCTGGACGAGATAGGGCGGGGGACCAGCACCTACGACGGCCTCTCCATCGCGTGGGCGGTGGCGGAGCACCTGACGCGGATCGGCTGCAAGACTCTGTTCGCCACCCACTACCACCATCTCAACGAGTTGGCGCGGACGTTTCCGAGCGTGAAGAACTACCGCGTCGCGGTGAAAGAGCAGGGCGACCACATCGTGTGGCTGCACAAGCTGGTTCCGGGCGGGACCGACCGGAGCTATGGCATCCAGGTCGCCCGGATGGCCGGAATCCCGCCGGAGGTGATCGCGCGGGCACGCGAAGTCCTGACGAGCCTGGAGCGGGGCAGCGCGCGCACTACTGGCGATCTGGTGGGCGCGGATGCTACGATCCCGGCAGAGCTCAAGCGCATGCAGCTCACCCTCTTCGAGGCGGAGAAGCATCCGGTCGTCGATGAGCTGGAGCGGCTGGACGTAACGGCGCTCACGCCCATCGAGGCACTCATGAAGCTGGACGAGCTGCAACGAAAGGCGAGGCGGCTATGACCAAGTGTCCGAAGTGCCAGGCGACCCTGCCTGACGGCGCGTATTTCTGCCAGTTCTGCCAGACCACCTTTTCTGCGGCGCCAAGACCGGGAGCTCCCATGCGGCCGGCGTACGGGCGCGCTGCGCCGGCCTCGGGCTTCGCCATGCCCGGCACACCGGGCTGGGTGCTGCCGGCATATTACGGCATCTCCGGGTGGTGGTTTCTGAACGGCGTGTGGACGGTCCTTTCGACGCTGATTTCGAAGAATGGGGCTTCCGGGTTTGGGGTTATCATCGTGGTGATCGGCGGCCTCACTGCGCTGGTCGGCCTCGGGCTCATCCTGCGAATCGATGCTGTCCGTGGCATCGTAAATGTGCTGTGCGCCCTCAACATTCTGTTCGGGGCCATCGGGCTCATTACGGCGTTCTTCATGACGGGAGTGTTCGGAATATGGGCCGCCATCGGCATGATCCGGAACGCGATCCAGATCGCCATGGCCGGGCTGATGATCTACTTAATAGGCGAGACGGACACGCACGCGCCGAACTTCTGAGAAAGGCTGGAACCACAGAGGTCACACAGGTCGCAGAGAGTCTCTGAGAAGGTTTCCCAACTCGACGATTCGAGCGCCCGAACAGTGTTATCTCAGGTCCGGTGTTGCTCTGTGCTCTCTGCGTCCTCTGTGGTGAAACGATGCCCGGGCGGATACTGTTATTAGACGACAATACGGCGAATCGGATCGCGGCGGGCGAGGTGGTGGAGCGGCCGGCCTCGGCTGTCAAGGAGCTGGTGGAGAACGCCATCGACGCTGGCGCCACTCAGATCGCGGTGGCGCTTGAGGAGGGCGGGAAGCGGCGGATCGAGGTGGCCGACAACGGGTGCGGTATGGACCCCGAGGATGCCGTCCTCTCGCTGCAGCGGCATGCGACGTCCAAGATACGCTCGTCCGATGACCTGTTCGCCATCCGTACGCTCGGGTTCCGAGGCGAGGCCCTGCCCAGTATCGCCTCTGTCTCCCACCTGACCCTGTCCACCAAGGCTGCGGACCAGCCCTGCGGGGCGAGGCTCGTGGTGCACGGCGGCGACATCGAGTCGGTGCAGGAGACGGGCGGCCGCGACGGCACCCAGGTGGTGGTGGAGGACCTGTTCTACAACACTCCGGCGCGCCTCAAGTTCCTGAAATCCACGCCCACCGAGGTGGCGCGCGCCGTGGAGGCGGTGGGGCACCTCGCCATCGCGCATCCCGGCATCGCCTTCCGTGTGCGCCACGGGGAGCAAGAGCTCTTCTCCACCGCCGGCACCGGCGACGCACTCGGCACCATGGCCGCCGTCTGGGGCCGCGACACGGCGCGCAAGCTCTTTCCGATCCGGTTCGACTCGCCTGGGCTGAATGTGAGCGGATTCGTATGCAGCCCGGAACTGAATCGGCCGGGCCGCTCCCACGAGCTGTTCTTCGTCAACCGCCGTCCCATCCGCAGCCGGCTGCTGGGCCATGCGCTGGAGGATGCTTTCCGCTCCCTCACTCCGGACAGCCGGTATCCCATCGGCGCCGTCTTTGTGGAGATCTCCTCGGACCTGGTGGACGTGAACGTGCATCCTACGAAGACCGAAGTGAAGTTCACGCGCGACGGCGAGGTGCACCACGCGGTGAGCCAGGCCATCAAGACCTCGCTGCTGGCGTACGGGGTGGTGCCGGAGATGCGAGTCGTGAGTCGTGAGTCGGGAGTCGTGAGACCGGAATCGCGGACTTTCAGCAACCAGCAGATGCTCCTGAGCTCCTGGCCGGCGGATCCAAGTCCGCTGACGGCAGACACCCTGGGATCGCTCGATTCCGTTCTGCTTTCTGCTCCAGCTTCGCATGAGCGGTCTGCGCCAGACACCTCCGATCTCACGACTCACGACACACCCCTCACGACTCCTCCGCCTCCGCGCCCGTTCGCGGATCAGCTTCGCGGGTTTCGGGTGCTGGGGCAGGCGCGGAACACATACATCGTGGCGCTGACGGAGGACGGACTGGCCATCATCGACCAGCACGTGGCGCACGAGCGCGTGCTGTATGAGCGGCTCACGGAGGCGCGCCGGGAGCAGGGGATGCCCACGCAGCGGCTGGCGGTGCCGTTCAGCCTCTCGGTGGGCCCCGCGGAGGCCGGAATGCTGAAGCAGCGACTGGACGACTTTGCGGCGGCGGGGTGGGAGATTGAGCCGTTCGGACGGGACTCCTTCATGGTCCGCTCCGTGCCCATGTATGCGTCGCGCAAGGGGCACGAGGAGCTCCTGCGCGATATGATCGACGAGCTGGTCCACCAGAGCGTGGCCAGGCGCATGATCGTGCAGCGCGAGCACGTGACCATCACGAACGCGTGCAAGATGGCGGTGAAGGCCGGCGACCCGCTAACCGTGGAGGAGATGACCGGGCTCCTTCAACAGCTCGCGGACACGGAGAACCCCTACCTTTGCCCTCATGGACGGCCGATTGTGGTCACCATTCCCTTCGGCGACATTGATCGGAAGTTCAAGCGGGCGTGAAGTACAGAGGGCCAGGAGGGGGAGAGGGGGAATAGCCTTCGCCCCTGCACAGTTCCAGACACTGTAGTACACTCGAATAGACATGCGCACGCAAGCAACGGCGGCAACCGTAGAGACGCCACAGATCGCCGTTGTCGCGGCCCGGGAACATGCCGGCGCCAAGGTGGAGTGGCTGGACCTGTACCGGGGGGCGGCCATCATGGGCGTCATCGCCATCCACGTGCTCGGGCGGTTCATGCATGAGCTGCCGGTGGGCTCCAAGCGGTGGTATCTGCTGGCGGTCCTGCATCGCGGCTGTCACTTCGCCGTTCCCGCCTTTCTCCTCCTGAGCGCAATGGTCAATACCGCCAGCATGCGGCGGCGGTGGGGCCTGCGCAGGTACTACCTCTCCCGCGCGCAGACGATACTGTGGCCGTACGTACTGTGGACCGGCCTGTTCATGCTCTGCTCGCACACGCTATTGCCAGGCGGCTTCCGCTGGCGGAACGCGCCCTCCATGCTCCTGTGGGGGCAGGGCTACTACCACCTCTATTTCCTGTGGGTGCTGATCCAGCTTCTGGCCGTGCTGCCGCTGCTAACGCTGCTGGTCCGGAGGAACCGCCCTCTCTGGCCGTTTGCCGTGAGTGGAATCGCGGCGACCCTCGCGGTCTACTGTCTCAACCGGTACGCCATCCACAACCCTAACTTCGCACGCTCCGTTTTCTGGTACATGCCCGTGGTAACGCTCGGGCTGTGGCTTGGGGGCTCGCTTGATCGGATGCCGGAGCGCGCGCGGAGGGCGGCGCCGTGGGCCGCCGCGATTGGGCTCCTGGGATTCGCGGTTTACTGCCCGCTGGCGCTGCGGGTCTCCCTTGGCCTTCCGATGAGCACCTTCTGGTACCAGGTGGGGGAGTGGACGTTTTCCGCCGGGGCGAGCGTGCTGCTTCTTTGGCTCGCGCGGTGCTGGGCCGAGCCTGGACCGGCCGGCAGGCTGCTCGGTCTCCTGGGCCGCTGGTCGCTGCCCATCTACCTGGCGCACCCGCTGGTCTTCCTGCTACTGGACCGGGCCCCGCGGTACTCGCGTGCGCTTGGCGTGTTTCCGTCTATAGCGCTCTACCTCGCCGCCGCGGCGGCCCTGCCGATGCTCCTCGCACTCGCCGCGAATCGCGTCCACGCCTATCCTCTTCTATTCGGCCGTCCCGCACGCTGATTCCGCCGGGCTTCAGCGTGCCAGCTCCGTCTGAACGCCTGGGGTATCATATATGTCCTTTGGCGCAGACCGTACGAAAGAGGTTGGGCACGGCTTGAATATGGAAGTAGCAGAGGCGATTCAGAGGCTGCTGAAGCAGCGCATCGTGGTCCTGGATGGGTCCATGGGCGCGCTCCTGTTCGGCAAGAAGCTGGAGGAGGAGGACTATCGCGGCGCGCGGTTCGCGGACCATCCGCGGCCTCTCAAGAACAACCCGGACATCCTCACCCTGTCGCAGCCGGAGCTTATTGCGGGAGTGCACCGCGCCTACCTCGAGGCGGGTGCGGACATCATTGAGACCAACACCTTCACCGCTACCTCCATCGGGCAGGCGGACTTTGGGACAGAGGCGCTCGTCCACGAGATGAACGTCGCCGCGGCGCGGCTGGCGAAGCAGTGCGCGGCCGAAGCGATGGAGCGGGACCCGTCCCGCCTCCGGTTCGTGGCGGGGGCCATCGGGCCGCTCAACAAGACTCTCTCGCTGGCCTCCGACGTGAACGACCCCGGCAAGCGTGAGGTGACGTTTGACGAGGTGGAGGCGAGCTACTACGCGCAGGTGCGCGCCCTCATGGAGGGCGGAGTCGACCTCCTCCTGCCGGAGACCACCTTCGACACGCTCAATCTCAAGGCCGCGCTCTTCGCGATCCAGCGGTGCTTCGATGAGACCGGCCGCCGGGTTCCGGTGATGGCGAGCCTGTTCCTGGACCGGAGCGGACGCACCATGTCCGGGCAGACGCTGGAGGCTTTCTGGAACTCCATCTCCCACGCGCCGCTGCTGTCAGTCGGCCTGAACTGCGCGTTCGGGCCGGACCTGATGCGGCCCCACATCGAGGAGCTCTCCCGCATCGCGCCGATCTACGTGAGCGCCTACCCGAACTCCGGGCTGCCGGACCCGCTCTCTCCGACCGGATTCCAGGTGAGCCAGGAGCCCTGGGTGCGCGAGCTCAGGAGCTGGGCGGAGAACGGATGGGTCAACTTCGTAGGGGGCTGCTGCGGCACCACGCCGGACATCATTCGGGCGCTGGCGGAGGCGGTGCGTGGCCTGCCCCCGCGCGTGCCCCCAAAGGTCGATCGCTACACGCGGCTGAGCGGCCTGGAGCCGCTCACCATCCGCCCGGATTCCAACTTCGTGAACGTGGGGGAGCGGACCAACATCACGGGCTCGCCCAAGTTCTCCAAGCTTATACTTGCGGGCGACTACGATGGAGCGCTCTCCATCGCGCGGCAGCAGGTGGAGAACGGCGCTCAGATCATCGACGTGAATATGGACGAGGGCATGCTGGACGGCGTCCAGGCCATGACCAAGTTCCTCAATCTCGTAGGCCCGGACGACGCCATCTCCCGCGTGCCGATCATGGTTGACAGCTCCAAGTGGGAGGTGATCGAGGCCGGGCTGAAGTGCCTTCAGGGCAAGGGCGTCGTCAACTCCATCAGCCTCAAGGAGGGCGAGCAGAAGTTCAGGCAGCAGGCGCGCCTGGTCCGGCGGTACGGCGCGGCCGTCGTCGTGATGGCGTTCGACGAGCAGGGGCAGGCGGAGACGGTGGAGCGGAAGGTGGAGATCTGCACCCGGGCTTACCGCATCCTGGTGGACGAGGTCGGCTTCCCGCCGGAAGACATCATCTTCGATCCGAACGTGCTCACCGTTGCGACGGGCATGGAGGAGCACAACAGCTACGCTGTCAACTTCATCGAGGCCACCCGGATCATGAAGCAGACGCTGCCCGGCTGCAAGGTGAGCGGCGGCATCAGCAACATCTCCTTCTCCTTCCGGGGCAACAACGTGGTGCGCGAGGCGATGCATTCCGCGTTCCTATATCACGCCATCCGGGCGGGGTTGGACATGGGCATCGTCAACGCCGGCCAG
>CAYNFH010000121.1:12810-19843 GCA_964396385.1 uncultured Chthonomonadaceae bacterium | reverse complement strand
GATCGTCCATAGGATCTGCTCCTAACCAGTAGTACGACAGACGCTGGGACGTAGCATAGTCTGCCATGTTCGGGTACGGTGGCGAGGTGACCATGAGGTCAACAGACCCTGCAGTCAGTGAGGTGGCCAGGCGACTATCCTCCGCCCGAACGCAGGATTCAAGATCTACGTCCGCCAGCAGAGTGGTCGCGTCCTCGCTGAGCAGGCTCCGTGCCGCCGAGACCTCCTTGGCCAAGATCCCAAGGTTCTGCCCGAAGCGGTCTAGTGCAAATCGGTAGCGCCAGACGTCGCGGCGCTCATTGCCACTACAACCTGAGGCGTTGCACTCGATCCGCTTTGGTATCACGTTGTCTGCGATGCACCCCCAGCCTCGCTCCCGCGACGCACATACAGCCTTGAGTATTGCTGACAGTACCACTCTGCAGGCTGCACGAGCCGTTCTATCTTCGCAAGTGTAAGCATAGACGGTCAGGTACATCAGTTCATTAAATGTCCGCTCCTCATACCACGGACGCAGGCGATCGACAAGGCAGGGGGTTTGCCGCGCCGCTTCGGCGTAGTCGGTCCCGCCCTGGTACCCGCTCCTCAACTCGCTGTAAGTCTGGGGGAGTATGTTAAGATCGGCGCCAGGACTCAATAGCGTCAGGAGGGATCGTGCAAACATTACAGCGGGCTGGCAGGTCTCTAGGCCAACGAACCGCCTACCTAGTATCGCCGCTTGGACGAGAGTCGTACCAATGCCCATGAAGGGGTCGCAGACGACCTCGCCTGGCTGGGAAAGGACATCGATCAGGGTGTATGGAATCTCAGGGATGAAGGTTCCGGGGTACCAGTGATGCCGTCTCGCGTCAAACGGTCCCCCGGTTCTTGCGCGGTGACTGGCGGCAAAGTTCCAGTTAATGCTCGATAGGACGAGACGCGCCCGTTCAATGTCATCGTGCGCGATGCCCGGGTTGTTAGCCATCGGTTGCTTCGGAGTAAAGCGGAATTTCCTGTAGGTCAGCGTCACGGACCGCCGTAGCAAGGGTGGGGAGCACAAGGTTACTGAGAGAGACCTGTAGCTCGCGATTGATGTCCCCCATCCGCAAGTGCACATTTCGTAGAAATACGCCGATAAGGAGGCGCCGAGACGGAACTCCGATGCAGACCATTCGACCCGAGTCCGTCCTGAATTGGACCTCCCTCTGTGTCTTATTTACGTCGAGGATGCCATGTATTGCAACGGTCGCGTGCTGGACCGGACCCCGGCCGCCGGCCCGCAATAGCTCGACAAGTCTCTCCTCCAGCTCGTGCCTTTCACGTGGGCTGTTGAGAACCTCGTAGAAGCTCGTGTTCGTCGTGGAAAAGATGCCGAGGCATCCGTAGAGTTCGCCCGTCATCAAGCGCGTGGTAATCGACGCGGTGCTATCCTTGCACCTAGCAAGCTTCATAACCAGCTCATAATCGGTGTCCGACCAGCTTATCGCTAATGGCGACTGCTCATAAGCCTGCTCGATTGCCTCCTGGAGCATGCACTTGGCACTGAATTCCTCTGGGTTGAGGAGCAGGTGTTTGTAAAGCCGCCTGCGGACGTCGTACCACTCCTCGACATTGGACACGGCGGCATCAGTGAAGACTGGTGCATCGTCCTCTATGCGCATCTGGCCGGCAAGGGCTTCTGGCGCTGCGCGATTTCCGGTCAGACCGATGTGGTAAGCGAGGCGAAACACATTGTCTATGTTGTCCAGGTCTATAGTCCCATTGATGAGCGGTCCAAGAGAGCCACGCCCTTCAACTAAGTCGCTGACGGCACGCAGTTCATCATCGCCGAGGATGACCGGGAGCCGGGCCTGGAGGCCAAAGAAGACTGGTTGGAGTAGCGTCTGCCTGTAGGTATAGCCGGAGCCACTGTTCGATCGGGCCCCGATTTGCTCATAGAGAGCTTCGTGCTCGTACCCTGCGGGTGCCAGAACATACTGCACGGAGTGACCGAAAGCTGTAGTCCCAATGTCGTGGAGCAATGCCGCCAGCACCACGTGTCGCTGGGTTTGCTTGGTCAGTCCCGGCCACCACCACGCGTCGAGGCAGACCTGTGCGAGGTGCGCAGTACCGAGGGAGTGCTCATACCGATTGATGTTGGCACCGCCCGGAAGGCATAGGGAGTTTATATTGCAGAGCCTAACCTCCCGGAGGCGCTGCAATTCTGGGGAGGTCAGAACCGTCCAGACGTAGTCTGGAAAGTGCACCTGGCCGTAGAGGGTGTCATAAACGTATCGCTCAGTGCCCATCAAGGCGGTCCCGGATGCTCTGCGCGGCGACGAGACCCGAGGCAAAGGCTTGCAGGATCCCTCGGAACCGTCCTACCGCATCACCTACGAAATAGAGGCCAACCCGATTACTCTGGAACGTACGGTCGACCTGAACCTGGGGCCAATAATAGTCTAACTCCGCTGCAAAAACGGAAATGGAATTGTACTCAGAAGGCGGTAGCAGGCGCTGGCTAAAGTAGGTGACTGCCTCGCGAATGTGCGAGTTGATTGCCTCCGGGAAGCAATCCTCGACATTGCCCCAGTTGTACAGGATCACTGACGAACGTTCAACTGACCGACGCGGCCCTCTCGTCTCAGAACGCACATGCTTCAGGTAGTCGCTTAGCCTCTGCCGAACCGGCTTGCCATGCGAGCGGGATCTGAGTCGCGTCCCGATAGCGTCAAGCAGAGGCTCATGTTGGGTTCCCGTGGGTGATGGCTCTCGGACTGTGACGGCTAGGTTAGTGAACCCGGATCTCTCATTCGGTTCGGAGTAGCCCTCGAGGAGAAAGAAGTCGCCGACCCGGTACGGCGCCAGCCAGCCATCTTTGCACACGCAGAAGGTTCGTGAAGAGCCAAAGTGCAACTTAAGATCGTTATGGGCGCGGTCGATTTCGGGCCAGATCTCAGTAGGGAATTCGAGCCGGACGCCAACATCCGGGTAGCTCCAGCCCGCCCCTAGCTCGAGTTTACCGACTACTGCCGATATCAGCCGATAAGCAGTCCTGCCTCCGGCGATCACCACCGATGTTGACCTCACCCGGCTTTCTCCCGTTGGGCCAGCCAAATAGACATCGTATCCGCCGTGACGAGCCTCGACGGTTTGGACGCGACTCTCTGTGAGGACAGACGTTCCGGCCTGCCTCATCTTGCTAACCATGGCATCGATGCCGGACACCAAGTCTCTCCGGTTATAACGGTACGCGTCATAGTAGCGGAAGTCAAAGCCGTACTTGGAGTATTCCGCGGCCGCTTGCGCAATGACGGGCTTGGACCTGTCGGGATTTTGCAAGGGTACGTACTGCTTGAAGCGTTCTAAGCCCTCGTCCAGCGCGGCGACGGCGCGGGATTCGTCTCCCAGGATCTGGACGAGGGCCCGGCCCGCTGGCAGCGCGCTGACCTTCCCCGCTGAGAGAACGGCGGCCCCGCCTACCCCCGAAGTGATTTGACAGGGTTCGGCTCGTCGGCACGCACCACCCTCAAGGACGGTACAAAAGCGCTTGTCTGCGTCAACCCCAGCCTCGACACAGACGACCTTACTGGCGTGTCTGGTACCTGCCAGCTCGCTCGCGACACCTAAACCGGCCGGGCCCAGACCCACGATGCAGACTTCCGCTGATATTTCCATCACTCAAGTTCAAAGTCCTTGTGCATGTCGGTTGAGCCGCCTGGATAAGTGATGCGGAATAGCTTGTCCTGGCCGCCAACGCGGACGTCTACCGGCAGGCCGCGTGTCCCTTCAGCCTGAAAAACGAGCTCGTACTCCCCGTCGGAACCGCAGGTTGTGCGGAAGCCGCCTGCTTCCACAACTGCGCCGGAAGCTGCCGTCTCCGTTCGTTTCCCACGGGGGTCGAGCCGAACTGAGAGCACCCTGCCTGACAGGCGCAAGGCGAGGGGCCGATTGAGGATAGACCATCTCCCAACTCGTCGCCCCACTCCGGGAACTACAATGAACAGGAAGAGCAGAAAGCTGAGGCCGAATAGGATCGCTGCGACGGAGCGCGTCACCCACTTCACGACCCGATAACGAAGGAGGGCCCTCTTGCGCTTGCGCGTCTTTGACCGCGTCTCCTTGTCCGTTGGTTCGTGGTTACTGCCGTGGGGCTGCCTGCCCTGGGTCATCAGTTGTAATGTATCCTCGCGGTATGCGTAGGCGCAGGGTGACCGAAGCTCAACGCCTGGCTGCATTGTGGCACAAATCGGGGGCCGGTCAGAGATTATCGCACATTGCGATCTCTTGAGGCGCGCTGTGGAGCTGACCTAAACATCTGGGCTGCGCTAGAAGTGATGTCCTCAACCGGGCCAGTAATACGTATGTTCCGAGCGGCCCGAGAAGCGTACCTCCGATGCAGTACGCTATTCGGACGCATCTTACGATTCCCGTCTGACGAGCTTAATTGGCTTGTGGCTGTGCTTCGGGCGTGGTCTCACGATGTAGAGTGTATGCTTTTGTTCGAGGAGCAACACGCGTTCCCACCAGGCAGGTGGGCGAATCGGACTTACGCGTGCTGTGGGGCGCGGGAGGCGACGATGCTCTGATAGATGCTCTCGATGCGCTGCGTCATGGCGTCTACGGAGAACATGGCGCGGGCGCGCTCCTGTCCGGCGGAGCCCATGGAGGCGCGCAGTCCGGGGTCGCGCAGGATGCGGATAACGGCCGCCGACAGGGCCTCCGGGGTACGCTCCACCAGCAATCCCGTGGTCGCCTCCTGGACCAGCTCCAGGTTGCCGCCGGCCCGCGTGGCCACTACGGCTTTGCCCAGCGACATTGCCTCGATGATGGCCATGCTGCAGGCCTCACTGATGGAAGGCAACGTCACGACGTCCATTGCGTCGATGAGGCGCGCCACGTCGTTACGCACTCCGGTAAACCGCAGCCGGTCGTCCATGCCGCCAGCCGAGGCCATCTCCCAGAGCGTCTGCTGGAGCCCAGGATCGGCATGGCCCACGAAGACGAAGTAGGCGCGGGGACAGGCGTCCACAATCTCCCTGGCGGCCCGCACGAGGATGTGGTGGCCCTTAAACGTGTCCACCCGTCCGACCAGGCCCACGATGTCGGCCTCGGCCGGCAGGCCCAGTTCCGCCCTCACGCTTAGCGCTCCTGCGGGTACGATGCGGTCCTCTGTGATGTCGGAGCCGTTGTAGACCGTCTCCACGCGGCCGGGCGGCAACCCCCGGGCGATAAGCGACTGGCGGATGTGGTCGGAGACCGCGACGAAACGGTGGTTCCGGCCCGGAAGGTGGTGATACGCGAAGTCCCGCGTGAGGACGTGGACCGTGGAGATGACGGGAAGCCGGCCCAACATGCCAGTGAAGTAGCCCAGGTAAGTAGCCCGGGTGAGGTGGGAGTGGATGAGGTCGATGTGGTGCTCGCGGGCCAGGCGGATGAGCTTGACCACCGCCGTCGGCGAGAGCGGACCGCGCATCGGCATCTCCACCGCAGGCACGCCGGCAGCTCTAAGGCGGTCGGGAAGCCAGCCGCCCGGCGGACAGACCGCCATGACGTGATGGCCCCGTCTGCGAAGGCGCTCTGACAGGAGGACCGTGTGCTTCTCCGCTCCGGAGGTACGCGAGCTGGATATAAGCTGAAGGATGTTCACAGGGGTTGGTTACTGCTCCGCACTTAAGATTCTAGCACAGGTGGCAAGCGCCCGGTCGAACCACGGCCGATTGACGGCGGAAGCAGGGCCAGATATACTGTGGGCGCCACCTTTCATTTGCACCTGGACCTGCTTTGTTCCTCCATTTGCCCGGCAGCCCGGATTTCCCTTCGCCTCGGCGGCCCTGGGGTTGGCGCCTCCCGGTCGCGATTCTAGCGGCTTCAGCGCTCGTGCATCTGCTGCTCGCCCTCCGGTATCCGCTTGCGCCGGACGAGACCTACTACTGGGAGTGGAGCCGCCACCTAGGGTGGGGATACTACGATCAGGGGCCTATGATTGCGTGGGTGATCCGGGCAGGCTGCCTGCTGTTCGGCGATACCGTACTAGGCGTGCGCGCCGGCATTGTGGCCGTCTCCTTTCTCACAACCCTCTGCGTCTATCTGTTCTTCCGTGACGTCACCGGTCCGGAATCAGCCGCCGCGGCGCTGGGACTCTCTGTCACCACGCCGCTGGCGCTGGTGGGTGGCTTCGTGGCAACGTACGATCCGCTGGCCATCCTCTTCTGGGCCGCCGCCTCCTACTTCGCCGGCAGAGCCGTACTCCGAGGCTCCGTGGGCGCGTGGCTGTGGGCTGGAGCCTCGTTCGGCCTGGGGCTGCTCAGCAAGCATACGACGGCGCTGCTCGTGCCCTGCGTCGCCATCGTCCTCGCAGGCAGCCCCGGTGCGAGGCGATGGCTCTGCCGACGCGAACCGTATTCCGGCCTGGCGTTCGGGCTGCTGCTCTACGCGCCCAATCTGGTCTGGCAGGCCGGGCACCGGTGGATGACGTTCCACCATCTCCTCAACCTGACCGGGGCGGGAAATGATCAGTCTTTGCTCCGGCGCATCGGGGACTACGTCGGCTCCCAGGTAGGCCTTATCACGCCGCTGCTCTTCCTGGGCTACGTCGCCGCGCTATGGTGGGCAAGTTCGAGAAGGGGAGAAGGGGAGAAGGGGAGAAGGGGACAAGATTCGGCAATACTGTGTCGCGGCGAAGGGGCGACTCCGGATTCCGGCCCTGAACACCTGAACACCCGAACACCTGAACACCCAGCGAATTCAGCCCCATCAGCTGCCTTATGGCTTCTCTTCTCCCTGAGCGCGCCGGTGCTGCTGTTCTTCCTGCTGATGGCCTTTAAGTCCAAGGTGCAGGCGAACTGGGCCGCCGCCGGCTGGCTCACACCCCCTCTGCTTTACGTGCAGTGGCTGAGAGGGAGGGGCAAAGCCAGCCGATGGTTCGCCGGGGCGGCGGTGGCGCTCTGCGCGGCTGTCTCCCTCTGCCTAGCGGTACCGGAAGTCCGCGTGCGTTTGGGCATCCGGATCCCCGAGGCCTGGGACGCGCAGGTGAACAAGATGTACGGCGGAGCGGAGCTGGGGGCCGCGGCAG
>CAYNFH010000121.1:0-12800 GCA_964396385.1 uncultured Chthonomonadaceae bacterium | reverse complement strand
AGACGCGGAGCGGAGGCAGATGGAGGCGGAGGGGGCCGGACCAGTGACCCCGGGCGCCGCCACCTACGACAACGCCAGCCGGCTCTCCTTCTATATGACAGGGCGGCCGGAGGCGTACTGCTTCTTTCTGGACACCCGCCCCAACAGCTACCTGCTGTGGAACGACCGAGTGCGCCCGCGGACCGGCGGCAGCGCGATAGTCGTGGACGACTACCCGGCGGGCGACCCGCGCCGGCCGCGATTTGAGAGCGTCTTCGGGCGCGTAGTCCCGGTCCCGCAGCCGGTGGCGGTCTACCGCCGCGGCATCTACACCAATCCGGTCCACCTCTACTACCTCTATCGCTGCTACGGCTACCACTACAATCCCGTCGCCGAGCGGCCGTCCGGCAGCTAGGACACCTCGTAGATCCCGATGAGCAGCAGCAGGGCACCGGCGAGGAGGCGGGCGTAGCCGGCGATGCCGTCCAGCCTCAGCCTGCGACCGGCGGACATGCCGAACCATAGGACCCCGTAGCTCAGGGCGCCGGAGAGTAGGGCAATACCCAGCGTGTTGATGCGGATCAGGCCCGCGCTAAATCCGCCGCCGATGTTGTTGAGGGAGAGCGCGATGCCAAGCACCGTGCCTTCCCGGAAGTCGATGTGATGCGAGGCGTCCCGATCGGCAGCCGACGGGTCCGCCAGGAGAGAGAGGAGGGAGGGCGTTCGGGTGTTCAGGCGTTCAGGCGAAGGGGCCGGAACAGATTCCGTCTTTTTGCTGGGGCGGAGCATCAGCGCACCGATGAGGCAGAGAATGGTGCCGCTGGCGATGTGCGCGGCCGTGGTCGGCAGCACGCGCGTCAGGTGGGCGCCGAGGATGGCGGCCGCCGCTGTGATGGCCGCAGTGACAATGGCGATCCAGAGGTTGACCGCGTGCGACAGGCGGATCCGTGCCAGCCCAAATGCGATGGCTACTCCGGTGTTGTCCAGATTATTGGCGACGGCGATGCCGATAAGTGCGATCCAGTGCAAGTTAGTAGTCAGTAGCCAGTAGTCGGTAGTCAGTAGGTAGGCCGCGGAATCGCGTCCTACTCTGCCATTTTCGCTGTCTGCGCACTGTCACCCGCCCTGTATCACGGTATGGGAATCCGCCGGGCGGAGCGGAGTACGACCGGGCCGATGAGACCCGACTCGAGGAGCGGGGAGTCCTTGGCGAAGAAGCGCCAGGTGGCGAACGTCACCCGCTCCGGCGATGGACGCGGCTTGTGCTCCAGCAGCCACTGCGGCCACTCCTTGATGCCTCCGTCCGCCCGGTACTCCACGTCCGGCGGGTACTGCTCGTCGCCGATGAGACGGTTGGGCCAGAGGTTCGTCACCCAGACCTCCAGCCGGTTGGACCCTGGATGAAGTAGTCCCGTCACGTCCTCCCGGAAGGGCGGCTTCCAGAGCACGCCGAGATCCCTGCCGTTCAGCCGCACGCGCGCGAGATTCTTCACGCGGCCCAAGTCCAGCACCACTTCCCGGCCCGCAGTCACCATATCCGCCGGAGCGTCAAACTCCTTTACGTATTCGGCGGTGCCGGAGAAGTAGCGGACGCCGGGCTCCTCGCGCCCGGTCCAGGAGACAAGCCGGTCCATCGTCACCTCCGGAGGCGCGCCGAGGTGGGGCGGGAACCGCACCGTCCATGCGCCGCGTATCTCCTGCTGCTTTGGCGCTTCGGCCGTGAGCTGGTGGGAACCGTCATTGGAGCCGGTGATGGCGTACTCTCCGCCCTGCCAGGGCAGGAGCACGGGGCGCCCGTCGGAAGTAATAAGCTCGAAGGAAGCCGGCACGGCCTGTTCCGATGCCTGCGCCAGCTCCAACGTCTCGTTCTCGCCAACCGTCTGCTCCCTCGGTTTGCCGTCCACCGTGTAGGTGACCCGCAGCCGCTTCACCACATTGGGCACCGGGTCGCCGAACGTGTCATTGCTGGCCGGTATGGAGTATGTGCCATCCGCCACCATCTGGCGGACCTTCCCTGTGACGTCCGCTCCCGCTCCGCTACCGTCCGCGGCCTCATACCGGGCGCTGCGGATTTCAATCTTTGGTCCCGCTGACAGATTGGCACCCTCAGTGTTTAGGGGGGGCGGTGTCACGGAGACCAGATGCTCGCCGGTGGAGGGCCGGCGGAACACCACAAATACGGAGCCGGCCGGGTCCAGTTGCAGGGATACCATGGTGCGCCCGCCACTTTCGTGGTACACCGGGGCAGGCTCCATCGCGCCGGTATCCGGATGCCACAGCTCGGGTGTCGTCCCGCTTACGCGGAATGCGCAGTCCACGCGGATGGGCTGGTATCGCTGGTTGGAGACGAAGTAGAGGTTAGTTGACGGCTGATGGTTGATGGTTGATAGACCCGAGACTACTCGGTGGATGTAGGCGAGGCGGGCGTCTCGCGCGCCGCCGACCTGCTCGAAGTCCGGAGGAACTCCGATATCGGCGAGGATAGAGGCCAGCGGCCGACCCCAGTAGACGTGGCCCGCGCCGTAGGCGTGATCCGTCACCATGACGCCGTCAACATCTCCCCAAACATCGTTTGCGATGCGGGTAAGCTCCTCATCGGAGGCGGGAAACTCCGTGAGGCTGGGAGAGAGCGACGGCTTCGGCCCGACGACGGTTGCACCCACGTTCACCAGGTCGCGTATCTTGCGCAGCGTCTCCACCGTCATAAAGGGGCTGTCCGGCAGCACCAGCACCCGGTAAGCAGTGCCGTCCGGCAGCGACAGCCGGCCGCCGCTGACCTTTAGCCGCTCTCGCAGCACGGTCGCGTCGCAGCCATCATAGTCGTAGCCCAACGGCGGAGCGGGGCGCAGGCCGTTGCGGTCCGGCAGGTCGTTTGGCCCGTCGTCGCCCTCGAAGTAAAGGAGGTCCGCGGTAAAGTGACCGGACTGGAGCAGGTACTGGCATCGGGCCACATAGGTGAGGTAGGCCGGCACGTCATCCCACCACGTCTCCGTGCGCTCGAACATGGTGCCCCACGGGCCCATAGTCATGCCCGGCTTCTTGTCCAGCCACGGCTGCGCTGCCCAGCGGTGGAAGATGTAGCGGTTCACGCCGTTGCAGAAGACCTGGTCTCCCAGCGCCTTGATGGCGTAGGGGTCAACCATCCAACGACCGTGCGAGACATCCGCCGTGAAGGACTCCGCCCCGATAACGTGCCTGCCGTAGGTGTGCCCGACGGAGGAGACCATCTTGGTAGTCTCCATCGCGCCGCCGCCCACCCAGAACTCCGCCATGGGAATGTCGACCCGCCCGCCGCACTGCATATTGTCGAACGGGCCGTTGCCGTAGGGCTCCGCAGACGAGAAGAGACCGTGCTCCCGGCAGAGTTCAGCGAAGTGGCCGTAGTAGTTGTCCGCGAACATATCTGCGATGGTGCGCCGGAAGTCCCAGAGGAACCGCTCGCTCACCACGATGCTCTGCACCACGCGGCCCGTCACTACCGGCAGGAAGGGCAGCGGGTCGTACCCTCGGCGCTGCCTAAACTCCTCGCGGAAGCGAGGAGTCCAGTTCTGGCTGCCCACCTCGTAACTGTCGATGAGCGCGTTGTTCAGCGTCTTGCCCGCCAGTGGCCCCGCGTCCCTGAGCACGGCGGCCATCATGCCGGACCAGTGGGCGTCCAGCGCCTCCTTGCTCAGCTTATCGCACTCCAGTCCCAGGCCGGAAGGCGGAGCAGGATGGTTCACCTCGCCCGTGGGCGTATAGCCGATGCGGAGCAGAACCCAATCACCCTCCGGCACGTCCCAAGTCAGCCGGCCGGACTGGAGCCGGTCCGTCAGGTCCGTGATGCTGTCCCGCGGCACCGCCATGCCGCGCGGCGTGGGCGAGTAGTCCGGCGCGATCCGGCCCCCGCGCGAGAAGCACGCCTTTTCCCGGATGTTGGAGATGCGCAGCTTGTGGTTGTCGGTCTCCTCCTCCGGCTTCCGGAACGCGAGGACCGCAATGTCGTGATAGGTATTGAGCCGGGCCTGCGGTTGGAAGAGCGCATCGTCGAAGTGGGCGGGGCCGTGCACGGCGCGCTCGGTCCAGACCAGCGTCTGCATCCCCTGGTCCGGCTTGATCCACGGCCCGCCGCTGCTGGACCAGCCCGCGCCGTTATGGACGCAGAGCTCGATGCCCAGCCGGTGGGCCTCGGCGGTGGCATGTCGGATAAGCTCCTGCCAGCGGTCCCCCATGAAGGGCGCGCCGCCGGCCGGGATGCCGACGTCCACGTTGAAGATCTGCGCTCCGCCGATGCCAGCCCTCTTCATGGCCTGCAGGTCCGCAGAGATGCCCTCTTTGGTGACGTTACCGTTCACCCAGTGCCACCACGTGTGCGGCTTCGCCGAGGCCGGCGGGTTCCGGAACCCCGCCGCCAGCGGGTCCTGCCCGTACGCGGCCACGCCCAGGCAGAATAGCGCCACCGCCGCGATTCCCAGCCAACCGATCCTCATTCCTTCTCCTCTTCCCTGTCTTGGCGCTCCACCGAAAAACCGCCGACAATCCGCTGTTAACCCGTACGCCCGCCCACGGCTGGATGGGTTCGCTGCGAAGGTCGCCGCATCCTGTCTGCGACACACGCGGGGAGCATTGTGGAACTCAGACGGGGCGCCTTGCGTCATCCGCGCGGGGACACGAAGCTATGTTACCGCGCAGGAAGGATAAGCCGCCCTATCCCTGGGGCAGCCTGATCGGAGGGATCTTCTCCGCCATCGGCCTGCTCGTCTGCATGCCGTTTCTTACCGCCGGCGGGCTCATTTTCGTCCTGGCGATGTGCGCGCCCTTCGGCTACCCTGCGTTAGTGAGCGGCGCGGTAGTCGAAGGAGTAATTTCAGACGGGCTTCAACACGATGTGGATGCGCTGTCCGAAGCGGGCGCGGCCGGCGGCTTCCAGGGTTAGCACCACTTCGCTTCGCTGCTGGATTCGGGAAGTAATGATGAAGGGTCCGACCTCCACGTTCTGGTAGCGCCCGACGTTGTGCGGGAGGGGGAGTGCGAGGGTGAGGCGGGAAGTAGCGCCGGAATCGGCGTCAGGCCTGTCGTCGCCGATGAGCCGGACCGCGCCCTGCCCGGAGCCGGCCAGCCACGCCGCGTCGCCGGTATTGCCAACCGACACGCGCGCCTGCACAGGGCGGCCCGCCGTGACCTCCACGGTATCTCCGTCCTCGACCTCCTGCCACTGGCCTCGCGCGTTGCGGACCACCACGCGATTAAACTCCGCGTTCAGGAACTTGAGCGGGCTAAAGCCGTCATACGGTAAGTCGCCCACCGCAGTGAGAGGGCAGTTGGCGGAGTTGGTCCCGGTCCCGGCGGTCCGAACGCCCAGCATTCCGCCGTGCCGGATGGCCCGCAGATACGCGCCCTTATTGTTCTCGTAGACCGCCTGGTATGCGGCCGCATGCAGGTCGCGATCTATGGTCACCCACACCGTCGGTCTCTTGGGGGGCCGGGGCGATTCCACGCGGGCCGCATAGCGCTGAAGCTCTCTCGCGGACAGGCGGGGTGTGCCGTCCGGCGCGATGATGCCGAAGTCGCTCTTTTCGTCCACGCGGTACCCGCCCACCGACCACCAGGAGGCCAGGCCGTTCGCGCCCGATTCCAGGAGCATCGCGGCAAAGCCCCGGTGCAGCTCTGCCTGCCGCGTTTCCTTCTCGGAAGCGTATAGGGGACTGCTCGACGGTGCCAGTTTGGAGAAGCCGGATGAGTCATAGGGGTAGATGGAGGATCCGAACTCCGCCCAGTAGACCGGCTTGCCGTTACCGGCGTAGCGGCCGTACGCCACGGTGAAGCCGGCCTCCCTCGGATCCAGACCGTACCCCTCCGGCGAGGAGAAGTCGAAGTGCTTGCCCGTTGAGACGAGGTCGTACGCGAACCAGCCGGTCCAGCTCGGCTGGGAGGCGGAGCGCGCCGAGATGAGATGGTTGGAATCCAGCGCGTGGATCTTTCCGATGACGCGGCCGTACCGCCGGCTGATCACGTCGTCCGCGCACCGCTCGTAGGCGGCGGCCAACTTGAGCCAGGGACCGTCGTTCCGCAACTCGTCATCCGGCGGGTTGGTGACGTGGCCCTGCGCATCGCGCGGGATGGGATAGCCCCACACCTTTTCGGCGTGCTTGATGGAGCCGTACCGCTCCACCACCCACCGCTCCCACTCTACATCCCAGCGGGTGCGCTCCTGGTGATTCCCGAGGTGGTGCTCCCAGGCGATGTCGTAGGCCCAGATGTTCGGGTTGCCGGCGAACCGGCCTTCGGTTATCAGCCGCGTGAAGAGCGGCTCATCCGTCTCGAACGGGTGCGCTCCCGCGATGAAGAGGTTCGTTCGGATGCCGTGCCGCGCGGCGCGGAAGATGAAGTCGTTGGCCTGCGGAACCTGTTGTGGCCGTGCGAGCTGGATGCTCACCGTGTTGAAGCCCAGCCCCTGCAGCGCAGCCAGGTCTCGCTCTACTATCTGCGGGTCGTAGAATCCGGGCATCAGCCAACCGAGGCCGTACTCGCCGGGCTCCGTACCCGCCACGTTGCTCTGCCAGTAGTTCACGCCGTACGGGGACCAGGGGATGAGGGAATGACCCGATTTTCGATTTTCAATTTTCGATTTTCGATTGCCGGATCTACTGCCTGCCGCCTGCCGCTTGCCGCCGGCGAGGGGTGGGGCGTAGAAGCTGCCGTCCTTGACACGTACAAACGCGGAGGCGGAAGCGTGGGGCGGTGGGAGGACCGTGAATACCGAATCGATCCGGTCGATCACACGGTTGCTGTCCAGCAGCTCAGTATGAAGGAGGTGTTCGCCGGTCACCGCCGTGCCCCGCGTGATGACGGCACGCACCTCACGCACGCCGCCCGACGGAACCTGCAACTTTAGCGTGGGAAGCTGTGTTGCTTGCCGCTCTCCAGCCCCGGACACCCGCATGCCGAGCGACAGCTCCCGCTCTTGCCCCGACAGGTTCGCCACCACGGCGCCCACGGGAATCTCCGCGGTCGGAAAGTACGAAAAGCTTTCCGGGCCGCCGTTCAGCAGGAAGAGACCATCCGCCATCCGGCGCGCCAGACCCACCACGTCCCGTTGGAGCTGCTCCGCCAAGTCCGCGCCGGCCACCTCTCCGAAGACCGAGCCGTGTTCCGGATACGTCGCGTCCACATAGAGGGAGACCCGCGTGCCGCGCCAGTTCCCCTGGTCATTACGGATTTCCTCAATTGGGATCCACCGGCTCCGCGCCTGGCTGAAAGCCAGTCCGCGCGGTCGCGGTATAGGACAGACGATGGGGCCGGTCTGGTTTCCAGTATTGGCGGGGCCCTGAAGGTCCGCGGCGCGAGGATGGAGCGAGGGTAGGCGGTATGTCTTATAGAAAGGCGTGAGCGTTTCCAGGACTGGGACCGTGAAGTCCGGCTTCTCTGCGCCGCTCGGCAGCGGCCCGGATGCGATGGTGGAGATCCAGAAGGTGTGCGGCCCGTTACCCACCGGGACGTGGGATTGGGCGATCCCGATGGAGAGCCGGGCCGCGCGGCCGATCTCAAGCCTGTCGCCGGGTCCGCCGCGGCCCTTCGACGGGCTGTCCTGCCAATAGCCAAAGTCCTCCGCTGCCAGGGCGTATCTTTTCCACTCCGGCGTGAGGGAGACCGGCGCTATCCAGCGGGAGCCGTCCTTCTCCTGGAGCTCCACGGTCATGGCCGAGGTGTGAGCATCGCCCCGCGCCCAGAAGGTCACCACGTCATCGGCCGGTCCAGGCAGTCCGGTCACGTCGCGGCTCAGGTTGTCCCATCCCGTGAGGTCGATGATATCTACTCGCAGGACGGGCTTTCCCCCCGGCGCGGAGGTTGGCTCTACGGTCCAGTGCGTTTGGGATGCCATGTTGTTGGAGGAGCGGCTCCAGCGTTGGGCGTCCGGCGCGCCCAAGTCCGCCAGAGGGTGGGCACCCTCCGCCTTCTGGAGAGCGGCGCGATAGGCCGCCACCGCACGGGCGCGGCTCGTTTCCCACAGAGGACCGCCGATTACCAGGAGGTCGCCGCCCTCTTTGATGAACCGGAGGAGGCTCCGGCGCGCCGCAAGCGGGCACATCGCCGCGTCCGGCAGCAGGAGAGCGTCGAACCGGCTCCGGTCCAGCCGCGCCGGATCGCTCACTTCCTGGTCGGAGACGAACTCCGCGGGGATGCCCGCTGTCCGGAGCGCGCGGGCGAGCGGCTCTGCCTGCGGCCCCACGCGATGCACCGCAACGCGGAAGCCCCTTTTGGAGTGGGGGAGTTGCGCTCGCTCGCTCCCCTTGGGCCTGACGCCGCTTTCCAAAGAGGGGGCAGCACACGGTCTCAGGAGGGTAAGTACACAGCAAAGGAGAAGCATGGTGTTTGTATTAGGTGTCTCAGCACGGTAGGGGCGGCCACACAGGGCCGCCCCTACGTCAGTGTTTGGCGGTTCGCAATCCGCGTTCTGTTCGAGGGTTCCGTGCCCGCGCGAGCAGCACCCCAGTTTCGGGAGTTAGGTATCAACGCTTGAAAGCCGTGTTCGGAATACTATTTGCCGGGCTGGCCGCGCTCACTCTGGTAGCCTGGCTCATCCAGCCTAGCCCCGCGCCCAGAGGCAAGATACCGCTCGTCTGGGTCAGCGACGACAACCCCACCCGCCGGCAGCAGATCCAGCTCTTCGATCAGCTCCATCCCCAGTGTGACCTAAGGCTCGACCCCAACACAACTGGAATGGAAAAAGTCATCGTCCAGTCCCTGGCCAGCGTAGGGCCGGACCTGTTCGACTGCTACGATGGGAACCAGCTCTCGATGTTCGTCCGTTCCGGCATCGCGCTGGACGTTACGGGCCAGCTCAAAGCGGCAGGGATTGATGTCGAGAAGCAGACGTGGTCCGCCACAAATCCGAACGTGGAGCTGGATGGCCGCATCTACGGCTTCCCCACCAATGCCGCCGTCGATGCCATGTGGTTCCACAAGGACCTGTTCGACAAGGCGGGCGTTCCCTACCCGAGAGGCTCATGGAAATGGCCGGACTTCCTTCCCTTGGCGCAGCGCCTTACGCTCCGCGACGCGAATGGCAAGGTGACGCAGTACGGGCTCCTCTTCGATTGGGACGTGGACTGGTACCAGTTCGTGGAGCAGTGGGGCGGCAGGCTCTATAACGCGGATGGGACGCGGTGCACCATCGACAGCCCCCAGGCCATCGCCGGCATGCAGTTCATGCACGACCTCATCTACCAGTACCACGTAATGCCCAGCCCGGTGGAGGAGAGCGCAATGGCCACCCAGGGGGGATGGGGTACCGGCTCCATCACCTGGTTCGGGGCCAAGAAGGGCGCCATGGCCATCGGGGGGCGCTGGTGGCTCAACCTGCTGCGCAGCTATACCGGCTTGCATCTGGGCGCGGTCGAGTGTCCCTACCACGAGCAGCGCATCTTCCGAGGCTACGGCCGCGCCACGCTGGTCAACAGCCAGGGCAAGCACAAGAAGCAGGCGCTGGAGTTCCTCCAGTACGAATCGTCCAAACCCTACAACGACCTGGTAAACCACCAGGCGGACGCGCTGGCCCCGGTGATCAAGGACTGCTACACGCCGGAGTTCCTGCACGACCCGGACTATCCGCAGGAGGACTTCAACGCCGTCTGGCGCGAGGTGATGAAGTACGGCGTGCCGGACCAGATCAGCCCCTTTGCGAACGGCGCCGCGGTCGACCGTATCCTGAAGAAGCAGCGGGATCTGATCAAGGCGGACCAGAAGCCGGCGGCGGACGCTATGCACACGGCCGCAATCCAGATTATGGCGGAGATGCGTGAGACGTTGAAGCACGATCCTACGCTGCGGGCGCGGTATCTGCGATTGACGGGCGGGCGGATGCCGTGAAGGACAGAGGGGGAGAAGGTGCTGCGGCCTACCGAATCCCGAGCCGGGGGAGGCTCGGGCGGCCGCAGGGGAGAAAAGGAGACCCGACGCCAAGCAAGAGCCGAACGAGGAATGACCTGGGGACGGCGATGGCTTTCCTGCTGCCGAACTTCCTGGGATTCCTGGTCTTTACGGCTGGACCGGTGATATTCTCGCTGGGCGCGAGCTTCTCCAACTGGGACCTGGAGCGAACGGTCCCCTTCCAGTGGACCGGCCTGGAGAACTACGCCAAGCTGCTCCACGACCAGGACTTCTGGCTCTACTTCCTCAACACCGTCTATCTGATGCTCGGCATTCCGGTTGCCATCGCCGGGTCGCTGTTTCTCGCCATTCTGCTGAGCCAGAAGCTGCGGGGCATCGTGGTCTACCGCACCCTGTTCTACCTTCCCAGCTTCACCAGCGGGGTGGCGCTCCTCATCCTCTGGAAGGCGCTCTACAATCCGGACTTCGGACCGATCAACGCCGCCCTGGAGTGGATCATCCGCACCTTTCACGTGAGCGCGCTGTGGCATCTCCTGTTCGGCGTGAACGCATCTCCGCCGGACTGGCTGCTCTCCACGCGGAATCTCGTGGGGCTGGACGTGGAGCACGTCCGGCTAACACGGACGCAGTGGGGTATGGGCGCGCGCGATGCTATCGTCATTATGGGCATCTGGATCGCGATCGGCGGCAACAATATGCTGCTCTACCTGGCCGGGCTGACCAACATCCCGCAGGAGCTGTACGAGGCCGCCGAGCTGGACGGTGCAGGGAGGTGGGCGCTGTTCCGCAACGTTACGTGGCCCCAGCTCGCGCCCACGACCTTCTTCATCGTGGTGATGAGCTTCATCGGCGGCCTGCAGGGCGGCTTCGAGCAGGCGCGGGTGCTCACCAGCGGCGGCCCCGCGAATACCACCACGACCCTCGCGTACCACATCTACACCATGGCGTTCGAGGAGTTCCAGATAGGCTATGCCTCCGCGGTCTCCTGGGTCCTCTTCATCCTCATCTTCGCCGTTACTCTGCTGAACTGGAAGGTCGGGAGCCGCGAGGTGAGCTATTGAGGGCAGAGGGGGAGAGGGGGAGAGGGGGAGAAGGGGAGACCAGGAGGCAGGCGGCAGGCGGCAGGCGGCGGGAATCCGGTCTCACGACTCACGACTCACGACTCACGACTCGCCTATTCGCCAGCCATGCGGTCTTGGCTGTCATCGCGGTGGGAATGCTCGCCCCGTTCGCGTGGATGGTGCTGGCCAGCTTCAAGTCGCTCCAGGAGGTGGAGCAGCTCAATCCCCTGCCGACCGTGTGGCACCCGGAGAACTACCTTAAGGTGTTCCAGGAGGTGCCGTTCGCGCGCTACTACTTCAACAGCGTCTTTGTGGCGGCGTGGGTCACCTTCCTCCAATGCATCACCAGCGCCATGGCGGCCTACGCCTTCGCGCGGCTTCGCTGGCCGGGGCGAGACGGCGTGTTCCGGCTCTACCTGGCCACTCTGATGATCCCGGGCGTGGTCACCATGATCCCCAACTACGCGCTCATGGTGTGGCTGCACCTGCTGGACTCGTACCAGGGACTCATTGTGCCAGCCTCTTTCAGCGCCTTCGGCACGTTCCTGATGCGCCAGTTCATGCTCACCATCCCGCGCGAGATGGACGAGGCGGCATTGATGGACGGGGCGACGCACAGCCAGGTGTTCTGGGACGTAATCCTGCCGCTGGCGCGACCGGGGCTGATCACACTCGCCATCTTCACCTTCATGGGGAACTACGGGAGCTTCTTCTGGCCGCTTATTCTCATCAAGAGCGAGCACCTGCGTACGCTGCCGGTTGGGATGCTCTACTTCGACACGGTCTACGGGCGCCAGACCAACCTCATCATGGCCGCCAGTGTCATGAACATCATCCCGCTGGTGATCCTTTTCATCTCCACGCAGCGGTACCTGGTGCGGGGGATTCAGCTCGGCGCCGTGAAGGGATGAGTGGGTGAAGGGGTGAGGGGGTGACCAGAGCCCGTTGAGCGGAACTTTCCCGGCTCTACCAGGACGGCTGGTCCAGAACGATTCTGTAGCAGCGCCCGCACATCACCCCCTCACCCTTTTCACCCACTCACCCCCTCCGCTTTTGGTCCAGCACGTCCAGGTAGTTCGGCACGGAGACGGCCAGGGAGCGCTTCTCCAGGTACCGCGTGTAGGGGGCGGGCGGTAGCTCCGCGCGCTCCCTGGGGGAGCAGGTCCGGGCGTACTCCAGGAACGGCTGCCGGATGGCGTTCAGGTCCGCGTGACCGCCGAACTTCTGCGCCCACCAGGTGGCGATGGCGTCCAGATACTGGAATCCTGTCTCTCGGGTAGGCTCGACCACCGTCCCCTCGTTGAAGTCGTTCCACGTGACGATCTGGATGAACTCCGGCTCGCCTGTAAAGGCGAGGTCGAAGGAGCTCCGGAGCAGCGAAAGCCCCTCCCTCGGCGTAACTCGCGGGCCGCCGCCCCAGCCCCAGACGCCGGTGTCGTCAAAGCCGGGGCTGAGCGCATTGCCGAAGAAGACCAGCTTGCCTTCATCGACCATCCGGCGTGCCGTCTCCCCAAAATTGCGGCTCTGGCGCGCGCTGGCGGACCACCACTCGAACGCGCCGGGGACGGCGGGGTGATACGCGGGGACCAGTCCTTCCCGACAGTAGGCAATGGGTTGAGGCAGGCTGTGCGTAACGTGGTCCAGCTCCAGGGGCGAGAACATCTGCTCGCCCAGCTTACCCTGCCCCCACCCATCGAACTGGATAATGAGCGGCAGCCCATCGCGCCTGAGGTACGCCGGGTGCCAGGCGTAGTGGGTAACCACGTAGCTGAGGTCCGCGATGGCGTTGTCGATGGCCTGCTGCCGGTTGGTGAACCCGCGCCAGAGGAAGTTGAGCTTCTCTTCGTAGCAGATGGCAACCTTCATGCCCAGCTTATCGGCCTCGTCCAG
>CAYNFH010000120.1:12025-19857 GCA_964396385.1 uncultured Chthonomonadaceae bacterium | reverse complement strand
CACCGGCTGCGTCTTCGGAGGCAAGCTCACAGCGCTTCGCTACCCGGAGCGCGAGCTCGTCCAGGTCCCCGCCCGCCGGACTTACGCTGTGCCAGCGAGACCGTTCCTGGAGGAGGGTGTTCAGGTGTTCAGGTGTTCGGGTGTTCAGGATTCTGGACCTGAATACCTGAACACCCGAACACCTGAACACCGTCGGGCCGACACGCTCCGCGCGGAAGACGTCCTCGGCAAGCGGATCGTCTCCACTCGCCTGACGGGGAACATAACGGTTCGAGCGGAGAACGCCGCGGCGGCCTTGGAGGTGATGAGCCGGTTCGCCGTGGATCCGCGCTGGCTCATCTACCTGCCGCCCACCATGTCGCCTTCTGAGACGACGCAGGAGCCCGGGTTCCTGGAGTACCCCCGCGAGGCGTTCGCGTACTACCGCGGCCAAGGCGTGCCCGCCGCCGTCTGCCAGACCAAGCACATGGGCAGCCGCGCCGTGGTGGTCGTTTGCCGGAGTGAGGAGGCGGCGAGGCGGCGCTTCGGCGTGCGGGACGGTATCGGCGAATGTTATACGCGGACCGGCCGCCGGTTCTTCGAGGACAAAGAGCTTCACCGTGCGTTCCTGGATGAGATAGCGGGCGCGCTGGAGCGGGCGGGGCTCTGGGACGAACTCCAGACGGACTGGATCTGCCTGGATTGTGAGCTGATGCCGTGGAGCGCCAGGGCCCAGGCGCTGCTGCGGGAGCAGTACGCGCCGGTGGGCGCGGCGGCACGCCTGGCGCTGGAGGCCGCCCTGGAGACCGCGCTTGAGGCCACTGTGCGTGGGCTGCCGCTTGAGGAGCTCTGCGATTCGCTGCAGCGCAGGCAGGAGGACGCGGCGCGATACATTGCCGCCTACGGCCACTACTGCTGGAAGGTGGAGGGGCTCCAGGACCTCCGGCTCGCTCCGTTCCATCTGCTGGCGACGGAGGGCAAGACCTACTTCGACCGGGACCACCCCTGGCACGTGGAGACTCTGGGACGGCTCGTGGAGCACAGCGCGCTGTTCATGAAGACGGAGTCCCGGCTGGTGGACCTGCTGAGTGAGCAGTCGCAGGCAGAGGCGGCTGAATGGTGGCATATGTATACGGAGAGCGGCGGGGAGGGGATGGTGGTGAAGCCGCGCGAGTTCGTGGTGCGCGGCTCGCGGGGGCTCGCGCAGCCGGGGGTGAAAGTACGGGGGCGGGAGTACTTGCGGATCATCTATGGCCCGGAGTACACGGAGTCTCAGAACCTGGAACGGCTGCGGCAGCGCGCCCTTTCCGGCAAGCGGAGCCTGGCCACGCGGGAATTCGCGTTGGGCGTGGAGGGGTTGGAGCGCTTCGTCCGCCACGATCCCCTCCGCAGCGTCCACGAGTGCGCCTTCGCCGTCCTGGCGCTCGAATCCGAGCCCGTAGACCCGAGACTGTAGCGCTCTACTCCACCACCGCTCCGAACTTGCGCGTCCGGTTCTGGTAGGCGGAGAGGGCTTCTACGAGGTGGTCGCGGGAGAAGTCCGGCCAGGCGGTCTCCGTGACCCAGATCTCGGAGTAGGCCGTCTCCCACAGGAGGAAGTTGGAGAGCCGCATCTCTCCGGCGGTGCGGATAAGGAGGTCGGGATCCGGGATCTCGGGGTGGTAGAGGTTGGCGCGGATGGTCTCTTCGCTGACCGATACGGGGTCCAGCGCGCCGTCCCGCGCCTGTTCGGCGATCCGGCGCACGGCGTCCGCTATCTCAGCGCGTCCGCCGTAGTTGATCGCCAGGTTGAAGGTCAGGCGGGGGTTGGCCTGCGTGCGGCGCACGGCATCTTCGAACGATTCGCGCAGCTCGGCAGGCAGCTCCTGCAGGCGGCCCGACACCAGCACCCGAATGCCGTTCTCGATCAGCTCCTCGATCTCGGCGCGCATGGCGGTGAGCATCAGCTTCATCAGCCCACCTACCTCCTCCGCCGGCCGCCGCCAGTTCTCGGAGGAGAAGCCGTAGACCGTCAGGTATCGCAGCCCCAGCTCATCCGCCGCGTACACGATCTGCTTGAGCGTGGTGTATCCCTGCCAATGGCCGCGTAGCCGCTCCTCACCACGTGCGCGCGCCCACCGGCCGTTGCCGTCCATGATAATGGCAACGTGCGCCGGCATCCGTGCCGGATCGAGGTTGGGGACCGAAGATTGGGTAAAGGTAGCGACCACGGTTCACTCGGCGGAGAGTAAACGGGTAAATGGGTAAATGAGTGTACGCCCTGACCCGTAGGTACACCTATTTACTCGTTTACCCATTTATTAGACCTCCATCAGCTCCTGCTCCTTCTGCTTCGTGGCCTTGTCTATCTCCGCGATGTACTGGTCGGTCAGCTTCTGCACGCGCTCGTGCGCCCGCTTCTCCTCGTCCTCACTGCACTCTTTGTTCTTGGTGAGCGTCTTGAGGTGATTGTTGCAATCATGCCGGATGTTGCGCACCGCGGCGTGCCCCACTTCCGCCTTCTTGTGGAGCTGCTTGATGAACTCTTTGCGCCGCTCCTCGTTCAGCGGCGGGATGTTAATGCGAATGGCCTGCCCGTCGTTCGTGGGGGTGAGGTTCAGCTCCGACTTCTGGATGGCCTTTTCGATGGCACCGAGGGAGTTCTTGTCGAATGGGGTGATGAGAAGCTGCCGCGGGTCTGGAACGGTTACGGTGGCCACCTGCTGGATCGGCAGGTCGCTGCCGTAGTAGTTTACTTTGATGTCTTCCAGCATGGCCGGATTCGCGCGCCCTGTGCGGATGAGCGTGAACTCGTGCCGCGTGGCCTCCAGGCTCTTCTTCATCTTGTCTTCGGCCTCTTTAATGAGGTCCTGAATCGCCATCCCTCTCCTCCTCTCTTGTCCCAGGCGCTCGGATCAGGGCGCGCCTGGGAACCCTGGTCCGACCTCCGCCTTCAGGCTGGCTCCCTCTGTCTGGCGACCACTGTACCAATTTCGGCGCCAAAGACTACCCGCTCGATATTGCCCGGCTCATCTATGCTGAATACCACGATCGGAAGGTCATTCTCGGCACAGAGCGCGAAGGCGGTCATGTCCATCACGCCCAGTTTATTCTCGATGCAGTAGTCGTAGTCCAGGCTGGAGAACCGTCGCGCGTCGGGGTACTTGTGCGGATCTTTGTCGTAGACGCCGTCCACGTTGGTGGCCTTGAGCACTGCTTGCGCCTTCAGCTCCAGCGCCCGCAGCACGGCCGCCGTGTCCGTGGAGAAGTAGGGGTTGCCCGTGCCGGCGGCGAGGATGACTACCCTGCGCTTCTCCAGGTGCCGCAGCGCGCGGCGGCGGATGAACGGCTCCGCGACTGTGGACATAGCGATGGCGGTCTGTACCCGGGTATCCACGCCCAGCTTCTCCAGAGCGTCCTGGAGCGCCAGCGCGTTCTGGACGGTGGCCAGCATGCCGATCGTGTCCGCCGCAACCCGCTCGATGCCGCCGGCCGCCGCGATGGCTCCGCGCATGATGTTGCCGCCGCCTACCACGATGGCTATCTCAGCGCCCGCGTTATGGACGGCCGACACTTCGCTGGCCAGGAACTGGAACGTAGTCGGATCGAAGCCAAACTCACGCCGACCGGCAAACGCCTCACCGGAGAGCTTGATCAGGACCCGCTGCCATCGAGGCCGTGCCATGTCTGCCACCACTTTGGAATGAAGGCGGCGCTGTATGGGAGTGTGGGAGTATGGGGGTGTGGGGGATTCCGGATCTTGGCCACTCCCATACTCCCACACTCCCACACGGTCCGTCTGTCGTCAGCCTTGCCCTACCTGATAAAGCGTGAACCGGCGGACTTCCGCGCCCAGCCCCTTTGCCAGGTCGCCGATCTTCTTGCTCGGGTCCCGCACATAGGGCTGCTCGACCAGGCAGACCTGCTCGTAGAACTTGTTGAGCCGGCCCTCCACGATCTTGGGGATAGCCGCTTCCGGCTTGCCCTCGTTGCGCGTCTTCTCCGCCAGCACCTGCCGCTCCCGCTCCAGCACGTCCGCCGGAACGTCCTCGCGGCGCAGGTACTCGGGCTTGTTGGCCGCCACGTGCATGGCGATGCCGCGGGCCAGCTCTTTCTGCTCCTCGTTCCTGGTATCGCCCTTCAGCTCCACCAGTACTCCGGTCTTATGGTTCACGCGATGGATATAGTCGGCCAGCACGCTGTCCGGCTGGGCCGCAAACACCTGCACCCGCCGGAGCACGATGTTCTCCCGCAGCTTGGCGCGGGCGTCCTCCAGCCGCTGCTGCAGCGTCGCGCCGCCGGAGCTCTGGGCCATCACCTCGTCCAGGTTGGCCGAGTTGACGTGGGCCGCGGCATGGGCAATATCGCGCGCCAGGTGCATGAACTCCTCGTTGCGCGCAACGAAGTCCGTCTCGCAGTTCAGCTCCACCATCGCGGCAGCCTGGTGTCCCAGGTTCGCGGCCACGACTCCCTCGGCCGCCGCACGGCCCGCTCGCTTCTCAGCTCCCGCCTGGCCGCGGGCACGCAGAATGTCACGCGCCTTCTCCAGGTCACCCTCGGCCTCTGTGAGCGCCTTCTTGCACTCCATCATCCCTGCGCCGGTCTGCTCGCGCAGTTGGCTCACCATCTGGGCCGTTATCTGCATCTCCCTACTCCTATCTTCAGCGGAGTCTAGAATCGAAAGTCCAGAGTCTAGAGGTATGAGTTTCCGCCGCTCTAGACCGTAGACTCTCGACTCTGGACTCTCCTTTACCCCTCCGCGTCTACTACAAAGTCCTCGTCCTCTTCGTCGACCTTGCCCTCGGCAATCCGTGCCATGCGGGCGTACTCGTCCTCTTCCTCGCCGGGGACGATCACCGCGTCTGCCGCCTCGCCGGGAGCCTGTGCGATGATGTCGCTATCGACCGGCTCGCCCGCCTCGGCGCCCGCAGCCTTCCGCTCTTCTTCGCGGTCCCAGTCCTCCTGCTTCACCTCGATGATAGCATCCGCGATCTTGTTGCTGATGAGCTTAATGGCGCGGATGGCATCGTCATTACCAGGGATGACGTAGTCCACCTCGTCCGGGTCACAGTTGGTGTCTACGATGGCGACTACCGGGATCTCCAGCTTGCGCGCCTCCGCCAACGCGATCTTCTCCTTCTTCAGGTCCACAATGAAGACCGCGTCCGGCAGCTTGGGCATGGTCTTGATGCCGCCCAGGTACCGCTCCAGCTTGTCTCGCTCCTCCCGGAGCGCGTTGGCTTCCTTCTTTGTGAGCTTGTCAAGAGTGCCGGCGGCCTCCATCTGGTTCAGCTCCTCCAGCCGCTTGATGCGCTTCTGGATGGTGCCGTAGTTGGTGAGCATCCCGCCGAGCCATCGCTGGTTCACAAAGTACTGTCGGCAGCGCGTCGCCGCCTCGTAGACGGCGTCCTGCGCCTGCTTCTTGGTGCCCACGAACAGGACATTTCCACCGTTCTGCACAAGTTCCTGGACGAACTGCTGCGCGTCGTCGAACATCTTGAGCGTCTGGTGCAGGTCGATGATGTAGATTCCGTTGCGCGCGCCGTAGATGTACCGCTTCATCTTGGGGTTCCAGCGGCGCGTCTGGTGGCCGAAGTGGACTCCCGCTTCCAGGAGCTCCTTCATGGATATGGCTGACACGTATTCTCTCCTTGTGGTTGTGTCCTCCCGGCGCGTGTGAGGGGCGGGCAAAGCCATAGACACGGAGACGCGGCGATAGGGCGAAGGGGCGATCGGAGTCGCCGTGTCGCCCAATCCCCGTGTCGCCGCGTCCGTTCTTCGACCTGCCGCCTCGCGGGGCGCCCCCCTCCAAAGAGGGACCGGACGCCGCCTCCGCACCGGTGCGTGGTCAGTGAAAAACCGCTTGAGTATACCTCACATTGACCGAGGACGCCGGACGGAGGACCGGCGGAATCCATCCCCCGTCATTCGGATCGGCGGAGGGCGGTGAAGTACATGTTGATTCCCTTGTTCGCTATAAGGGAACCGCTGATGCTGAAGAAGAAGAGGAGACCGATGCGGACGATGAGCCGCACAAACGAGGTACCGATCTCGGTGGGGGTCGGCGAGTAGCCCTTAGGGAACCGCAGGCCGAGGGTTGGGTCCCGGTACATATCGAACCCGAGCTTCAGCACTCCCAGGATAATGGCGACGCCTAACAGGAAGACCATGAACCCCATGACGCGCGCGAAAACGTCCCCGCGCGAGGCGGCCGGCATGCGCACATCCCCTTTCGTGACCCGCACGGCCGGCTCAGACGGCGCACGGCCCGGATCGGAATAACGGGATTCTACCGCCTGAGTTCGCTCTTCATGCTCGGCCGTCACCATACTTCCTCCCCCTGAAGACACAAGACTCCGACATTCTGGATACGGTTTCTGGCCCTATATTGTGACAGCCCGCTTCCGCTCGGCAGGAGTCCACCCGACCGAAATCGGATATGACGGTACCAGCCCGTGGCCTGTGGTCCGTGATCTGTTATCCAGGATCCGCGTTCCGCATCGGTCACCCGTCACTGGTCTTCCGTCAACTTACCGCCATGCGCGTCCTCTACGTCGATGACCATACGCCGTTCCGCGCCGTCGTCCAGCGCCGATTCCTCGCCGGCCACGACGTGGTGGGCGCGGGCACTCTTGCGGAAGCGCGGGAACACCTCGCCGCGCGAGCGTTCGATTACGTGCTTCTGGAGTATTCCTTGCCGGACGGAAAGGCCACCGAGCTAATCTGCGAGATCCGGGAAAAGTGCCTCCCCTGCAAGGTAGTAGCGGTATCCCAGAACCTGGAGCACAACGCGGAGATGGTCACCGCCGGCGCCGATGGCGTAGTGATGAAGAACGAGTTCACCCGCCTCGCGGACCGCCTCGCCAACCTAGAGCATGACCAATGACGGAAGACGGATGACCGATCCGAATCCGTGCGTCCTCCGTCTTCCGTCCTCCGTCCTCCAATGCGCTGCCAACTTCAGCGAGGGCCGGCGCGTGGAGGTCATCGAGCGGATTGCCGACGCGGTCCGTGCCGTTGAAGGCGCTGTCCTCGCAGACTACTCCTGGGACCGGGACCACAACCGCTCCGTAATGACGATTCTCGGCGGGCCGGAGCCGATCCGCCTTGCCGTCCTGGAGGCTGCCCGAGTGGCGCTTGACGCAATCGATCTGCGGCATCACACCGGCGCGCATCCCCGTGCGGGTGCGGTGGACGTGGTGCCGCTCGTCCCTCTTCGGGCCGCTTCCATGGAGGAGTGTATCGTCCTGTCGCACCGGATAGCGGAGGACCTCTCACGCGACCTGAAGCTGCCTGTGTACCTTTACGAGCGATCCGCCGGTCCGGGGCGGCGGGTGGAGCTGCCGGAGATCCGGGAGGGCGGGTTCGAAGGCCTGTTCACCGAGCCGCTCACCGGCCCACGCGCCCCGGACTTCGGGCCGGGACAGCCGCATCCAACGGCGGGAATCGCCGTTGTCGGCGCACGGGATCCGTTGGTGGCCTATAATATCAACCTGGGGGCGCCAGATTCCGCTGCCGCGCGCCGGATAGCCGCCCGCATCCGCTCGGACCGCTCCGCAGTACCGGAGCTAAGCGGCGTGAGGGCGCTTGGACTCTTACTTGAGTCGCGCGCGCTCGCCCAGGTCTCCATGAACCTGACCCGTCCGGCCCTTACACCGCTCCCCGGCGTGTTCGACTACGTGCGGGAACAGGCGGAGCGGGAGGGCATCCAGGTGTGCGAGAGCGAGGTCATCGGCCTCATCCCGCGCGCCAGCCTGGGCGAGGAGCCGCCAGAGCTCATCTTCTGGCGCGACTTCCGACCCACCCAGATCATCGAATACTGGCTGGAGTCTAGTACTCCGTAGGGGCGGCCCGGTGTGGCCGCCCGCAACGTG
>CAYNFH010000120.1:0-12015 GCA_964396385.1 uncultured Chthonomonadaceae bacterium | reverse complement strand
TTCGTGGGTGGTTTCTTTTCCTCGGTTGGGGGGGCCCTGGGTGGCCCCCCTAATGGTGCGGTCCGGGCGGCCACACGGGGCCGCCCCTACATAGCCAGACTACCGTAAGGAATACCATGCACCGCATTCAGACGTTTGCTCTCTCCGCCACGTTGCTCTTCGCTGCCGTTACCGCGCGAGCCGCCATCATCACCGGCCCCTACCTTCAGAGCGCTACGACCTCGGGCGTTACCGTCTGCTGGGTGACGGATCGCGATTCCGTTGGACAGGTCTCCTGCTCACCTGAGCAGCCCGGCCGCCAGTCTCCGCAACGTGCGAGAGAAAGAAAGCCCGCTAGATACCACCGGGTTCGGCTGTCCCACCTCGCTCCGTTTACGCTCTACAGCTACACGGTGGAGTCCGACCAGAATCGTCGGGGACCGTTCACCTTCCGGACGGCCGCGCCCCCGTCGCAGCCCTTCAAGTTCGTCGCATACGGTGATACCCGCACCCAGCCCAGAGTGCACGCGGCCGTGATCGAGCGTATCCGTAAGTTCGGTCCGGACTTCGTCATCCAGACGGGTGACCTGGTCGCGAACGGAAGCAAGCAAGAGCTGTGGGACAATGAGTTCTGGCCGGTGGTCGAGCCGCTGGTGGAGTCCACCCCCTACTACCCCTGCCTGGGCAACCACGAGGGGCATGGCGCCCCCTACTTCCGCTACTTTCCGGGATGCGATCAATACTCATTCGACTACGGCAACATCCACTTCGCGGCCATTGATAGCGACTGCCCGCCATCGGAGTACCCCGCGCAACAGGGGTGGCTGCGGAAGGACCTCGCGGCGCACCAGCGGGCGACCTGGCGCGTAGTGTTCATGCACCACACGCCCTACACCTGCTGCACCATCGCGGGTCGGCGTGAAGCCGCGGAGCGTCTGCGGACCCGCCTGGATCCCATTCTCCGCGCGGAGCACGTCCAGCTCGTCATCAGCGGGCATGACCACACCTACCAGCGGCACGAGAACGCGGGAATAACCTACGTGGTCAGTGGCGGGGGAGGCGCGCCGCTCTACCCGGTGCGGCCGGACACGCCGTACGTCAAGGTGGCCAAAAGCGTCTACAACGAGTGCGAGTTCACCGTCAACGGCGACCACATCTCCGTCCGCGCGGTTGAGCCGGACGGGAAGGTGGTGGACCAGTTTGAGCTAAGTACCGGTAAATGAGTAAATGGGTAAATGGGTGTATCTGGCGAGCTCCGGGCGTACACTCATTTACCCACTTACCTGTACACTCTCCTCTGGGCGTACACGCATGTACTGATTTACCCATTTACTTGCGTCCGGCTATCACCATCCCCAGCCCGCACAGGATCAGCGCCAGCGACCAGAGGGTGGTTGCGGCGAACCAGACGGCCATGGAGACGACTATCTTGAGCAGCGCCAGTCCCGCCGAGGCCGCCATCCACCACACCGTGCCGCACGCGAGCGCCATCACCCCGCTTCCACCCAGGAAGCAAACTACGCCCGCCGTCCGGGCCCTGCGCGCCCAGGTGTAGGCGACGCTCAACCCGGTGATGGCGCCCAGCCCCGCCCCGTACAGCAGGCAGAGCAGGTACATGAGTGCCGGGCGCTGGCCCGCGAGCGGGGGCGGCAGCAGCTCGTGCAGCGCCACGGCGGCGAGGGTGAGAGCCGCAGCGCCCAACAGCGCGCCCACGAAGAGGACCCGGCGGACTACCGGCCGGCTAGGCATGAACAAACTCCCATTGAAAGCGGTAAATGGGTAAATGAGTAAACTGGTGTAGGCCGGATTCTGGGAGTACACCCATTTACCTATTTACTCTCTAACGTTCCAGGCGCCGTCTTCGTTTCGAGAATCATGGCATACAAGTCCTGGGTCCTGTTCGACGGCGGATGAGGCATGTGAAGCCGAATGGCCGCCTGGGTCAGGCGGCGTGACCCTACGCAGCGGCTCCAGGTGACGCCGTACCAGGAGGCGCCCTCTCCTCCCATGACGCCGGCCCTCTATGCCGCCTGCGAGCGCGCCGTCCACGTGGTCACGCCGGACGGGACCACCCTGCGCGCAGGCCGCGCCGCTCTGTACGTCCTGGAGCGCATCGGCTGGGGCTGGTTCGCGCGACTGCTGGGGCTCCCTCCATTCATCTGGCTGGTAGAGCTCGGCTACCGGATAGTCTCCAGCAACCGCCCCTTCTTCGCCCGCTTCCTCTTCACCCGCAACGCGGACTAGCTGCCCGTCCGTCCTCCGTCTGCGGTCTTCCGTCCTCCCAGCCTACGGATCCCTTCTGGGCAGAGGTCCCACACCGGGCACTCCGCACATCGAGGACGGTTCGCGACGCACAGTTCCCGGCCATGCGTGATGAGCAGATGCGCCAGGGGAGTCCAGCAGCTCCGGGGATGGAGCTCCATCAGGTCCTGCTCTATCTTCTCCGGATCTGTGTTCGTGGTCCAACCCAGCAGGCCACTGATCCGTTTGACGTGCGTGTCCACCACGACACCATTCCCACCGAAGGCGACGCCGATCAGCACGTTAGCGGTCTTGCGGCCCACGCCGCGTAGCGTGGTCAGCTCTTCCATCGTCTCCGGCACCTTGCCGCCGAACTTATCGACGATGTCCTGGCTGACGGAGATGATGCTCTGCGCCTTCTGGCGGAAGAAGCCGGTGGACTGGATAATCTGCTCCACCTCTTTCGGATCCGCGGCGGCCAGGTCCGCAGGCGTGGGGTAGCGCGCGAACAGCCTGGGCGTAACTATATTCACGCGAGCGTCGGTGCACTGCGCGCTCAGGATAGTCGCGATGAGGAGCTGCCACGCGTTCTCGTGGTGCAACGCGCACTCCGGCTCGCCGTACCGTTCCCGAAGCCGCCGCAGCACCTCCGCCGCCTGCCGCTTCTGTTCCGCGCTGTAGGGCACTCCCGCTTCCCCGCTACTTCTGGCTGAGAGTCTCTGGCTGGGTGGCGGGCTTGGCGGGCTGGCGAGGCTTGCCGAACTGGTCCAGCACGATCACCTCGCCCAGGTTCATGGCGCGAACGTCCCGCTCGATCTTGGCCATGTCCCCGATCAGCAGCACCGTGGCGCGGCCGGGTAGCGCGCACCCGCGGGCGGCCGTGTTCACGTCATCCGGGGTAAGCGCCACCAGGTTGTCCAGCTCCTGCTGCATGGCGGAAGGCTGCCGTTTCTCCAGCCAGGCCATCTCCGCCAGGGCGGCCTCGCCCACCGGCGTCTCCAGCACCTGCACCATCGTCCGGAGCAGCGCGGAGCGGGCCAGCCCCAGCTCTTCGGTGGTGACGGGCCGGTCTCCGCCTAGCGCCTCCACCTCGTTCAGCGTCTTGCCCAGCGCTTCGGCGGTTCGATCTGTTTGCACCGGCACCACCGTCCACCAGGAGCCGGCTTCGGGGTAGATGCGCATCTCAGACGCGCCTCCGTAGGTCACGGAGCTCTTCACGCGCAGGTCATCGTTCAGCCGGCTCTGCATGGAGCCGCTCCAGATCTGGTCCAGGATAGCGTAGACGCCGTGGTCGTCCCCGGCTGCGCTTCCGGGCAGGGGGAGCAGCAGACTGATGTAGGTCTGCGCCGCGCCGGGCCGGTCCACCAGGTAGATCCGCCGGCCGGTGGGCATGGGCGGCTTGACGACTGACGGAAGCGGTTTCGCCACGCCGGACCATTCGCCGAGTGTTCGCCGGGTGACGCGCACCGCCTCCTCCAGCGTCACGTCCCCGGCCAGGATCAGCGCGCTGTTGCCGGGCCGCCAGTAGGAGCGCCAGAAGGTGCGCATGTCTTCCAGCGTAATGTGTCCCACCGAGTCTTTGGTGCCGTACGGCATCCGCCCATACGGGTGCTGTGCGCCGTAAAGCAGCGAACAGCCTATCTCAGCCGTGAGGCCGCGCGGGTCGGCGTAGATTTCCGTGTAGGCTTCGGACAGCCGTCTGCGGATGAGGTCCAGCGGCCACGCTACAAAGTTCGGCTCGGCCGCGTTCTCGCCCAGCGTCTTCAGCGCGTCGCCCAGACGGGCCTTGTCAACCGTCGTGGAAAGCTGCGAAGAATCCAGCCCGGCGTCCGGACGCAGCTCGATGCCGCCGTTGATCGACTTCTCCAGGTCTTCCGCGAAGAGGTTGACGCGGCCGCCCCAGGAGAGATACGCCGCCGTGAGGAAAGCCACGCCGTCCTTGCCCGCCGCATCGGCCATGGATCCGGCGCGGCATACCAGTCGGATGGCGACGCTCGGCCGGTCGTGCCGCTCTATCACCAGGATCTGCAGCCCGTTGGGTAGCCGGGCGGACTTCACCTCCGGCAGCCGTACCGGGCGCGGAGCGTACAGGGCCGGTACGACCGTCCTGTCGACGGTTGTGGTGGGCACGGCGGGCTGCTTGGCCGGACGGTAGCGGAGCGTCAGGTGTCCGCGACCTTCCAGCCACTTCGCTACGGCTACCTGAACCTGCTCGGCCGTGATGCCGCGGTAGAGGGCGATCTCCTCCTTAAGCAGGCCGGGGTCGCCCTGGAAGACGGCGTACTGACTCATCCGGTCCAGCCGGCCACCGGGCCCGAGCATCCGCTCCACGCCCGCCAGCGTGCGGCTCTGCCACCGGCCTTTGGCGTTGTGGAGCTCCTCGGCCGTCGGGCCGTCCTCCGCGAGGCTCTCGATCTGGTCGGTGATTACCTCTTCGATCTTGGCCAGCGACTGCTGCGGGCGGGCCGTTGCTTCGATCTCCAGCACCCCGGCTAGCTCCAGGTAGGGGTCCGTCCCGGTGGTGACGCTGGAGCATAGTCCTGTCAACCCCGCGAGCTCGGAGGTGAGCCGCCCCCTCGCATTGGATCCCAGGATGTAGGACGCCAGCTCCAGCGCCGCGTGCTCCTGCGTCATGGGCGGCGGGATGGACCAGGCGAACTCGGTGCGCTCCCGCGGCTCGGTGCCGTGGACCTCCAGTACTTTCGTGCCCATGGACGCAGGCACCCACTCTCTGAGCCGAGGGCCAGCCGCAATGGGCGCGATGGGGCCGTAGTACTTCTCAATCCACTTCCTGGCATCCGCCGGGTCAAAGTCTCCGGCGAGAAGCAGCGTGGTGGTATTGGCGCCGTAGTGCTGGCGGAAAAACGTCTTGACGTCCTGCACCGAAATCGCGTTCAGGCTCTCCTCCGAGCCGATGCACGAAGTGTGGTAGGGATGACCGGCCGGGAACAGCTCCTCCATGAGAAGCGTATGGTCCAGCCCGTACGGCACGTCATCTACTCGCTGCATCCGCTCGTTCCGCACCACCCCGCGGACGCGGTCCAGCTTCTCCTGGGTGACCGCGTCCGCCATAGTAGCGAGCCGGTCCGATTCCAGCCACAGCAGGTACTCCAGGTTCTCCGTCGGCACGCCCGCGAAGTAGCAGGTACGGTCGTAATAAGTGTTGGCGTTGATGGAGGTCTCGGACGCGCCGGTCTTCGCGATGGCCTTGAAGTACTCCGGCGCGTTCTTGGAGCCCTCAAACATCATGTGCTCGCAGAGATGTGCCAGGCCGGCCCTGCCGGAAGGGTCATCACGGCCGCCCGCATGGACCCACTCGGAGACATAAACCAGCGGCAACTTATGGTCGGCGTGCAGCACCACCTGGAGCCCATTGGGCAGCGCGTATCTCTCGACGGGAAACGCCAGGACCGGCGGATTGAGCGCGCCGCGTGCGCCCACTAACGCGAGGCCGAGCGTGACGACGGCCAGCAGCAGAGACCGGCTGGATCTATAATTCACGGAGTATCTCCTGGAAAACCTACTGGGAAGCGCAGCCCAACTGACGTTATCGCCCGCCTGCCCGGAATCCTGCCACGTTCGGGGAGGAAATGGGCCGGTACTATTATCGGCGAATTCTCAGCGTAACTGCTGCGCCCGGCGAGACCCTGACCTCCGGGTGCTCTGCCGTCCCGGCGCGCTCACACTCTCCAACTAGCTCCAGGCGCCCCGGTTCTGCCGGAATTGGCGCCCGCACGAGAGCGGAGACGCCCGGGGGCAGGGCTGCTTCCAGCAAGAACATCTTTGCCTCATCACGCCATGAGACGTGGATCTCACCGTGAGGGGTGGGAACGCGTCCGCGCGCCCAGGAGAGGCCGGCCGGCTGCGGCGCGATCAGGGCCGGCGTAAAGCCCGGCTCCAGCGGGGCGACGCCGAGCTGGTACCGGCTCAGGAAGTAGGTGGGACCGGTGCTCCAGGCATGGCAGTGGCTGCGGGTCCACCGGCCGTCCGGCTCCCAACCGGGGAACGTCTCCCAGCAAGTGGTTGCTCCTCGCTCCAGCATGAAGCCCCAGCGCTCCCGCGTGATGGCGAGGATCTCCTCGTACCGGCCGAGCCTTGCCAGCGCCTCGAAGGCGAAGAACAGCGTAAAGGGGCTGCCCACGCGCAGCATCCATTCCTGCGGTTTGCCGATGTACGAAGCCACAATGGCATCCCGCTCAGGGGGCGCGCAGAGGCACAGCAGCGCCGCGATCTGCGTCTGCTCGCTGAAGACCTCGCTGTGCCTGCCGTCCCCATGGAGGCAGTCCCTGTACGCCTTCCGCCGATTGTCCCATAGGAGCGCATTCATCGCCGCGATGATCCTATGGGACAGCTCTTCCGCCCGTCGTGCGTCCTGCTCACAGCCGACCACTCGCGCCAGGACGGCCTGCCGGCGCAAGGTTTCTACATACCACGCGTTGCCGTGCGTCACCGCGGCGCCCGGCGGATTGTCCATCGGAGCCCAGTCCATCAGGTGGTAGCCCGGGTATCGGAGCAGCCCGTCGTCTCCCACGTGCTCCGCGAGGGCCTGCGCCTGCCCCGCGACGGCGGGATAGACCTGCTCCACGAAGTCCAGGTCGCCGGTGAGCTGCCAGTACTCCTCACACGCCAGGACCCACAGCAGGCTCCATGTGATGAGCGTTTCCTTCCACGCGCTGGGCACCTGGGACTCCACTACCGGCGATCGCTCCATCGATTCTGCCGCGAGAAGCAGCGAGCGGCGGGACAGGTCGTATGCGCCAAAGGCGTAGTGATTCACCGCGCCCGCGTTGCGGGCATCGCCAACCCAGAAGGTCTGCTCGTATGTAGGGCAGTCTACGTACGTATCCTCCATGCACAGGCGGGTGGTGTACGCGCCCATTTGCCAGATGCGGTTCAGCAGCGGATCGCTGCACTCGAACGCGCCGCGCTCCTCCACCGGATAGGTGCTCAGCACCGTCCGAACAGAGTGGATCCGGACCGGCTCGGCAGCGTTCTCAGCGGGACGCACGGACACCGCCAGGTACCGGCATCCGCGCCGCACGACCGACCGGTAGGTCTGCCGGCCCTCCCGGCAGCGGTACCGCAGCGCGTTGTTCACGCCCCAGGGGAGGTCCCGCGCTCCGTCCTGCATCGATTCGAAGCCCAGCAGCGTGATATAGGTCCCCTCCTCCGCTTCCAGGTCCAGCTCCCACCACCCGACCGTCATCCGCCCAAAATCCAGCAGCAGCTCCGTCACGGCATCCTCGGGATCGGGGTGGATCGCCACCGCCCCTGTATCTCCGGCCGTACACCCATTTACCCATTTACCTGGTTCACTCTCGACCGCAGGCGCGCCGGGCAGCGGTTCCGCATACGCCACTGAGAGGAACGGATTAGCCACCTGCTCCGAGAGGCCGACCGGCCGCGCATACTCCGCATACGGCTCCAGTTCTGCGCGCGACGCCGCGTTCCAGATGGCCTGGAAGACAGGGTAGTCTGGGGAGTCGAACGGCCCGTATGTTATGCGTGATGCGCCCTGCAGAGGGGCATAGCCGCGCGTGGACCCCTCCATCACGAAGTTGATGGCCCACTCGAAGAAGCAGCCGGACACGTCCCACAGAAGCAGGTTCTCGCCTGGCTGCAGGTCAAAGCTCCAGGTCCAGCCGCCGTCCCAGGGCGGCGCCGCGCGCTTCACGGCCTCCACGTCCTGCCCGTTCACCCGCAGCCGGGACGCGGCGTTGTGCGGCGGGCCCGGGGCGCGGATGGAGGCGCGGCGCACCACTCGGCGGCTGTTTACCATCAGGGCGGCCAACAGGCCGCAGATCGGCATAGCGTTGGAGTCCAGGTAGCCGGGCAGGAGGTTGCCTCGGAGGTTGATGGACCAGGGGGAATCCGGCGGGAGGACGCGGCGGACCTCGAGGACTGCCGCAGGAAGGACCGCCTCCTCAGTAAGAAAGGGGACCTCCCGGGGCTGCAGCTCCGTCCACGGCTCGATTCCGACCGTACCCACCTCCGTGGCGCGCTCCCAGCCGGAATCGTCGTACTCGGGCTGCTCCCAGCCCCAGCAGTCCGGGGAGGCGTCGAACAGCTCTACCCAGCCCTGCTGGCAGGAGATGCGCGGCGCGGCACGCCGGTAGCCGGGGTGCGCCCGCACGCGCCAGGAGGAGTCCGTCGCGACTTGCGTCCGGCCGTCCCATTCCAACTGCGCCAGCAGCCCCGCCCGCGTCGGCAGCGACTGGAAGGTGCCCACCCCGTAGTGCAGCACGAGCACCGCGAGCGTGTTCCGTCCCGGCTTCAGCCGCTCCGCCAGCTCGTATGTGTCGTACCGGTAGTGCTGCGGCCAGGCCCGAACCGGCCCGTATCCAACCCGCTCCCCGTCCAGCCACAGCAGGTACCGCGTATCCGCCGTGATATGCAGCCGCGCCCCACTCAGGTCGGCGCCAGCCGGTACCTCGAACGTGCGCCGCGCGCAAAGATAGTAGTTCCAGGGATTCTCCTCCCCCGAATCCCAGATCCATCTCGCTTGCCATAGGACTCCGGATTCATCCTTCATCCTTCATCCCTCATCCCCGCCGTTAGTCCGGCTCCTCGGGCTGGGCGGTGGGGTCGCGGAAATCGCGGTCCGGCATCTCGACCATGAACTTCACCGCCTCGCGGACATATCCCGATGGATCGTGCCGGGCACGGGCCAGCGCGTGCCGGACGGTCCGCTGCTCCAGCAGGCTCATGGCGTCCAGGTGCTGGTCGGAGACCAGCGCAAAGGCCCCTTCCACCCGCCAGAGCGGCTCAGCGTCGTGCAGCGTTACTTCCACTGCCGCCTCGCGATTGTCAAGCTGCGCGTACTTGTGGCGCTCCTCTCGCTGCATGTCCGCCACGGCGTTCTGGTACCGGCGGAGCCGCGCCAGCTTATCCTCCGAGCCTTCGTGGAAGTAGAGGCTCTCCAGGTAGTGAGTGGCCTTCAGCTCCAGCTCCATACCCAGCTCGAGGTCATTCGAAGCCTCGGGGTGGCTCATCAGGTGGCAGCCGAGCCGGGCCACCGCCTGGTAAGCGCGCTCCCCATCCGCCTTCTTTCCGTGGCTTTCCTGCACCTTGCCCCAGTTCAGCGCCGCCTGGGCGACCGCTCGCAGCGGCACGATGTAGGGGCGGATCTCCAGCAGGTTGACGGCCGGCCGCATGGGCCACTTCTTGTGCCCCGGCTCGATGTAGAAGACGAAACGTGGCTTGCCGTTCTGCTTCTCGTACAGGTCGCACCTGCTCTGCTTCGCCCCCTCGTATAGCAGACCGAGCTCCTGCCCGTTTATGGGCGGCTCCTGCCCAACCGGGTTTATCAGGCGGTTCTTCAGGTAGGGCACCCGGCGGTGCGCGTACTCGTTCAGCGCAACCAGATAGTAGGAGGCGGCGTTCTGGTCGCCGGTCGCGGGCGGAAGGATAGTCTCGGGAGGCACCGACGGCAGCAGCCGCGAGAGCGTCAGCGGTCCCGCCCGGCGGAGCTCGTTCGGCCGGACGATCCGCTCATAGTACATATAGGCGCCGCCGCCACCCAAGAGGGCCGCCAGCAAGACGACCAGGCCGGCGAGCAGTAGGGGATGAAGCCGAAGCGCGCGGCGGGACCGGCGCGCCACCACCCCTCCGGAGGCGCCGAGCGTCTGGTCCGCCTCCTTCGGCGGTGGTGCTGGGGAGGTCATAGGGTATATTCAGGTTACTCCGTCCGCGGCGAAATTAGCAACATTGACGGGTGACGGAGCGGCCCGGTCATTCCGAGGACAGCAAGGACTCTGCATTTCCCCGACAGAGTACGTGCAGCTACCGTAAAGCAGATCCCTCGCGAAGCTCGGGATGACAGCAGTACGCTGACGCCGGCGGTTCTCGGAGGCAATCTTGAAGCACACCTGGCTCTACCTCAGCAAGAGCGACATCGAGACCGAGAAGCGCCAGTGCGAGGAGGAGGGCCGGGAGGTCGGCGTGCTCCAGGAAGAGTTCGACCGCGTCCTGTCGCTGGACCTTGAGGACCCCGCCAACCAGCCCGCCGCTCAGGCTCTGCTGGACCAGACCATTCACCTTCCTATCCGCTCGGAGTACAAGTTCGAGGAGCCCTCGGATCTCCACGGCATCCGCCTGGCGCGCCCGCAGACCGGTCCCCGCCTCCCGGCCCTTTCCCTTACGGACGCGCAGCTCGAGGACAAGGTCTTCGGCGCGTGGACCGGCCGCTGCGTGGGCTGCCTGCTCGGCAAGCCCGTGGAGGGCTGGAGGCGGGAGCGGATGTGGGGCTATCTGAAGGACCTGGACCGCTGGCCGCTGCAGGACTTCTTCCGCTCCAACGTTCCGGCGGAGGTCCGCGAGAAGTACCGGCTGGCCGAGCGGTCCACGTTCGTGGACCAGGTCGACTCGATGCCGGAGGACGACGACACCAACTACACCACCACGGGCTTGGCCATCCTCCAGCGGTACGGGCCGGACTTCACGTCGGAGCAGGTAGCCAACTTCTGGATGAGCGACATCCCCATCCTGCACACCTGCACCGCCGAGCGGGTGGCGTATCGCAACTTCTGCCTCCTCATCCCGCCGCCGGCCTCCGCCTCCTTCCGCAACCCGTACCGGGAGTGGATAGGCGCGCAGATCCGCGCGGACTTCTGGGGTTATGCTGCCGCGGGCAACCCGGAGCGCGCCGCGGAGTTTGCCTGGCGGGACGCCTGCGTCTCCCACGTGAAGAACGGAATCTACGGGGAGATGTGGGCCGCCGCCATGACCGCCGCTGCCTTCGTGACCGAGGATGTCCGGACCATCATTGAAGCGGGCCTCGCGCAGATCCCGGCCAAATGCCGCGTGGCGGACTACCTGGAGAGCGTTTTGGAGTGGAACGACCTGGAGATAGACTATGACACCGCGGTCTACCGGGTGCACGAGATGTGGAACGAGAACCGTGCCCACGACTGGTGCCACACTATCTCCAACGCCATGATCGTCGCGATCGGCCTGTTGTGGGGTGAAGGCGATTACGGGAAGACGATCTGCCGCGCGGTTCAGCCCTGCTTCGATACGGACTGCAATGGCGCGACTACCGGCTCCATCCTGGGAATCCTCCACGGCCGCCGCGCCCTGCCCGCCCGGTGGGTGGACGTCATCCATGACACCTTGCACACCGGCGTCGCCGGCTACCACACGGTCAATCTCTCCGACATCGCCCGCGACAGCCTGAAGGTTATCGAGAAGGCTCAGGCGTAGCTCTCAGTAGAGCGGGAACCGCCTCAGGTAGTCCGCCCAGATGCGCTCTTCGTACGTGCGGGCGTACTGCTCCGCGTAGGATTCGCCGCGGCTGGCACGCCGGCGAGAGCGGGTGGTGATCCGGTCGTGGTGATGCCCCAGCTCGTGCAGCAGGATGTGCAAATTCTGTACCGCGCCCCCTACCACTCTCGGCGTGGACTTGCGGTTAATCCGGCGCATGGCGCGTTTCCTATAGGTAGAGCCTGTACCGGCACTTCTGCCGCTCTCCCCGCCGGTACATCTCGCCGTCCGGCGGAAGGTCCACGATCTCGACCAGCTCCAGGCCCGCAATCTCGCAGGTGCGCCTGGAGGCGATGTTGTCCGGGTTGCAGGTGATCCAGAGTGGGTTCAGGCCGTGCTGCCGCGCCAGCGGGAACAGCAGCCGGCAGGAGCGCGCGGCGTAACGGTGGCCTCGGTGCTCCGGCGCAACGTCGTACCCGATATGCCCGGCATAGGTCACTATGTTACGCGTATTGGCGCACCGCAGGTTGATGCGGCCGGCAACTCCTTTCGCGCCGTCCACGTACATCTCGAAGGCATAGCGCGGCGCATACC
>CAYNFH010000119.1:0-19902 GCA_964396385.1 uncultured Chthonomonadaceae bacterium | reverse complement strand
GTCGGGCGCCGAATGAACCTCAAGACGGGTTCGTCCTCGAAAGACTGATGCTCGCCGCGGTGTGGAGTCGAGTGGCTGGTGGATCCGACGCGGTGACGATCTCCGGTCGGCCGGTGGCTGGGAGCGAGTCGATGAAAATGGCGGGATGGAAGAGCTTTCGTCTGGCACGTCCGCGTTGCCCCCATTGTTACTCGGGTCGGACTCGCTTCGACTGGTCGGCGCCCGGTAACCTGGTGCGTCTGCCGCTGGCGATCCTCTCGGGCCTGGTGTTTTACCCGATGGTGGGTCTCCAGATGCGCTGCACCGAGTGTGGGGGCGGGTTTTTCACGTCGAGAGACGGTGGCGAGGCGGGCCACTGGGAGCCGATCGGTGAGCGGACCACGGCGGTGGCCCGTGCGGATTCGGCCTGATCCGATTCGGCCCGCGAGCGGCCGCCAGGGGGTGTAGGGAACCAGCCCCTCGGTCGGATGGGGGAGGATACTCCCAGGCGTTCCAGCCGGCGTCCCCTTGCAAGGACCGGGGGCTCGGGTACCTTTGAGGAGAGCGGCGCGTGGCGATCGGTCGCCGACGCGACGAGCCTCGCTCGGCCCCCAGTGCGGATCGGCCGGATGCCTTATACACCGTTGATTCACCCCGACGCCATCGGCTCGCAGGCCAACCCGTTCGCCCGTTCGCCCGCGATCAACGACCTGCTCAGCCGGTGTTACGGCTCGGACATCCTGCCCGCGCGGGGCAAGCACCTGCGGTTTCGCCGCACCGAGATCTTTGGGGACCTGTACCTCTCCGAGCGGAGCTGGGTCGACGAGGTCGACTTCGCGACCCCCGACGGCTTCGATCGGCACGAAGGCTACCTCGATCACCTGTTCGCGAAGCACGGCAACCTGACCGTGCTGCACCATTTCCGAAACCGCGACGGCTACTATCCGTGGGGGCGGCTGCTCATCGGGCTGGACGGGAACCTGTACGGCACGACATATTTGGGCGGCGCCACCGGACATGGCACGGTCTTCACCCTGGCGACCGACGGCAGCGGATTCGCCGATCTGCACGACTTCGATCCGAACTTCGGGCACGACGGTTACGGGCCGTTTGCCGGACTGGTGCAGGATGCGGCCGGCACGCTGTACGGGGCCACGATCTACGGCGGGCCCAACGGTATCGGCACCTTCTTCAAGCTGAACACGAACGGCACCGGCTACTCCCTAGTCCACAGCCTCACTTACGCGGAAGGCGCTGGCCCTCAAGGGACCCCGGTCCTTTCCGGCGGGATCCTCTACGCCGTGTGTGTGAACGGAGGGAGCAGCGGGACGGGGTCGCTGGTCTCCGTGGCTACGGCTACCGGGACGACCACCAATCTCCACTCCTTCAACTACTCCACGGATGGTGGCAACCCCCTTGGGGACCTCTTCCTGGGGGCGGATGGCAATCTCTACGACACCAACTACAATGGCGGCCCATCCTCCGGGAACGGCACGGCCTGGAAAGCCACCATCGCAGGTACGGTAACCGTTCTCCAGACCTTCAACGCTGCGACAGGGCGGTATCCCTATGGAGGGCTCGTAGTGGGCGCAGGCGGAATCGTTTACGGTACCACGTACCAGGACGGTCCAAACGGAGGCGGGACGCTGTTCAGCATCCCGTGACTGCCGGAAGTGTGGATGCAATCCAACGGCGGGCACATCTTCCGCTACTTTGACAACGGAACAACGGGCGTCCTGGACCCCACGTTCAATTCCGTGACAGGCAACGCCGACGGGATGCGGTTCGGACCGGACGGGCTGCTCTACTCGACCATGTACGGCAGCGGCTTGGCATGACCTCACGGGTTCAGGATAGACGCCAACGACGTGTTGTGGGTTGACTGCAGAGGCGATAAGACCATCAAGCGCTTTCTGCCAAACGGAACGCAATTGCCCGATTTCGCCTCTCTGCCAAACGAAGACCCCATGATGCTCGAGTTCCTACCGAGCCCGGGTGCGGCGCCGAGCGTATCCGTCGCCAGCAGGATGGCGGCGCGGAACGGCAAGCCGAAGATGCCGTAATCCGCCAAAGCTCGCGCTCCGCGCCGCGCATCCGCTGCAATTCTAACCGGCGCGGGGCGCGAGAATCCGGCGTCCTTCTGACTGAACCCCTTACTACCGCCCTCCGCTCGAGGGAGCCGCGGTCAGCCGCTGCGATGCCTGGCTGACACCGAACTGGCCGGACCACCACAGAATCAGCATCATCAATCCTACGATAGCGACCGGGAGCAGTACTCCGGCCGCAATGTAAACCCATACTCCCTGCGGAACCTGCTGTCTCCTGCCGTACTTCATTGCCGGCCCCCCCTACCTCAAGGCGCGATCCACGTTTAGCAATCGGAACAGTTGGTGAACCACGCGCTCGCGGCCGAGGCGGTCGGTTTGGAGCGGGCAGGGCTGCGGCGGAAACAGCGAGTCTATTCTAGACCGTTTTTCTGGGAAAGTCTGTGACTATTGTCACAACGGCGGACCTAGATCGGAAACGCCCGGTAGGTCGTAACGCCGGTGACGGAGCCGTAGATCGCCCAGAGGCTGCCGGTGACGTAATCGCCCAGGATGAGACCGATGAAGAATGGAATCGCCCGGCGGTAGGTCTTCATCCCGCCGTAGCGGACCGTAAGCACCTTGACGAGCCACCCCATGAGCGTGGCGCACCAGAGCCACGGCATGGTGAACGTTCCGGCCACGGCATAGCCCACCGGGTGGAACGGCCACCACGCGAAGCGGGAGCGCAGCCACATCAGCGCCGCTGTAACCGCGACCCCGATAGCCACTCCCTCCATTCGGGGCAGGTCCGACTTGGTCGGGTTGTCCATCCAGTCCTTCAAGCGGTTCCACGTCTCCTTGCCCATGTTGGTGCGCCAGTCGTTCACATGCGCCGTGGCCGCCCCGTTCTGGTAGTAGCAGGTCAGGATCGCGATCCAGGAGGCCAGCGCTCCCACCGCTGTTGCCAGCAGGACGGCGTACGCCACGTGGCGCGGGTTCATGCGAGCCGTGTCCGCAATCTTTAGCGCTTCGAGCTGATGGGGCATGGCCGTGTCCCGATAGTCCAGGTCGAACCACAGGAGCTGCGAAAACCCCACCAGGCTCTGGGTACTCATGGAATTCACCCCTGCCGAAGAGAGCATTGCCTGGTGGACGTTCATATCCGGTCCGTACCCCCAGGGCAGGCCAGCCTCCGCCCGGATCCGAGTGAACGTGATGACGAAGAGATAGTAGATGACGAAGAAGACGAGCGGGATCCACCAGGCCATCCCAAGCGCGACGCTGAATGCCGTGAGCGCGAAAGAGCCGCTCAGCACGCCCAGAACAGCGGTGCGGTACGACAGGGGCTCAACGGAAGGGGAGAAGGGGAGAAGGGGAGAAGGGGAGTCGGATTCGTGAGGTCGGGGGGCGGACTTCGGACTTGGGACTTCGGATCGTAGTGGCGGGCGAAGGGCTTCGCGCAGAACCTCCGCGAGGTGGGTGCGCATGGTATAGAGCGCGAAGAGGGCCAGCCCGATGAAGGCACCCGCGGACTGCTCGCCCAGGTACGGCATGCGCGACGCGGATAGGCTTGCGCCCGCCTGGTGATAACCCAGTGCGGTGGCCGCCACGTTCTCAAACCGGCTGAAAAGGAAGAAGAACCACAGCGAGAAGCCTACGTCCAGCGGCAGGAAGTATGTGAGCCCTATCACCAGTGGATAGAACGAGAGCTGGATGGTGCCCGCGCCGTTCCAGGGCGGCGTGCTGAACAGCGCAGTAATGTCCAGCCGTGGGTCGCTCGGCTTGATGGGAAGGAAGGGCACGGACGGATAGAGGTAGTTGAGGCTGGCCATGGTCTCGATCGCCGCGGGGATCGCAAACCCCGCCCATAGGGTCCGATTGCGGAGCAGCCCGATCGGCGCTCCTTCCTGCGTGATCTCCAGCGGCACCACGACGATGGGAAACGTCAGCCGTTCTCGCTCGATCCACTGCTTACGGATAATGACGTTGATGCAGAACATCACGCCCAGCAGCAAAAATATTAGGGCGGACCAGACCAGGATGGGGGACAGCCAGCCCCGGATCACCGCCCACTGGTAGAAGCTGCTCTGCCCCGTAAAGAAGCCCCGCGTCACGCGTGGGTCCGGGAAGAGCCAGGAGCGCAGGAACGGGCTGAACTTCAGCTGCCACTGGTTTTCCGGGGTGGCATAGTAGAAGTAGTCCGCAAGCGTAGTGCTAAGGAACTGCATCATGCCGATGCCGGAGATCCCGATGGAGACTGTCTGCATCACGAAGATGTAGAGGAGCTCCGCCTGAGTGAAGGCAACGCGGGGCAGGTATCGCTTCAGCAGGAGGTTGAGGCCGATCAGCACGCAGAGAGCGAAGACCACCGCGATGGGCAGCGACATCGCGGCCAGGTCCGTGGCTTGCGCGACGATCTCCGTGTACTCATTCCAGAACGCCATCACGGGCACAAGCGCAAGGCCGATGAGCAGCGCGCGAGCGGTCAGGCCGTGCAGTTGCGGCCCGGGCTGCGGCACGGACCCGGGAGCTGGTTGTGCTGGCACTGGTTGGACGGCCAATAGGTGCCTCGCGGCGTTCCGGCGATCGGGCCTTCAGGCCCATTTCCTGGTATACCCCATTGCCTGAACGCCTGGACGCCTGAACGCCCCGGGAGGTTACTGGCCCAGCTACGTCGAATCTGCCCTCAACGCATCCCAACAACCATCATGCCACCCGCCAAGCAGCGCCTTACTCCCCGCGCCTTCCTGGACGCCAAGACACCCCACAGCCCCAGCCTCAGCCCGGATGGGCGCCGCGTCGTCTTTGTGGTGAACGAGGCGGACTACCACGAGAGCCGATGGGTAGGCCGCCTCTGGCTGGCGGAGGTGCCGGCTGGCCGGGCACGCCGCATTACCGCCTCTTACGAGGGAGAGCGCGATCCCCAATGGTCGCCGGACGGCCGCCACATCGCCTTTCTCTCCGCCCGGCCGGACATGACAGAGCCGCCGCCGGACCAGGAGGATGACGAGGACCTGCACAAGGAGCAGATCTGGGTGCTGCCCGTGGACGGCGGGGAAGCGTTCCGGCTGACGAACACGCAGGAAGGCGTGCGCGCCTTCGGGTGGGCGCCGGATGGGAAGACCATCCTCTACCTCGCTCCCGAGGCGCGGCCCCGGCCGATCCAGTTCATACGCGACGACAATCGCAAGCGCCGTGTGGACCCCGTGGTGGAGCACAAGGAGAAGCTCCGGCAGCAGTTCTGGGGGGTGGACCTGGAGGAGAAGCGGCCGGAGCTGCTTTTCACGGGTGACTACGGCCTTGCCGAGTTCGACGTCTCTCCGGACGGCCGCTACCTCGTCTTCAACACGAACCATTCGGGTGAGGCCAACGACTATTATCAGTACGACCTTTTCGTCCTCGACCTGGAAGAGGAGGGCGAGCCGCGCAAGCTAGTGGAGCGGGGAGGCGGAAAGTTCCAGCCGGCGTGGTCTCCGGACGGGCGCTCCATCGCCTTCTTGTCCAACCTGGATCCCTCGCTCAGCTACTCGCAGGAGTGCGTCTGGCTTGTGCCGCTCGAGGGCGGGGAGCCCCGCAACCTCTTCGCGGACGCTCCGTACGACTGCCACCAGATCTGTTGGCCGCGCCAGGGTTCGCTGTATGGCATCGTAGCGGACCGGGAGGAGGGGCCTCTCGCACGGATCTCGGAAAACGACGTACGCCCAATCACGCGCGGCTGCTGTGTAGACGACTTCGACGTATCCGACGGGCCGGAACAGGTCATGGTTGTCGTGGCCGAGGATGCGCAGAGTCTTCCTGAGCTGTATCTGGTCGAGCCGGATGGATCGCGTCACGCGCTGACGGAGCTGAACGCGAACTTCGGCGAACAGTACCATCTGCCGCGCCAGGAGGTGGTCCGCTGGAGTAGCGCCGACGGAATGCAGATAGAGGGGCTGGTCCTCTTTCCGCCCGGCTATGAGCCCGGCACTCGGCTCCCGCTCGTGGTCCAGGTGCATGGAGGCCCCAAGGGCCGGGTCACCAACACGCTGCGAGGCTACCACATGCCTGCCGTCTACGCCGCCGAGGGGTACCTGGTATTCCGCCCGAACTTCCGGGGCAGCGAGGGCTATGGCAATGCCTTCGCGGTTGCCAACCGCCGGGACCTCGGCGGCGGCGACTTCCGGGACATCATGACCGGCGTGGAGTACCTGGTGGACCTTGGCCTGGCAGATGCAGAGCGAATGGGGATCATGGGCGGGTCCTACGGTGGCTACATGACCAATTGGGCCATCGGCCAGACGGACCGCTTCAAAGCCGCCGTTTCGGAGTTCGGCATCTTCAACCTGGTAACCGACTTCAGCAACTCCGAGATATCCCGCTGGGACCCGGACTATATGGGCGCCTACTACTGGGAGGATCCGGACGTGTATCGCCGCTGCTCGCCGGCCACCTTCCTGGAGCGGATGAGCACGCCTGTGCTCATTCTTCACGGCGACAGCGACAACAACACCTTCATCGCCAACTCCAAGGAGATGTACCAGGCGCTCCGGGCGCGAGGTGTCACCGTGGAGTTCGTCCACTACCCGCGAGAGGGCCACGGCCTCCGCGAGCCTAACCATAAGCTGGACGAGATGCGCCGCTGTCTGGCGTGGTTCGACCGCTTCCTGAAGGGAGATGGGACGAAGCCGCACTGGTACCGGGCAGGGGACCGCATCGAGCACGACGGCTACGTGCTGATCGTCTCTCGCGCGGAGGACGGCGAATACGCAAACTGGCACGAAGACTGGGGCCGGCTTCTGGAGGTCGACTTCTCCATTGCGAGCGAGGAGCCGGTGGAGAGCGCGTGGCGCTTCGAGCTTGCGGAAGCGGTGCTGGACGGGCCGGACGGCCCGCGCGAACTGAAGGGAGTGCCGGTCGACGGGAGCGGAACGCGCGTCCTGGTGAGCGGGGAAGGGCTGGCGGCGGACATCCACCCGGACAAGGAGACGGGCCGGATCAGCCTCGGCATGGCGGCGACATACGACATCCCGGCCGAGGGCGGCGCATTCACGCTCCGCATCGGGGATTTCCCGCCGGTGGCCGTGGTGATCGGCCCGCGCGAGCCCAAGGAGGGGGAGGAGGGCGCGACCGCCGAGCCGGAGACGGAATCCGCGGCTAGCGTAACGATGCCTGGCGAGGAGACCCCTATCCAGACGCCGGAAAGGCCTGACAAGGTTACAGGGTGACAGGGTGACAAGGTGAACGGAATTTGTTCAAGACTACAGGGGGACGAATGAGACTCGTACAAGTGTTGGTGGTCTTTCTTTTGACAGCGATCGCTATGCCAGCGCAGGCGGAGCAGAAGATACCGGAAGAGTACAAGACCGGCGGATTGTATGTCGGCTGCCAGGCCTGGACCTTCAACCGGTTCACCGTGTTCGATGCCATCGAACGGACCGCGGCCGCCGGTGGCAAGGTGATCGAGTTCTTCCCGGGCCAGCGGCTCAGCCCCGACGACAGCACCCCCTTCGACCACAACGCCTCCTCGGAGACGATCGAGAAGGTGAAGGCAAAGCTGGCCGCGTACCACATCCGTGCGGTGAACTACGGCGTGGTAGGGATTCCGAAGGACGAAGCGGGCGCGCGCAAGGTATTCGACTTTGCCAAGACCATGGGACTGCGCGCCATCACCACCGAGTCCGTGGACGCCATAGACACCATCGAGAAGCTGGTGAAGGAGTACGACATCATGGTCGGCTTCCACGATCACCCGCGCCGAGCGAACGACCCGAACTACCGCATGTGGGACCCCAACTATGTCCTCTCGGTGGTCCGCAACCGCGACCACCGTATCGGCTCCTGCGCCGATACGGGCCACTGGGTGCGGTCCGGCATCAAGCCGGTGGACGCGCTGCGCATCCTGCATGGCCGTATCATCAGCAGCCACCTCAAGGACCTGAACGAGTTCAGCCCCGGCGGGCACGACGTGCCATACGGCACCGGCGTCTCCAGTGTGCCGGCCATCCTGGAGGAGCTCCGCCGGCAAGGCTTCGACGGCAACATCTCCGTGGAGTACGAGTATCACGAGGACAACTCGCTCCCGGAGGTCTCCCAGTGCATCGGCTTCGTCAGGGGCTATGGCGAAGCCCGCAAGTGGTAGCCTGACCATCCACTGCACACGGAGGCGCGGCACCTCCGTGTGCAGTGGCACCACTCCGGTCGCGCCACGCGGTAACCCCAATGCACCGTATAATCAACCATTCCCGTTTGTTCGCCTTCATCCTCAGCTAATCCAGGAGCCCATCCATGCCCGATATGCTGGTCCACCTTCTCAAGCTGCCCCCGCTCGACCCGGTCCTCACGGAGATGCGCGAGAGTGGGGTCATTATCCGCAGGGCGCATCCGTTCGAGATAACCCCCGTGCGCGCATTTGTGGAGGAGCACTTCGGCCCGGGCTGGGCGGACGAGATCTCGGTGGGCTACGCGAACAAGCCTTCCAGCGTCTTCATCGCCATCCGCGACGGGAACGTGGTGGGCTTTGGCGCGTACGAATGCACACGGCGCGGATTCTTCGGGCCTACCGGCGTTTCCAAGTCCGAGCGCGGCAAGGGGGTAGGCAAGGCGCTGCTCCTGGCCTGCCTCTGGGGGCTGCGGGAGATGGGTTACGCCTATGGCATCATCGGCGGGGCCGGCCCCACGGAGTTCTACACCCGCGTGGCCGGAGCAACGGAGATCCCGGACAGCGTGCCAGGCATCTATGCGGACCCACTGGGCCGCAGGCAAAATGCAACTTAGACAAATCCTCCTCGCTGCGGCGATGCTCTGTCCCGTCCCTGCAGTTGCAGGTGTCACCCCGAGGGATTGGGCGGCCCGGTTCGACCGGATGGACAGGCGTATCAACGACGGGCAGGGCTATTGCGCCTCTCTCAACAACGGGGGCGAGCTGGCCTGGGGCGAGGGGTACATCCTCCGCGGGTACGTCGATATGTACCGCGCGACCGGTGAGCGCCTCTATCTGGACTCCCTGGTAGAGCAGTTTGAGCGGGTTCTGAGAAATCGCGACGACGTTCGGCATGTCCGGGACTACTACCGGCGCAAACCCATCGCGGGATGGGGCTCCACGGAATACTCAGACAACCGCTGGCACGTCTGGGCCGTGCACACGGGCATGATATGTCTGGGGCCCGCGGAGTTCATCGAGCTAGTGCGCAACGTGACGCCGCTCCGGCACACCTACGGAGCGAAGGCCGACGAATTCCTCCAGCGCATCAAGGAGTGCGTCGCCACCCACGACCAGGACTGGCGGGATGGACCCGCTCAGGATGAAGGATACTATTCGGACCCGTCGGTTGGACCGCTGCCGCTCAACCAGCAGAACGCATTGGGGTCGGTGGAAGTGGAGCTCTATCTGATCACACGGGACCATCGCTACAGGGACCGGGCTGTCAAGCTGGCGAACTATATGAAACACCGGCTCCGGCGTACACCCGACGGCGCGTTCGATTGGGCTTACTGGCCCAAGCCGGACGGCTCGTCGAACGGCAGCGAGGATATCTCGCACGCGGCCATCAATGTGACATTTGCCGAAAAGTGCCGGTTCGCGCATATCGTCTTTGATCAACGGGACATGGCTGCGTTCGCTCGCACCTGGACCCGTCACGTGCGGCGCGCTCCCGGCGAATGGGCGGACACGGTGGGTGGGACGGGCGGCCCGAACACGCATATCCCGCAGGCAATTGGACGCTGGGTGAATCTCTGCCAGTTCGACAAGTCCATCCTGAAGGATGCGGAATTCGCTTTCGCCCGGGCGGACGATGAGCATGCCAGCGGTGCCGAGATGCTGGGCCTAGCCAAGATCGCCCGCTGGGAGCGGGAGACGCAAATCAAGAAGCACGTCTTCCGCCTGCCGAAGCTGCGACTGAAAAGATAGGTTACAGGTTACAGGTTTTAGGCGACAGGGGAAAGGCGGGGAGAGTACGGCCTTGCGGTGAGTCCTACTCACCCGTTCTGCCCTGTAACCTGTTCCCTGTAACCTAAGAGGGGAGCCTATGAAAGCTACGTTCGAAGGAATGCGTCCAGGAGAGCCGATGATCGTGGACGAGTTCGGGCGGAGGATCAGCGTCACTCTCCGGCTGGTGCCCGAGACTCCCGAAGAAGTCGCCCTGCTGCGCAAGTTCTGCCGGATGACGGACGCGTTCAGCTTCGTCATCGATGAGGAGTACCGCGACAACACCGCGCACATCGCTCCGGTCTACGGTGAGCGCAGCTTCAGCGTTGTGGATAGGGGGAGCTACCTGGAAGAGGTGCGCTAACGCATTCGGGCCGGTGGGATGTTGGCCGCACTGTTTCCGGCTCTCTCCGGGCTCCAGTTAATGGGCAGCCGGATGGTGCCGCTAAGGAGCACGTACAGGAGGGCGATTACTACTGCCAGTGCCGCCGAGCCAGCGAGGCCTACCCGCGGGACATAAACTGGGAGGCGGAGGGCGAACCGGGGCCGCGGCTGCTCGAGACGGTAGCGCACAGCGGTGCTGAAATCCAGGGAAGAGGGCCGGATCTCCTCTCGAATGGACTGGAGCTGGAGCTCTATCCCGTTCCAGCGGGAGACAAAGGAGCGGCACTCACCGCAGCTTCGCAGATGCTCGGCCAAGTCGGGCGGAAGGGTGCCGCCACGGGCTCCATCCAGCCAATGGTGAATTTTCTCCCGCGTCATTTCACACATCATTGCCTCAACTCCGGCGCGTGCCAGGCTCCATCCTTCGCGCGGCTATAGCGCAGCTCCCAGCCTGGTCGCCAGCCGCTCTCTGCCCCGGTGCAGCCGCACCTTGACCGCGCTGACGGATACGCTTAGCGCCTTCGATATCTGCTCTACCGACATCTCGTCGAAGTAGAACAGCCACATGACAAGCCGATAGTGCTCCGGCAGGGCCTCGACCGCATCTCGAAGCTGGCGATACCGCTCCTGCGCCATGACCGCTTGCTGCGGGTCCGCCGTCGAGGCGGCGGTGACCGCGAGATCCAGCGGAACCGTGGGACGGCGTCCTCGCATCCGACGCCGGCACTCATTCAGGGCGATCCGGTAGATCCAGCTCGAAAAGAATCCGTCCGGCCGGTAAGCCGGTAGCGCGCGATAGGCCCTTACAAACGTCTCCTGGACGGCATCCTCCGCCTCGGCGCGGTCCCGCAGCATCCGATAGGCGAAGCGGAACAACCGCACCCCGTAGCGACTGACGAGCTCATCGAAGGCAGTACCGTCGCCGGAGCGACTGCGCACCGCCAGGCGGTCGTCGGGATCCGCCGGTGCGGCGCCCAACGCCAGATCGATCGCCATCTTCTCCACCCTCGCTTCCGCCATCCTGAAACAGATTGGGCGAGGCGCTCTAAATGCTCGCCTGCCCCTATCTGCTTGACGAAAGACGCGGTCCGCATGTTCCAGACCGGATGGACCGCGCGCCCAGCCGTCCGTTGGCCGCACTTATAGCATACAATGCGCCGCCCGAATAAAGGTTACCTGCATAAAGGGACGGAAGACCGAAGACGGAGGACGGACAGATACCGTCGATTGACAAGTCGGGCCGGTTGCTGTAACATGGGCTTACTGGCAATAGTTGCTCCACCGTTTGCGTGTCATGATCCTCTTTCTGCTGGCAATTGACATCCTGGCCATCGGTCTGCTCGGTGCGGTTTACAGCCTCGTAAGCCGTGAGGCGCGCCGCGGGCGCGACATCGTCCTGGAGCTGACAAACTACCGGCACCTCGCCGAGGACATGCTGCCCGTGCTGCGCGTGCTTCTCCTTCTCGCGGTAACCTTCCTGGCTTGTCTCTGCTGCATGTTCGCCGGCCAGAATTGGATCGCTTCCGGGGCCGGGTAGGCCCCCGGCTGAGCCTCTTCGGTTGGCCTCACCGCCTCCTCCGCATAGGTGCTGGCTCTCCTCGCTCACGCTCGTCATTCGTTGACATCTGTTCCGAATCGTGAGATAATGGGTCTTGCGTTCCGCACGCGCGTCGGCACGTCTGGCGCTCGCAAGACCCCCAAGAGGAGAACGGTATGTTCAGGCGCTTCTTCCGCTACCTCCGCGCACTCATAATGGGCAAGCTCGACCAGATCGAGGATCCCGAGGTGATCATCAACGAGTCGCTTCGGGAGATGAAAGAGAACCAGATCAAGAACCGCGAGCGCGCGGTGCAGGCTATCACGCAGAAGAACAACCTGCAGAATCTGGTAGACCAGGAAGAGAAGCTGACGCGGCAGCTCGAGGCGAAGGCGACCCTCGCGCTCCAGCAGGGCAATCGGGAGCTGGCCCGCGCTCTGCTGCGAGAAAAGGGGATGCACGACGGTACGCTGGAGCAGCTCCGCGCCTCCCTGAAGCAGGCCGAAGAGACCTCTGAGGCGGTCAAGACCGCCATCCGGCGCGAGGAGGAGCGGTTCCGGGTCAAGACTGCGGAGGCTCTGGCGCTCAAGGCCAACATGAAGCAGGCCCAGATCCAGATCGCCATCAACAAGGCGCTGGACGGGATGCAGTTCGACGAGACCGCGCAGAGCTGGGACCGGGCGGAGGAGCGGATCAAGTCCATGCAGTCGGAGGCCGCGGCCCGCGCAGAAGTCGCCAAGACCAGTGTCAACTCCCGTCTGGAGATGTTGGACGACCAGCAGGTGGATGTCGAAGCAGACAAGGCGCTCCAGGAGCTGGAGGCCAAGCTGGGACTAACGCCGGCCGCCTCTACCACGCCCGTTACGACCACGGCGGTCTCTTCCGCGCCGGAGAGCGATATAGACCGGCAGCTCCGCGAGCTGGAGCAGAAGCTGAATCAGAAGTAGTAAATAGGTAAATGGGTAAATGGGTGTACCGTTCGGAAGCCCGCGTACACTCATTTGCGTATTTAGCCATTTACTCTCCTAGCGAGTTCGCCGGTGGGTGATCTCTCCAGTTCTGCCAGGTTACGCTACGTTGCCGGAAGCGTCCTAAAGTCACCTCTCTCACTGCTCCTTTGGGCGGCGGGAGGGGTGGTTTGTTACTGGATGCACTCTCCGCTGCCTCTTGTTGCAGCCGCTCTTTGCCAGGTTGGGCTGCTCTACGCGCGGCTCCATGACGAGGAGTATCTGCGCCGGCTGTTCCGACACCGGGAGGAGCGATCGGAGGCGCTAACCGACCAGCAGGTAGAGGACCTGCTGGAGAAGATGGACTTTGAGACCCGCCAGCGGCTCCGCTACATCCTTCAGCTTCAGAAGGAGGTGGTACGGGAGGCGCGCGGGCAGGATGTGCCCAGCTACGCGCGGGAGGACCTGGAGAAGATAGCTGCGCACGTGGGGCCGCTTGTGCGGAGGGCCATGGGGCTTGGTACCCGCAAGCAGCAGCTTGTTCGCTACCTGCGCAACGTGGATGAGAAGGCGCTCACCGCCTACTGCAACAACCTGCGCAAGCGCATCGATTCCACCAGCGACACCGTGACTCGCGGACAGTACGAGCAGGCGTTGAAGGCGCGCGAGGCGGAGCTGGAGACTTACCGGGCCATCACGCAGGCGGGAGCGCGCATCGACAGCCAGCTCGAGAACGTTGAAGCCACTTTTGCGAGCTGGAAGGCGAAGGTGATCCGCATCAAGACGGCGGACGTGGCGAGCGCTGCCAGCGTGAGCGAGGGGCTGTACCAGGAGCTCAGCAGCCTCAACAATGAGATCGACCTTCTGGATCACAGCGTCACCGAGGCCCTGGCCACCGAGGGCGAGAGCGTGAACCAGCAGCAAATATAGCCGGGACGCACGTCCAGGTGGCTGCGTTCAGATATGGAGAGGGATGGAATGAGCCTGTCCAGGCGGCTGCGCAATATCGCCATTGGCCAGATCAATGCGCTGAAGGAGCGGCTGGACCGCATCGACGAAGAGGAGGCGCAGCAGCATCTCGAGCGACGCGCTCAACGCGACGCGCTCAAGGAGCTGAACGACCCCGCGGACATCCGCCCGGCCCTTCGCACACCCGAGGAAGTAGCCTCCGGCCGGCCAGCCGCATCCGCGAAGCAGCCGACCACTACCGGGCCTGAAATGGCGACGGGCGCCGTACCTGCCAGCGCCCTCTCCACGCACTACCGGATCCTGGGCGTTCCGGAAGGCTCGGACCTGGAGACTGTGGAGGCGGCCTACAATAAGCTGGCGAACCGCTGTGCCCCCGATCGCTTCCCGGAGGGATCTGAGGAGCAACAAGCGGCCAAAGAGATCTTCAAGCGGGTAGACGTGGCGTATAACGCACTGCGTGACACCCTGGATCCCACCTGCGGGCGATTCGATAAGCTGGAGCTGTGAATTCCGTGGTATACTCTGCCGGTTTGAATCAGGAGAAGACTGGATGCCGAATATAAAGTCCGTTGTTAAGGATGTAAAGAAGTCGCGCAAGAACCACCTGCGCAATGTGTCCGCCAAGTCGGCGATGAAGACATTCATCAAGCGCGCGAAGACCGCGATCGACGCGGGGGATGCTCAGGCCATAACCGCGGCGGTGAGCAAAGGCGTGAGCGTGATCGACAAGACCGCAGAGCGCGGGATCATCCACAAGAACGCTGCTGCGCGCCGGAAGTCCCGCCTCATGAAGCGGGCGCACAAGGCCGCCGCAGGAAAGGGATGAAGGATGAGGGATGAATCCGGAAACTCATCCCTTACTGCATAGCCTTACCACCAGCAGCTTCAGGTTGGTCACCACGTCCTCGCTGCCCTCTTCGCCTCCCTTGTTCGCTAGATCCGTGGCCACGAGCTGTTCGAACGCATAGACTAGACTCGCCCGGTCCCACCCGCGCGCCTGCCGGAACAGGTCTCCGGCCTTCCACGCCATGCCCGCGATGCTTCCCTCCGCGGGCAGCTCGGATGCCACCTCGGCTGGTAGCTGGCGGATCGCCCCGGCTTCGATCCGCCGGGCCATAAGCTCGCGCGCCTGCCAGAGCAGCCGGAACTGGCGAGTCAAGAGCGATAGAAGCCGGCCGGCCACGCTCTGCGGCTTAGTGTCATAGCGGAGGGTCTCTTCCAGCAGCGCCAGTGCCCGGTCCGCGTTGCGCTGGCCCACCGCGTCCACCAGCTTGAACATAACGTCCTCAGCGTCGTAGCTGCAGACCGCATCCACGTCGGTCAGACCGATGTGCGGCCTCTCACCCACGTAGCAGATAGCCTTCTCCAGCTCGTTGTCCAGCGTGTCGCGGTCCCCTCCCGCCGCCTGCACCAGCCGCTCGGCCGCATCGGGATGGAGAATCTTGCCCTCCGCTCGCGTCTTCGCGATGGCGAGCTCCTGCAGGTCCTCTACGCCCAGGCTGCGGCACTTGACCAGAAAGCCGCGTGCCCGTACCGCGGCATCCAACCTGGAGGTGATCACCGTCTTGCCGCGCTTTGCCTCGTCCTCCCCGGCGGAAGCGCGGAGCACAAGGCAGCTCGCCGAGCCTAGTTGGGCGATTCCTTCGGCGAGCTGTTCGGCGTCGGAGACACGCTCCCGGCGCCGCAAGAGCTCGGCCCCGCGAACGACAACCAAGCGGCGTTCTGAGCCAAACGGCGCCATGTTGGCCGCGGCGAGGATGGCTGTGGGGGTGTGAGTGGAGACGTCTACCGCTTCAAAGTCGAAGTCCGTGAACGAGGGGTCCACGCACCGGTCGCGGAGAAACTCGATGGTCTCGTCCTTCTGGCGGTCATCTTCTCCGTACAGGAGGTAGACCGTGCGGAGCGGACTTAGTAGCCGGTCCCGGGTCGCGGGGCCATAGATTATCTCGGCAGACACTAAGGACTGCCCGTCACCGCGCTCAAAGCGCGCGATGGAGCTCTCCGCTTCAGGCCGGCACGTATCACCGCCTCAAGCACCCGGGCCTGCCGCACGTGGTCCGTGCTCGCGGCCTCCCCGCTGTAACGGAAGCGGTTCACCAGGTGGGTTAGCTGGTCCATCCCGTCCAGCGTCGAGGACTCTGCAAAGGCCGAGTCCTTTAGCCGCTTCACGTACTCACTTGGCGTGACGTATAGGGGCCGCGGCTGGCCGCGCCGGCCCAGCATGCGGCAGACGTCCTCGTACACTGAGAGAATATCCAGGTTCGTCTCCGGCATCCCGAGCCGCTGCGCCTTGGAGCGACGTGGGCGATACCGGTCCCATACTTCCGTCTTGAGCACAAAGCCCAACAGGCCGGCAAACAAGAGGAGCGCCACGGGCGGGAGCCAACCGCGCTGAAACAGGAACGCCGTGAGGGAAGCTTTGCGCACGCCCAGATCGTCGTTTGAGCTTATGTCCTGCGCGTCCTCGGTCGCGTCAAAACGGATCCAGCCGGAGTTAGGGAAGTACACTTCGGTCCAGAGGTGCCGATCCTTGTCGTGTACTTGATACTCGCCGTTCTGTGGGTCGAACACGCCGGGGATGAAGCCGGTCGCGACTCGGGCGGGGATACCGATGCTCCGGCACAGGATGGCGAGCGCGGTTCCGAAGCTATTGCAGTCGCCTTGCTTGCCGGTAAAGAGGAAGTAGGTGACCACTTCCGCGCCGGGCGGAACGGCCGGCGATTCAGAGTTGTATTTGCATTGTCGGCCCACCCACTCCTTGAGCGCCTCGACCTTGTCATAGACGGTTGGGGCGCCGCGGGTTACCTCCTCCGCGGTCTGGCGTACCTGTTCGATCGGCGTACCAATATCTGTCTGGTCCTTCAGATAGTGGGCCACGATCTCAGCCGGGTAGTTCGGGGGGGCCTTGCGCAGCGTCTCCGGCCGATCGTCCGGAACGTCCGAGTCAACTTCATAAAACTGGGATTGAATGGCAGGCTCTACGGTTATAGCTCCCGCCCCGTCCACTCCGATGCGCGGAGCCTCCAGCTCTACCACCCTGCACTCTGGAGCCGCATACACCTGGTTGAAGACGCTGCGTCCGACAAGGTGGAACCGCTGATGCAGCCGGTGAGAGCCCCTCCCGGCCTGGGTGTACGGCGTCGCGGCTATGCGGAAGGTATGGTCGGTAGATGGAGGAGAATCGCCCAGGATGACCGCCGCCTCTGAGGAGGGCTGAGGCTGCACTTCGGCCACGGTGTTCAACGTGTTCTGCCACGAGCGTCCCGCATACTTGTTGAACGTTGCGCCGCGCCAGTAGGAACCGTACGGCGCTTTCACGCGCATTACCACCTCGTTGCTCAGGTGAGGGGACGCGCCGCCCATGGTGAGCTCGGGCATCTCCATGTAATGCGTAGGGGTAGTGACCGTGCGGTCCGCCGCAGGGGGCCGGGAGGTGACCAGCAGCGGGCGGACCGGAAGGAAGGAGCCGAACGCCTCAAAGAGAGGCGACGCAAGCCAGGCCAGGAAGATGGCGCCGAGCCCGCAGGCGGCCGCGATCTGCACCTGGCCTGCGAACAGGATATGATCAGCGAAACGCCGGCTGCTGCGTTGGCGCGTGCGCCGGGTACGAAGGAAGTTCTCGTGGACCAGCATGAACGAAGCGGCGGTAACCGCGACGCCGAAGTAGAGAACCAGTGATCCATCGGTGGTCATCGGACCGACGACGCCGAACAGCGCGATCGTCGGCACGCAGGCGAACAGCAGCCAGCTATCGGAGACCAGCACAAACGAGAGAAACACCGCGAGCCACGACAGCATGACCGGGATAGTCGCCATGGGATTTTCCGCGGCTTCCGTTGGAGCGAGCAGAGGGATGAGCTGGTCGCTCCGAATGCCTATGAGCAGGAGGCATGCGCAGAGGATCGCGCCCGGAATGGCGATGGAGCGCGGATGGACGCTCTGCTGGCGGGTAAAGAAGCTCACCCCGTAGCCAACCACCGCGAGGCCGATGATCAGGGCCACGAAGCCGGTGTCGTAGAGCGCCAACCCCGCGGCCAGCAGTCCGCAGAGGGTGACGGTGAGCGAAGCCAGGTACATTGGCAGCGACGGCGGTGGGATCTCCTCCACCGCGGGCTGGGCCACCGTTCGATTACTGTATGAAACGGACATCTTCTACTGTCTCCGGGCGGATCTGGTTCGCCTCATTCTGCCGGATGATATACGGAACGGCGCTCGATGCCAGCAGTCCTTCCAGCAGGTCGCGGACATCCTCCCGCCTGGGCGAGTGGCCGGTCCGCGCGAATCCGGACGGGTCGGCGTAGATCACCACCACCTGGCGGCCGTCGGCCGTGTAGCGCGAGACGGCGTCCGGCAGTCTTGCGTCCACGCCGCTCGTCAACAGCACCAGCGTGGTCCCGGCCGGCAGCGCGCCCAGCCGGCCAATCAGCAGCTCGCTGAGCCTGAAGTCCGAATCCGGTTCTGCGCGTGCGAGCTCCGAGAGGATCCCGTAGAGCTGATTGCTGCCGCGGCCCGTGCCTTCGGTCAGCCTCTCGCCTGCCATCAGCTTGACGGTGGCTCCCTCTCGTACGGCGGACTGGGCCACCGACGCGGCTGCCCGTACCAGGTATTCAAAAGTCGACGCCTTGCCGCGGCCGACCTGTATCGAACGGTGAACGTCCAGGGCCATCACCACATTGAGCGCCCTTGCCTCTTCAAACTCGATAACATTCAGGCGGCCGGTACGGGCGGTGGACTTCCAGTGCATCCGACGGAGCGGATCACCCGGAATGTACTCCCGCACGCCATCCGGATCGATGCCGGACCCGCGGGCGGACGCCAGATAAACCTCGCGGAACCCGTATCGGTCTGCGCCGCTCGTGGCCAGGTTCACCATCGGCTCCGGCACCGGCAGCACCAGCACTTCCGCCTCCGCGTGTACTCGCTTGGAGAAGGCGAAGATGCCCAGCGGGTCCAGCGCCGTGATGGTAAGGTACTCGAGTTTATACGCACCGCGCTTGTTCAATTGCACCCAGTAGGGGACCCGCGTTCTTGCCATGGGGGGGGCATTGAAGTACGTCGGCTCCGGGTCCTCCGGAACCAGCCACTCCGGCAGTTGATCGCGCACCTGAAGGAACATGCGGGGCAGGCGGTTGCGAGAGTGGACGATGAGCGCGAACTCCACCGACTCTCCGTCCCACCCGCTGGAGGGCACCTCGCGCGAAAACTCCAGGTGCTGGAGCGCGAACATCCCCAGTAGGTAACTCACCGCGGGGAGCATCAGCAGGATACCGGCCATAAAGAACATCTGTCGCTGGCCGGTGAGCGCGCCGGAGATGGTGATGAAGAAGAACGAGATGAAGATCGCGAACCACTTGACGCGCTGCATGGCGGCTGACCGTTTGATGGCCGCGACTAGCCGAGTAGCCCCGGGCTTCCGTGCCCGGGGGGCGGGCAGGGTCGCCCGCCGCTACTCGGTGTTTCGCCGCCGTTGAATTTCCACGTGATAGACTACTATACGCGCTCGACGGCCGGCTGTGGTCGCGTCACCGGGCGAACGGGTACGGGGACGCGCTGGAGGATCTCCTGCACCACCGTCTCCCCGCCGACGCCCCGGGCGCGGTGCTCCGGCCGCACGATGATGCGGTGGGCGAGAACCGGCACGGCCATCTCCTTCACGTCGTCCGGAACCATGTAGCTCCGACCGCAGATCGCGGCGACGGCCTGTGCGGTGTACATAAGCCCCAGCGATCCGCGAGGGCTGGCCCCGAGCGCCACCGCCGGATGAGAGCGCGTAGCAGAGTTAATCTCCAGGATGTAGTCTCGTAGCGAGCCGTCAACGTGGATGTCCCTTACCGCGTTCTGGAGCTGCACCACCTCTTCCGCATCCACCACGGGCACAATGGCATCGACGGGACGCGTATGGACCTGGTTCTCCAGAATGCGCCGCTCATCGTCGTGCCCGGGGTAGCCGATGGAGATGCGCGCCGCGAACCTGTCGAGCTGCGCCTCTGGAAGCGGGTAGGTGCCGGAAAGCTCGATGTTGTTCTGCGTCGCGATGATCGTCTGATTCGCTACCAGGATACGCTTGCAGAGGGCGCCGCCGGTGGCATAGTGGCTTCCGGCGGCGATGGTCGTCTGTGGTTGTGCGTCGTGTAATTGAGCGGTGACGAGGTC
>CAYNFH010000118.1:0-19937 GCA_964396385.1 uncultured Chthonomonadaceae bacterium | reverse complement strand
TGGCCGGTGACCCAGCCGATGTCCGCCGTACACCAGTAGACGTCGTCCTCCTTCAGGTCGAAGATAAGCTTGGAGGTGGCGTAGACGCCGGTGAGGTAGCCGGCGGAGGTGTGCTGGATGCCCTTGGGTTTGCCCGTGGAGCCCGAGGTGTACAGGATGTAGAGGATGTCTTCCGAATCCATCTGCTCCGGCGCGCACTCCGGGTCCTGGGTGGGGACTACTTGGTGCCACCAGAGGTCCCGGCCGGGCACCATGGTGACCTGCGCCTGAGCGCCGATCCGCTCGAGAACCAGCACCTTCTCAATGGTGGGCGTATCGTCCAGCGCCTCGTCCGCGATCTTCTTGAGCGGGACGATGCCGCCGCGCCGCCAACCGCCGTCCGCGGTGATGAGCACCCTGGCGCCGCAGTCGTTGATGCGCTCCCGGAGCGACTCCGCGGAGAAGCCTCCGAACACCACGGAGTGCGGCGCTCCGATGCGGGCGCAGGCGAGCAGCGCGATAGGCAGCTCCGGCACCATGGGCATGTAGATGGCCACCCGGTCGCCCTTGCGCACGCCCAGGCTCTTGAGGGTGTTGGCCAGGCGGCACACCTCCGCGTACAGCTCGGCGTAGGTGAGCTTGCGCACGTCCCCCGGCTCACCCTCAAAGAGGATGGCGACCTTGTCCTTCCGCGCGCCCTTGGCGTGCCGGTCCACACAGTTTACGGAGAGGTTGAGCTTGCCTCCGACAAACCACTTGGCGTGTGGGGGGTCCCATTCGCACACGGTATTCCACTTCTGGAACCATTCCAGCTCCTCGGCGAAGCCGGCCCAGAACCCGTCCGGGTCTTCGGCGGCCTTATCGTAGATAGCGGGGTCGTTGGCGTTCGCCTGCGCGGCGAATTCCGGGCTAGGGGGGAAGGAGCGATCCTCGTGCAGAAGCGCGTCGAACACGCCGCCCTGGTCGATCATGGTGTAGTGCCTCCATGTTGGTTGAGGGTTGAGGGTTGATAGTCTGAAATCCGAATTCATCCCTCATCCTTCATCCCTCATCCTTGATCTCGCCTGTCTCGCGGCAGGCCCGTCCCGTATTATGGCGCACCGGCAGGGGAATCCTGTCTGGCGGTCTGTAGGCGACAAGCCGCCAAGCATGTCCCTCCGGTTCCCAGGACCTCACGCGCTTTCCGCATTCCGGCAAAGTGCGCGAGTATGAGGAGAGCTGCCCCGAGGCATTGCAGTCGATACGCAGCACGCGGCTTACCACTCATCCCGACTCGCTCCCTTGAATTGACAGACCGCTTCTGGTAGGATGGCGAGTACTTCCGAAAGGTCAAACGATGCCCAAGGACTTGTTTGACGCACCGGCCGACGCTGCGCCGGAGCTGTACTTCGATGGCCCGGAGCACGGCGTGCGGCTCTACCGGGGCGACACCATGGAGCTGCTCCGCCAGACTCGCTCAGAGCAGGTGGACCTCATCTTTGCGGACCCTCCGTACTTTCTGTCCAACGGCGGTATCACATGCCAGTCCGGCAGGAGGGTGAGCGTCAACAAGGGGATGTGGGATAGGGCGGAGACCTTCGAGGAGGTCCACGCCTTCAACGTGGCCTGGCTGCGGGAGTGCCGACGAGTCCTGAAGCCGAACGGCGCGATCTGGGTGAGCGGCACCCTGCACAACATCTACAGCGTGGGCTTCGCCATGCAGACGCTGGGCTACAAGATCCTCAACGATATCGTCTGGTACAAGGTCACGCCGCCGCCGAATCTCTCCTGCCGCTACTTCACCCACGCCACGGAGACACTGCTGTGGGCCCGGAGGGACGCCAAAGGCCGCCACACCTTTAACTACGAGGAGATGAAGCGACTGGACGATCCGGCCCCGGATAGGCAGATGCAGAGCCTCTGGCGGATCCTCCCGCCCGGCGCGCGCGAGAAGCGGTACGGGAAGCACCCCACGCAGAAGCCGGAGGCCCTGCTGACCCGAATTATCCTCGCCTCCAGCAATCCGGGCGACCTGGTGCTGGACCCGTTCGCCGGGAGCGGGACTTCCGCGGTTGCCTGCGCCCGCCTGGGCCGCCGGTTTGTAGGATTCGAGGAGGACGCGGCCAATCTGCAGGTAGCGTGTAAACGGATATGCGATGAGTTGGCCGAAGAGCGGCTCCAGGGTGACGGGCGCCGTTAGGCGGAAGACGGACAGCATGGCGTTCAGGTGACTGGGCAGACTGGCAGCTAGAGGGAGATCCGGGATGGCACAGGATGGCAGTATAACGCGGAGGGAGTTCCTGGCGAGGACCGGGGCGGGGATCGTGGGCGGAGCCGCGCTGGCTTCCGGGGTGGGGGCTAATGTCGCGCCCAGGGTGCCCACGGTGACGCTGGGCAAGACGGGGCGGAGGGTCTCCCGCATCGCCTGCGGTGGGTCCTGGGACGTGGAGCCGAGCGTGCTGGCCGCCGCTTTCGCCACGGGCGTCAACTACCTGGATACGGCCGAAACGTACGAGCAGGGCCAGAGCGAACGCGTCATGGGCGAGTTCCTGAAGCAGCATGGCGGGCGCAAGGACGTGTTCCTGGTGACCAAGAGCCACCGCTACCACCAGCTTGAGCAGCGGCTGGAAGGCAGCCTGCGCAGGCTGCAGGTGGACTACGTGGACGCCCTCTATCTCCACGGCATAGAGGACCCTGCCATTATCTCCGACCCGGAGGTGATCTCTGCCGCCGAGCGCCTGAAGAAGGCGGGCAAGATCCGCTTCTTCGGCTTCTCCTGTCACGCCTCCACGGTGGTCCAATGTTTGGAGGCCGCCGCGAAGGCCCCGCACCTGGACCTGATCATGTTCAAGTACAGCTTCCGGGACCGCGATAGCGACGCCATGAACCGCGCTATAGACAAGTGCGCGAAAGCGAACCTGGGGCTCGTTGCCATGAAGACGCTGGACGGCGGCACGAATATGCCGGCGAAGTTCGACGTCTTCCGCCGGACCGGCATGACTAAGGCGCAGGCCGCGCTGCGGGCCGTCTGGGCGGACGAGCGGATTCACGTCATCAATTCGGAGATGACCACGCACGAGCAGGTGGCGGAGAACTCCGCCGCCGCCATCGCCCCTCTGACCCGCGCAGAGGACGAGCTGCTGCGCCGGTACGCCGCTCTGACCAGCCACCTCCGCTGCCGGGGCTGCGACCACCTGTGCCGGGCGGCCGCGGGGACCACGCTGGCGGTTGCGGACGTGCTTCGGTTCCAGATGTACCATGACGGCTACGGAAAGCGGCGCCGCGCGCGGGAGCTGTTTGCCGCCCTGCCGCCGGAGGAGCAGGACTTCCAGGGAGATTGGGAGCGGGGTGAGGCGGCCTGTCCGCACGACCTGCCGCTCCGGCAGATGTTGGCCCGCGCCCAGGCGGACCTGGCGTAGGATTGCAGGGGAGCAGCCATGGAGAGACGCAGAGTGGCGAAATTGGCCCTCACAGCGGGAGTGCTCATGGGGGCGATAGCGGTGGGTTATGCGGTGCGTCCGCAGGGCCGGACCATCGAGAGGCGGCCCATGCTGCGCGTTCCCGTTCAGCCCATTCCTCCCGGAATAGGGGCGAGCCTCCACGGACGGCGGGTGTTCCCGGCCGACAACCCGTGGAACCAGGATATCTCCGGGGCGCCGGTGGACCCGAACTCGGATGCCATTATCGCCAGTATCGGCGCGGACAAGAGCCTGCACCCGGACTTCGGCTCGGACCCCAATAGCGGCATCCCGTACGTGGTGGTTCCCGGCACTCAGCCCAAGGTTCGCGTGACGTTCGATTACGCGGACGAGAGCGATCCCGGCCCCTACCCTATCCCGCGGGGCGCGCCCATCGAGGGCGGTCCCGCCTCTACGGGAGACCGGCACGTCCTGGTAGTAGACCGGGATCACTGGATGCTGTACGAGACCTTCTCCTCCTATCCGCAGCCCGACGGCTCCTGGAAAGCCGGCTCAGGCGCGATCTTCGACCTCAATTCGAACAAGCTGCGGCCTGCGGGCTGGACTTCCGCCGACGCAGCGGGGCTGCCCATCTTCCCCGGCCTCGCCCGGGCCGATGAGGTGTACGAGCAGCACGCCATCGATCACGCGCTCCGGTTCACGGTGAGGCGGTCCCGGCGGGCTTACGTCTCTCCGGCGACTCACTTTGCCAGCAGCCGGACGGATGCAGACCTGCCGCCCATGGGGATGCGGGTGCGGCTGAAGGCGAGCTACGACATCCGGCCCTTCCCACGGTCGGCCCGGGTGATCCTCACCGCGCTCAAGAAGTACGGGATGATGGTAGCCGACAACGGAGGCGACTGGTTCGTCAGCGGCGCCCCGGATCCACGGTGGAGCGATCCGGAGCTCAACACGCTCAAGCGGGTGAAGGGGCGGGATTTCGAGGTGGTTCAGATGGGGCCGGTCGTTACGAAGTAAATGGGTAAATGAGTAAATGAGTGTACGCCGGAGGCCCCCGGCCCCCAATTCTGGGGGAGTCCGGGGAGTACACCCATTTACCCATTTACTCTCCTCATATCACAGTGCCGCTGGGGATCGTGGCGTTTTTGGGGATGATGACGATCCCATCGCGGATGTAGAAGTTATCCCCGTCCAGGTGCGGCGGTTTGCCCTCCGGCGAGATTCGTACCCCATCGCCGATGCGGGCGTTCTTGTCCACGATGGCGCCCTCGATGAACGTGTTGCGGCCGATTCCGATGCGCGGCTGTCCGCGCAGGACCGCCTCCGCGAGCTGCCCCTCGGTCTCGTAGTAGTCCTGGCCCATCACCACACTGTTCCGGATCACCGTGCCGGCCTCTACGCGGCTCCGGATACCGATGATGGACCGCTCTACCGTTGCGTCCACCAGGATGCAGCCTTCCGCAATCACGGCGCGGTCCAGATGTCCGCGGGTGATCTTGGAGGCCGGCAGGTAGCGGGCCCGCGTGTAGACCGGCGCCATCACGTCGAAGAAGTTGAACTTTGGCAAGGGCTCCGCGAGGTTGAGGTTCGCTTCGTAGAAGGCGCGGATGGTCCCGATATCCTCCCAATAGCCCCGATAGATGTAGGCGTAAACGGAATGCGTGTCGATCATGGCCGGGATCACGTGCTTCCCGAAGTCGGTCTCGGTTCCGGAAAGGGCCTGTGCCAGGATGGCCCTGTCGAACAGGTAGATGCCCATGGAGGCCAGGTACAGCTCCTCCTCCGGGCTGCTGTGCGCGCCGGGCGGAATCCGCAGCCCCTCCAGCACGGCCGGGTTTTGAGGCTTCTCTACGAACTGCCGGATGCGCCCCTCGCCGTCCGTGCGGACGATGCCGAGCGACGGGGCGTCTGCGCGGGAAACGGGGATGGCGGCCACGGTTACGTCCGCGCCGGTGCGGACGTGCTGGTCCATGAGGAGGCGGAAATCCATCCGGTAGAGCTGGTCGCCGGAGAGGATCAGGGCCAGGTCGTGGGAGTAGTCGTCGAAGTGGGTGAGGTTCTGCCGGACGGCGTCGGCCGTGCCCTGGTACCAGTCCGGGTTGCCGGGCGTCTGCTGGGCCGCCAGGATCTCCACGAAGCCGCGGGAGAAGTCGTCAAAGCGGTAGCTCTGCTGGATGTGGCGGTGGAGCGAGGTGCTGTTGAACTGGGTCAGCACGAATATGCGGCGGAGACCCGAGTTCAGGCAGTTGCTGATGGGAATGTCCACCAGCCGGTACTTGCCGCCCAGGGGCACGGCGGGCTTGGAGCGCTCCTTGGTGAGCGGGAAGAGGCGCGTGCCGGCCCCGCCACCGAGGATAACGGCGATAACGTCCTGCTCGGTTATACGGCCGGTGTGTACCACAGTTCGCTCCGGGGACCGAAGACGGGTGACGGAAGACGGACCCGGATACCGTCCGTCCACCGTCCACCGTCATTCTATCCCGCCTGTCATTCCTACCGGGGTCCAGCCGCTGATGGGGCCGTAGTTCTCGTACGTGAGCGCGCCGGGTGCGTAGATGCTCCAGAGCGAGTACTGGAGAGTGCTTGTGTTCTGCCAGAGGATGCGCGGCTGGTTGTCGTAGCCCACGGCCAGCTCCAGCGGGATCCAGCCGGAGAACGGCCCGTAGTCGTCCGTGGTGAAGCTCCCGTTCGAGCTTACGGTCCAGAGAGATACCTTCTGGTCCGCGCTGCGCACCCACAGGATGCGGGGCTTACCGTCTCCACCTATCGCGAGAGCATTGGCGGTCCATCCAGCGTACGGCCCGTAGTCATTGTAAGAGAAGGTTGCCGGGGCGGTGACGGTCCAGAAGGAGATCTTCTGCGTAGCCTGGTGGACCCACAGCACTCGCGGGAGATTGTCCGGACCGATGGCGATGGTTCTGGCGCTCCAGCCGGTGAAGGGGCCGTAGTCGTCGTAGGTGAAGGTGCCGGGCGCATTGATGGTCCAGAGGGAGATTCGCCCGTTCGCGTTCACCCAGAGGATACGCGGCTTGTTATCCGCGCCCACCACCACCTGCTGTGCCTGCCAGCCGGAGTAAGGGCCGTAGTCATCGTTGGTGAAGGAGCCGTCCAGGTTCACGGTCCAGAGGGAGATTCGCCCGTCCACATTGCGCCAGAGGATGCGCGGCTTGCCGTCCGATCCGCCGGTGGCGATGGAGATAGCCTGCCAGCCGGGGTAGGGGCCGTAGTTAGCGTACGTGAGCACGCCGGGCTGGGTGATGCTCCAGAGGGAGATCTGGCTGTTGGAGTTGTTGCTCCAGAGCACGTGCGGGCGGACAGGCGTGAGCAGGAAGGCGTGGGTGGCGCCGCCGGTTAAGTTCATGGCGCCGCAGATCTGGCCGCTGTCGTTGATCCCCTCCGCGTCTGCGAGATCCAAAGTGCTCAAGGGCGGCACCAGGTTCCGCAGCGCGCGAATGGCGCCGTTGCCGTCCCAAACACACGCGCGGAGTGTAGTCGAGTCCGCAGCCATACCTACTATCCACCCGCGGTTGTTGATGCCAAAAGCGTGGCTTTCGTTGCCGCCGAGCGTGCCGAGGTCGCGCATGGGTCCTGCGCCGCGGTACAGGAACGCATGCGTGGTGGTTCCCGCGGTGGTGTTGACATCCGACTCACCTACGACATCCTTGCTGTCGTCAATGCCCAACGCGCGGCTGTTAGCGCCGCCCAGGGTGAGGAGGTCCAGCTTGGTCGCGCCGTCAAATATCACGGCGTGGTAGTTCACGCTGCCGGTTGTCTGGGAGTCGCCTGAGACTACTCCGTTGCGGTTGATGGCGAAGCCGTGGCTGTTCGGTCCGCCCAGAGTAGAGAGGTCTGTGAGGGAGCTGTTGGAAGGGTTGAAGAGGAATGCGTGCTGGGCGGTATTCCCCGGGACGTCCGCATAGCCGGTTATCTGCCCCGTGTCGTTGATGGCCTGGGCGGTGCTGGTCGAGCCGCCCAGGGTGCCAAGGTCTGTGAGGGAAGTCCCGCTGGCCCGGATGGCATGCGGACCGGCGCCGCCGGATAGGTCGGACCATCCCGCAACCTTGCCCGTGCCATTGACACCGTACCCGGCGCTTTCCAGGCCGCCCAGCGTGCCGAGGTCCAGCATGCTGGCGCCATTGAACAGGAAGCCGTGATTGTTGCCACTGGCCGTGCCGGTCACGCCGGTAACGAGTCCGTTGGCGCTCACGCTGAGCGCGTAGCTGCTTCCGGAGAGGGCGCCGAGGTCCTGAAGCAGGTATCCCTGCGCCGTGCAAGGTGGGGGACAGGTACACAAGGCGAGAAGCGCCGCCGCCAGCCACAGCAGACGGCCCACGTAGATCCGCATGATTGCTCACTCCTCCGTTAAAGTGTTCTGCGGCGGCCCGGCCGGCATTTGACGCATATTCGCCCACAGAACGGCAAATCCCTCCGCGTTCGGACACGCTTTCGGCCACGCCTTTCGCGTATTCTGAGGGTGGCTCCTGCGAGCCGGGCGGCTTCAGTCCCCGGTGGTAGGCGCCCGGAAGCGGGCGAACGCAAAATCTTTAGAGAATCTTTATCTTTCTCTTAGCAGGATACGGCCCAATAAGCGCGAAGAGGGCCAATGTGGGTTGCCGCGCCCCGTCCGCCGATGGGCGGGGAGACCGAAGGCGGCGCCCGAGACAGAAAAGGAGAGACTGCCTATGTAGGAGGACCTGCGCAAGAGTCAAGCCGTTGCGCGCCGGGCGGGATGCCAATAGTGGCAGTCCCGCGTATGGCGCGAGAGTCAAGCCGTTGCAAGGGCATGGGCCTCGGGCGCACGTCGCCGGAGGAGTAGCCAACCGCCAGGAGCTCCCGGACTCATGCACGATCTAAGCTGGTCTCGTAGACACCCCCGTGTTGGGGAAGGAGATCGAAAGAATGCAACACCGGAACGACTTTACTAAGCAACTGAGCAAGACCAGTATAGTCGGGTTGTTGACAATATGCCTGGCCGGCGCCGCCATGGCTCAGTTGCAACCTGTCTCTACGATCAATGGCCTGGCGGCGACTGCCGACCAGCCCATTTCGCAAGTATTCCCGAACCAATTGGGAGTAGCTCCCGCCGCGCCCTCGGCCGCGCAGGTTGTACCCATAGGGTCTACCGGCATCGCCAACGGCGGCTTGATCAGTCAGTCCAAGCCGACCGACGGCGGGCCCACGATGAACCCTCCCGTAAGCAACCTGACCGTGTTTCAGGGCGAGCAGGAGTTCGGCGACCCGGAAACCAACTGGATACCCCCGGACACTAACGGCGCCGCAGGCATCGGTCAGTTTGTTGAGGGCGTCAACAGCGTCATCAACGTTTACGACACCGGTACGGGCATCCTTTTGGCGACCACGCCGCAGCGCGCATTTGTTGGCGACCCACTCGGCCAGTCCGGGTTCGACCCGGCTGTCCAATACGACGCCGTTCAGGACCGGTTCATTGTTACCATTACGCAGTTCGAGACCAACGCCGGGACGCAGTTTTGGAGCATCTGCGCTTCGCAGAGCGGCGATGCCACGGGCCCCTGGTGGATCTACCGGACCAATCCGCGGTCGCTCAGCTTCACCGAAGCGGATGACTTCGTTGACTACCAGCACGTCGGCCAGACCCAGGACAGCATTATCGTCACGGCAAACATGTTCCACCGGACAGGCGGGTTCAAGTATGCGTTCCTCGAGGAATGGCCCAAGGCGCGGGTCTACAACGGCCGAGGGCTGACCTTCTGGTATTTCAACGGACTCAACGGCACGCTCATGCCCCCGAACGTGAGGGACGAGAACATCTATGCCTGGCTCATCGCCGCCAGCAATACGAACGGCACGGACTCGCTCTACCGGCTGACGGAGGGCGGCATTCCGCCTCAGTTGACTCTGTTCTTTGTCAACGAGGGCGCGTGGGCTCCTCCGTCCAGGGCGCGCCAGCCAGGGACAACTGCGACCATGGACGCGCTGGACGGCCGGTTCCAGATGGCCAGCGCGCAGTGGCGTACAACCGGATTCAGTGGAGACACTATCCTCATAGCCGCCCACGCGGTAGGGTTCCCGCTCAACAAGCTGGTCAAGATCGACACGGCAACGGGCGCCGTCACCACGAGCCTCTTCTACGTCAACGGGCCTTCGAATGACTGGAACCCGTCCGTGGACGTGGATGGGAGCGGCAACGTCTACGCCACGTGGTCGACGTCGTTCTTCGACCCCACTACAGGCTTCCCGTCCATGGCGTTCGCGAAGAATCCCGGTACCTTCGAAGGTACGGGGGTTATTGTTGCGTTTGGCACGGTGGCGTATACGGACGGCCGGTGGGGCGACTACTCGCAGGTGTCCCAGGACCCGACGAATGGCTCCTTCTGGGCCGTCAACGAGGTGTCTGACATCGCCGGAAACATCTGGGATTCGTACTTCGCAAACGGCATCTGACGCGGTTTGTAACCTCGCGACAGAGAATCGAAAGGGCCGCGGTGAGCGGCCCTTTCGATTTCTCAGCTCCACACCAGGGTTTTATTTGGCCTGCATGGCATCTAGCTTCTGCTGGAGCAGGTCAATAAGCTCATCCAGCGGGATGGGCGGTCCGTAGAGCGGGGAGGGCCTCCCGTTGGTGCCCGGGTATAAGACGGGTGCGGCCGCGGCGGAAGGCGTGGGGATGACCGGCGTTCCGGGGCCCGCCGCATCCGGCGCCTTGCCCTTTGGGCCGGAACCGATGGAACCCGCCTGGCCGGTTGGCACGGGCGGACCGCCGCCGGGTTTTGTCTGCGCACCGGGCGCGGGGGCGGAGGCGGGCGAGGGAGGCGCATGCCCCATCAGCGTCTGGAGATCTCTTACCTTTTGTGCGCCGATGGCATTGGCAAGGGAATCCCACTGCTTCTGCTGCTCGGCACGCGCCTGCGCCGCTGTCTGCTCGAGGGCCGGACTGGGGGCAGAGTTGGGAACGGTTGTGTCCGGTCCGGCCGCCAGCAGAGCGTGGATCTGCCTGTCCAGCTCCACCTCGGCGCGCGCGGCGACCTTGCGGTCCTCTTCGCGGATCGCTTTAAGGATCGGCAGAGCGGCCGCGATGTCGGCCGCTGTGAGGTGCGCAGCCTGGATGCGGCGCAGATTGCGAAGTGTAGTAACCTTGCGCATCATTTCGGCTCGCGCCGGCGACATAGCGCGCGGTGCGGCGCCCGGCGGGAACTGCGCCACGGCGGGCGCCGCAAGGGCAAATGGCGCTGCAAGCACGAAGAGGGCGAACGTACGCCTCGTCTTCATCCGCGTGATCCTTTCGGGGGTGACGTTCTTTGGTTGAGGTAGACGGAGCGGCCCACGATGGGAACGGGCGCCGCGTACCCAGCTTATTCGGTGCCCGCCGGGCGGAATCCTTGCGCTAAAAGTGAGCCGGGGCCGGACTCGACCTACCGGATACCGGAGTCCAGGGTCAGACGGACGTGGGCGGTATCACCGGGTGAGAGCGTGACGCTCTGCGGAATTGGCCGGGGCATAACGTTGCCAGTATTCGGTGAGGCGATGCTCACCACGTAAGATCCAGGGGCAAGTGAAATGTGGAACCGGCCGAGCGAGTCGGCTCTCTGCCGGAAAACCTCGGTACCCGAAGCCCGGCGGACCACGATAGTCGCGTTGGGTACGGGCCGCGAGTCCGGCTCTCCGGGGCGCGAAGTGGGCGCGATGGGCCAGAGCACCGCCTCTCCTTGGATTCCGGTGGCGGCAGCGTGGCGCGCCGGCTTTATGGAAGGTCCCTGGCGACCCCGTCCTTCCAGTCCAGTCGAGCCGGGCCGGGGCACCACGTGTGGAACCTGCCGGAGGGGTCTCCTCCTGCGCACCGAAGCTGCGCGCTTGAAAGGGTGCACCACTGTGGCGGTGGCTTGAGCGCCCTGGCCCGCAACCCGGCCGCCGGCCGGAGGAGAAGGCGACTGCGGACCCTGAGCGAGCGCGTCGAAGGTGGCGGCGGCAAGGACGGCAACAAGCAAAGGGACAGCTGCGCTCTCCATCACTCTTTTCATGCCCTAACCTCCGTCCACCAATGCCCGGTATGATTAGTAGTGTACATCATTACGTGCCAAGGAGACCCTTCATGCTGCAACGTGTGTCACCGATGGTGGGGGCCGCGGCCATTCTCATCGCCGCCGCTTCAGCCGGCGCGGCGCCGAGCGCGTCGGTGGTGCAGCGGCAGACGAAACGGTTCGTCCAGGCATCCGCGAAGCATGACTGGAACAGGCTCGCCGACCTAACCTATCCGACGGTCATCGCCGCAGCAGGCGGACGCGCCTCCATGGTCGGCAGGATGAAGCGCATGGCCGGCATGATGCAGCGGCAAGGGCTCACGGTTCAGGCCGTTACCGTTGGCCAGCCGGGGCGTTTCTACACGCTCGGCAAGCGCACGTTTGTGGTCGTGCCCAGCACGACGGTGATGGGACTGCGGGGTGGCAAGGTGATAGTACGCTCCTATGAGCTAGGAATCTCCAATGACGGCGGCAAGGTGTGGAGGTTCATCAATGGAACCGGGTTGAACAGTCCGGTGCTCCGGAGTAAAGTCTTGCCGCCGTTGCCAGCCGGCCTGAAGCTTCCCACCAACCCACCCCAGCAGTTCATCCGCAAGTAGCAGCGCCCGGTGTAAGGCCTACCGAATGCCCGTGTCGTAGTTGATCTGCACGACGGTGGTGTGGTCCGCCGTCACGGTGACCAGCACTGGATCCGCGTGGGGCAACGTGGACCCGTTGGGCGACTGCGGCACGATCTGATACTGGCCGGGCGGCAGGCTGATAGAGAATGTGCCGTCCGCGCCGCTTGTTACGGTCTGAGCCGCAGCGCCGCCGCCGGCAGGCGCAATCTGGAGCGTTGCGCCGGCAAAGGGCGCCTCGTTGGGATCGCCGGGATGGCTGGCCGGCGCGATGGGCCCTTCGAACACCGTGCCGGAGATGCCGCTGGAACCCGGTGTGGACGTAGTAGGCGCGGGAAGCGGCTCCAGGACCGTGGTCGAATCCTTCACGTCCACGCCAGTAGTTTCCACGACCGTATTGCTGCCGTCCACGATCTGGATGGTCTGAGGGCCGAACGGCACACCATTCAGCACGAATGAGCCGTCGGCTTGAACCGGCGCGGTGACGATGGTGTTAGCGACGCGCGCCGTCAGCGCGGGCATCGAGCCGGAGGCGGGCATCGAGACGCGGCCCTGCACCACGCTGCGGTTCGTTAATCCGCCGCTCCCACCGGAGCCGCCGCAGCCGGCCATCAAGAGTGCCAGGAGAACACCGCCGGTTGCCTTCCATACTGCCTGCTTCATAGTCCGCTCCTTTTACCGTAACTGGGTCCGCTCAGAACCGCACCCCGGCCCCTCTCCTCTTCGTAAGAGGCGGGAGTTTGTCCTTCTTTCCGCGGCGCCACAGCAGGGATTGAAATCCCTGTCTGGAGAGAGCTGTCCTTCGGACAGAAGGAACAGTTGATCAGGATACGGTAGCTGGCAATGAGAGCGTTCCCTTGCTGGGATGGCGGAGAAGAAGAGGGGCCGCGAGAGGCATTTCTCTCGCGGCCCCATGCTCTCGAACTTCGGCTCCAGGTCAGAAGAGGAAGACCCCGAAGTCGTAGATAGTAACCTCCGTAAAGGCTCCGGCAGTGCTCCCGCCGCCGAGGAGCTGCTGGAAAAATGGCGCCAAATGACTAAAGATGGCGCCGCTTATTGCAGCCCCGGCATTGGAGCCCTGAAACGGAGAACCCGGCGCGGGATGCATTGGCGGTCCTATCTCTATGGCAGCCATCTGGTTGGAATCGGGGAACGTAGCGGCGAGGACGCCGCCGTCCGGATCAAATGCGAGCCCGTCCACGGTAGTCCCCAGGCCGCTCGACGCAACCTCTTCCAAGCTGAGGGCGCCGGACGACGGGTCCACGTCATACTTGACGATTGCCCCCTGCTTCGTTCCGGCGAACAGGTTGGAGCCGTCCGGGCTGAGCGCAAGGCTGCCGGAGGTAGCGGATCCGGTGGGAATGGGAAATGGCGATCCTGTGACCGGCAGGAGGGCGCCTGTGTTCGGGTCAATGGATAAGACGGAGATGTTGTTGGAGCCCAGGCTGCGCGCATTGCCGTTGACCACGTAGAGGAAGTTGCCGTCGGACTGGATCATCGGTGCAGCAAAGAAGCCGCGTTGGCTCCCGCCGTTTCCTCCGGTGGGCACAAAGCCCCGCGCCGTCAGAGTTCCGTCCACCGGGTTCACGGCAAAGATGCTCACCGTATTCGGAATCACGTCATTATCTACGTAGACGAAATCGCCGCCGGGCTCGGAGACGTAGAGGATGGAGTTCTCGATCTGGGTGCTTGCCGTCCCGATGGGCGCCGCCTGAAGCAGCGTCAGGAACCCGCTCGGGTCAATCGCGTACACCAGAATGGTCCCGCCGCCGTGCAAGACGTACAGCCAGTTGCCTCCCGGATCCACTGCCATGCCCACGGGACCGGTGCCGCCGGGAGCATCGGCGCGGCTGCTGAACGTGAAGCTCCTCACTCTCCCATCGGCGTCATCGCCTACCTTGAACACGGTGATAGAATTGCTCGCCTGGTTTGTGACGAAGAGGAGGGTCTCGTCCGGGCTGAGCAGCAGCACGTTGGAGTTGCTCCCGGCCGGCGGGTTGGCGAACCGGGAGGAGCTGATACGAAAGATGAACTGTTGTTGCGCCCGAGCCGCAGCGGGCATGGCTGCCAGCAGGGCGACAGCAAAGAGGGACAACCTGATGCGCTTCATACGACCTCCTTTTCAACGGGTAACGAGCTTCTCGACGCCGGCAGGAGCGGCGCTGCACTTTGTCCGTAGAAAGCCAGGATGGCGAACGGGCCTGAACCGCCCGTTCGCCAGATGGATTCTACGAAACTACCGTTACACCATCATTACAGTACAGAGTGAACCGGCTCGTGGTCAGAAGATGATCTGACCGTCGTCGAAGACGGTAATCTCCGAAAAAGCGCCGGAAGTGTTTGTCCCGCTGATAAGCTGCTGAAGCAGTCCGAGCTGGCTGAAGATGGCTCCCGTTACGTTCGCTCCGGTATTGGCTCCCTTGTACGGAGAGCCGGAAACAGGCGACATCGGCGGCGCCGTGTTCAAGACGGCAATCTGGTTGGTGGCCGAGATGATGGCCGCGACGGTGGAGTTGGGCGCATCCACCGCAAGCCCGTTTATGGGCTGCGCCACGCCGCTCGACGCGACCTGGCTCACTGTAAGCACGCCGGACGTCACGGTGTACTTGACGATATTGCCCTGCTGCGTCCCGGCGTACAGGTTCGTTCCATCGGCGCTTAGCGCGATACTGCCGGACGTGGCTGATCCCAACGGAATCGCAAAGGGCGAGCCGATGACCGGCTGGAGGTTTCCTGTGTTGGGATCGATGGAAAACACGGAGATGTTGTTGGAGCCTGCGTTGTTTTGCGTGCCGTTGACGGCATAGAGGAAGTTGCCGTCCGACTGGATCGACGGCGCGGCGATGAAGCCGGTGCTGCCGCTGCCGTTCCCACCTGTTGTGACCGAGCGTTGGAACGTCAGAGTCCCATCCGCCGCATTCACGGCGAAGATGCTCACCGTATTCGGAACCAGATCGTTATTGGTGTAGACGAAGTCCCCCCCGGGCTCGGAGACATACACGATGTTGTTGCGGGAGTGGCCCGTTGTGGCGTCGCCGGAAGCCGTCTGGATCTGGGAAACGAACCCGCTGGGGTCAATGTGATAGACAACAATGGTTCCTTTGCCGACGGAGACGTACAGATCGTTGCCACCGGGATCGGTTGCCATGCCTGCGGGAACCGTGCCGGCGATCCCGCCGGAGGCATCCTCAAGGTCGCTGAACGTGAAGCCCCTTACGTCTCCGAACGAGTCGGAGTTGACGCTATACACACTTACCGCCCGGCTTTGCTGGTCCGTAACGAAGAGGAGACTCTCGTCCGGGCTGAGCAGCGTTACCTGGGAGCCGGTTCCGGCCGGCGGGTTCGAAAATCGGAAGGATCCGACACGAGTGTATTGTGCCCGTGCGGCGAGGGGCAGGGCCAACAGCGAAGCGACGACCAACAGAGACAGACTAGCGCGTTTCATGAGCTCTCCTTTCCGAATGAAGTGAGGGCCGCTGCCCTCAGAGTGGACAAACCGTTGGAATTGCGCGAGCGGGCCCCCGTCCGGCAGCAGGGCAGATGGCACAAGGAGGAGCCGCGCGGCACTTGAACTGAGGAAGTGACGAGCAGAGGTAGTTTACGAACCTACCGTTACAGTATCATTACAAAGCAGAGGGGGCAGCCCCGGCGCCGAGGGCCCGGCGCCTCCCGGATTCCAAACCAAGATTAAGACCACGCACCACATGAACTCCCACCCCTGGAATATAGACCTGTTTGGGGGGTTCCGCATAGAGCGAGATGGGAACACGATCTCCCGGTTCCGGTCTCGCTCCGCCGCCGCTCTGCTGGCGTACCTGGCGCTCCGGCACCCGGTCCCGCAGGCGCGGGACGACCTCTGTGAGCTGCTCTGGCCCGAGGAGCACCCGGATCCGGCGCGCAACAGACTCCGCGTGGAGCTGGCCTCTCTGCGGCGCCAGCTCGAGCCGGCCGGAGACGGGCCGGCCGTCTTTCTGGCAGACCGCTCAACCATCGGCCTGCAGGCGACGGGCGTGCATGTGGACGTAGTGCAATTCCGAGACGCGCTGGCCAGGGCCGGGCGGGCAGGTCCCTCCGGTGAACAGATAGAGTCCCTCGTCGCCGCAAATGAGCTGTGCCGGGGAGAGCTTCTCTCCGGCTGGTACGAGGAATGGGTGGAGCCGGAGCGCCGGTGGCTGCTGGAAGAGCGGATGGGGGCGCTTGCCCGGCTCGTCCGCCTGCTCGCCCGCGAAGGCCAGGCGGAGCGTGCCATCCATTACGCCCGCATGGCCGCGCGGGCCGATCCGCACCGGGAGGACCCGCGCCGCGATCTCCTCCAGCTTCTCATGGCTTCCGGCCAGCTCACCTCCGCGCTGGGCGAGTATCACGCCTATGAGCGGCGCGTGCGGCAGGAGCTGGACGCGGATCCCTCTGTCGGGCTCATGCGGCTGAAGGAGAAGATCGTCCAGAAGCTGGGCCGCGATGTGGAGGAGGCCCCGGCCCTCACCCCCCAACCTAAGGGAGCCTGCGCCCGCTCGGCTCCCCTCCCAAGAACAGGAGAGGGGGGGCCATCCGTCTCTTGCACCAGCTCTGCGTCGCACGAGCGGAGGGGGCGGGCGCAATCACGGCTTCCGAAGCCGGTGACGCGGTGCTTCGGCCGGGAGGCGGCGGTCCAGGAGATAACCGAATCGCTGCGGTGCGCCGATTCCCCAGGGCGTCTCGTCACGCTTACGGGACCTGGCGGTGTGGGCAAGACGCGCCTGGCGCTGGAGATCGGGGAGGCGTACTCGCGCTCCGGCGCGGGCCCGGCGCAGTTCGTCTCGCTGGCAGGTGTCCAGCACCCTGCCCACATTCCGGCAGCCTTTGCCGCCGCGCTGGGCGTAGAAGACCAGGCGGAGCCCGACGCTCTGGCGGCGGTTGCCGACCGCTGTGAGGCGGGTCCCGATGGGCGTCTTCTTCTGGTGCTCGACAATCTGGAGCATCTGCTGCCGGAAGGCGAGGAAGCCGTCCGGCGCCTGCTGGAGCTTGCCCCCACCCTGCATATTCTGGCCACCTCGCGGCGGATAGTGGGGCTCGACGACGAGCGTGAGGTTGCAGTGTCGCCGTTGGCGCTGCCTGGAAAACAGGCGGCTCACGGGGCGTGTGGTCTAGAGAGCTTTCCCAGCATCCAGCTCTTTCTGGACCGGGCGCAGGCCATCCGGCCGGACTTTGCGCTGACCGACCAGAATGCGGCAGTCATTGCAAGCCTCTGCCGGCGGCTGGACGGCCTGCCTCTCGCCCTCGAGCTGGCCGCCGCCAGGGTCCGGACGTTGACTCCGGCTGAGATGGTCGCTGCGCTGGACCAGGGCGAGGACCTGCTCGTGAACCGGCGCGCCGAAAAGGATGCGCGCCAGCGCTCGCTGCGGGCGACGGTGGAGTGGAGCTATCGATTGTTGTCTCCGCCGCTCCGGCGCACGTTCACCCGCCTTGCTGTTTTCCGGGGCGGATGGACCCGCAGCGCGGCCCGGGCGGTCTGTCCCGACACGGATGTTGTAGAGCAGCTCGAGGAGCTTCAAAGCGAATCGCTCGTCCTCTCGGAAGAGGACGAATGGGGCATGCGGTTCCGGATGCTGGAGACGCTGCGGACCTATGCCGAGGAGCAGCTCCCGCAAGAGGAGCGACTGGAAGCGCAGCGGCTTCATGCCCGTTCCTACCTTGAGTTTGTAGAGACTGTGGGCTGCTGGCTGGAGGATCCCGCACGGCCGGAACGGGCGGCGCGACTGGAGGCAGAGCGCGACAACGTGCTCGCCGCGGCGGACTGGCTCCGGGACCACGAACCGGGTTCGGGGGAGGAGCTGCGGCTCACGGCAGGACTCCTGTGGTTCTGGTTGCGCGCCGGCAGGCTGCCGGAGGGGCAGGCGCGGCTGAAGGCAGCGATTGAGGCCTCACGGGGGCGACCGGAGCTCGCCAAGCTGCGTGGCTTTGCACTTCACGCGCTCAGTCAAGTCTACTGCTATCTCGATGCCTTCGAACCCGCGCGCTCATGCTCTGAGCAAGCCCGTTCGCTGCTGCAAGAAGTGGGGGACGAGCAGGGCGTAACAGGGGTGGGCATGGGGCTGGGGTTCGCGCTGCACGGGTTGGGCCGTTTCGAGGAGGCGCAGCCGCTGCTGGAGGGTGGACTGGCACTAGCGCGCACGGTGCGCAACTCGTGGATGGAAGGATGCGCCCTCAATCTGCTGGGCTTTGGCGCCTGTTTCCAGGGCCGGTACGATGAGGCGCGCCGCCTTCTGGAAGAGAGCCTCATCGCCTTCTACGATCACGACAGAGAGGATGTGTGGGCCCTCCACTCCCTGCTCGGGCTGGCGCGCGTGGCCTGGCTCGAGCAGGATCTTGAGGCGGCACGGTCCTACTACCACACGTGCGCGGAGGGGTTCTTATGCCGTCGCGACCGGCGGGGGGTCGTGTACTGCCTGGAGGGGCTGGGCAGGATTGCCACCGCGGAGGGACGGGTGGCCCATGCCACGACGTTGCTCGGGGCCGCGGTCGCGCTTCGCGAGACGTCGGGCATGTCCCGGGATACGCCAGATACGAAAGAGTTCCAGGTTAGCCTCGCCGCAACCCGCTCCGCCCTGCCCACTGTGGAGTGGGCCCAGGCGTGGCACGCAGGCCGGGCCCTCCGCCCGGAGGAAGCCGTTACCTTCGCTTTGCAGGTGTAAGCTGCGCCGGGATCCCGTCGCACAACACCGGCGGAGCCTCCGGCAGGCCGAAAGAGGAGGGTGCTATATCGTTCGGCTGCCGGGCGTCCGCCCGGCAGCCGCCTTCGTGCCTACGGCGTGAAGTCGTAGACGGTTACCTGTGTATTCCCCGTCGCCGTTCCGCAGATGAGCTGCTGGACCGGGCCGAGGCCGCTCAATACCGCTCCAGCGACCACCGCGCCGTTCGCAGTTGCGCCGGGATACGGAGAGCCCGGCAGAGGCGCCATGGGCGTCGCCGTGTTCAAGATAGCGATCTGATTCGGAGTGGGAAGAACCGCTATGAGATTAGACCCGGTTGCATCCAGCGCGAGCCCGTCCACGGCACTCCTACCGCCACTCGAAACCACCTGGTTCAACGTGAGGAATCCGGAAGTCGTGTCCACATCGTACTTAACAATGCCGCCCTGCTGCGTTCCGGCGTACAGGTTCGTTCCATCCGGGCTGAGCGCGATGCTGCCGGAGGTAGCCGATCCCGTTGGAATGGCAAAGGGCGATCCATCGACCGGCGCGAGTCCGCCTGAGCTCGGGTCGATGGAAAACACGGAGATGTTGTTGGAGCCTAGATTGTTTACGTTCCCGTTGACCGCATAGAGAAAGTTGCCGTCGGACTGAATATTGGGGGCGGCAAAGAAGCCGCCGTTGGAGGTAGCTTTCCCCCCGGTCGGGACGCTTTGCTGCGTCGTCAGAGTGCCGAGTACCGGATCCACGGCGAAGATGGTCACCGTATTCGGGTTTACGTCGTTGTTCGTGTAGACAACGTCGCCCCCCGGTTCAGAGACATAGACGATGGAGTTAGTTCCAGCGCTCGGGGTGTTGATGCGGGCCGATTGAATCTGGGTTAGAGACCCGGTTGGGGAAATGGAGAAGTCGAGCACGTTTGCGATGTTGGCACTGTAGTTGGCTTCATAGACGTACAGCCGGTCCCCGGTGGGGTTGGTTGCCATACCGGAGGGTTGCGCACCGGAAGTGGTATTCGCTCTGCTGTTGAAGGCGAGACCTCTCACGTTTCCACTGTCATCGTGGGTGACGTTGAGCACCGTAACCGAGTTGCTCCCCTGGTTTGTGACGAAGAGGAAGCTCTCGTCCGAGCTGAGCAGCGTCACGTTGGAGTTGCTCCCGGCCGGCGGGTTCTGGAACACGAAGGGCGACCCGGGTATCGGAATGACGACATCGGCCCGCAAAGCGACAGGCAGGACGGCCAGCAGAGCGGCTACTACGAGAGACAACTTGATGCGC
>CAYNFH010000117.1:0-19973 GCA_964396385.1 uncultured Chthonomonadaceae bacterium | reverse complement strand
GACGAGCACCTTCAGGAGGAAGCGGTCGAGCTGCGCCTCGGGGAGCGGGTAGGTGCCCTCGTACTCGACGGGGTTCTGCGTCGCGAACGCCGTGAAGAACTCCCCCACGGGGTGGCGGAGGCCGTCGATCGTCACCTGCCGCTCCTCCATGCACTCGAGGAGCGCGGACTGCGTCTTGGGTGTCGCGCGGTTCACCTCGTCCGCCAGCACGATATTGGCGAACACTGGTCCGCGCCGAAAATCAAACTCGCCGGTCTTCTGATTGAAGACGGAGGTGCCGGTTACGTCGGAAGGCAGGAGGTCCGGTGTGAACTGTACGCGCTTGAACTCGCAGCCCAGGGCACGCGCGAGAGCTTTCGCGAGCGTGGTCTTGCCGACGCCGGGAATGTCCTCAATGAGCAGGTGCCCATTGGAGAGTAGGACGGCGAGCGCGGCTTCAACGGTCTGCCGCTTTCCGATTATTGCCGTCTCGACAGCCTCCACTACAGCCCGAATCCGAGCGGCAAGTGCGGCCGAGTCCAAGGGCGGTGTCCTTTCCGGGGCAAGGGGTGGCCCGCGGGCCTCAATCTGATATACTCCGCCGGCCCTTCCTGGTCACAGTATATCGTATAGGAGTAAATGGGTAAATGAGTGTACGCCAGGGGTCCCCGCCCCCAATATCTGGGGAGTCCGGGGAGTACACCCATTTGCCCGTTTACTCGTTTACACCAGCTTATACGTTCCCGGCATCGCAACCGGCGGCACCGGAATCTTGTCCTCCCACGTGATGGAGTCCGGCCGCAGGTCGAGCGTCGAGGCCAGGATCTGGTCCCACGTGACGACCTGGCCGGAGTAGGCGGACTCCCGGGCCATAATGGCAGTGAGCGTACTCTCCGCTATCCGCTTACCTTCGTTCAGGGGATTGCCGGATCGGATGCTCGCAATGAGGTCGGCGTGCTCCTGGACGTAGGGGTTGGGCGTTGACCCCTTGTACCGGAACGTCTCCGGGCCGTGGATGGATCCCGACGGATCCGCCCACCCCTTCGTCCCTTCGAACCGCTCCGCCACCCGCTGCCCGCTACGGCCCGGCTGCTGCGCCGCCATGCTCTGCACCACCACGCCGTTCGGGTACTCAAACTCCACCGCGAAGTGGTCGTAGATGTGCCCGTACTGCGGCTGTGTCCGCGCCTGGCGGCCGCCAGTAGCCATGGCGCTCACCGGATGCGCATTCATGACCCAGTTGGCGACGTCTATGTTGTGGATGTGCTGCTCCACCACGTGGTCGCCCCCCATACGGGTGAAGTACTGCCAGTTCCGAATCAGCCACTCCACGTCGCTCATCTGGGGCGTGCGGGGGATGGCCCAGATGTCCCCCTGCACCCAGTAGACATGCCCGCCGGTTATGGCTCCAATCGCGCCGTCGTGGATCCGGCCGATGGTCTCAACATACGGCGGCTGATGCCGGCGTTGTGTGCCCACGACAATCCCCAGGTTCCTCTGGGCGGCGATCTTCGCCGTCTCCAGCACGGAGCGGATGCCCGTGGGACAGGTGCCGACCGGCTTCTCCGCGAACACGTGCTTACCTGCTTCGATGGCCGCTCGCAGATGGAGGGGCCTGTAACCGGGCGGAGTGGCCAGAATGATGTAGTTGGCCCCGCTGCCGATAACCTTCTGGTACGCGTCCAACCCCACAAAACAACGGTCGTCCGTGACGGCGCTCTTGCTGCCCATTTTGGCGGCTTCGGTCTTGGCCATGTCCACTCGGTCCTGGAACGCGTCGCCCAGCGCCCAGATCTGCACGCCGTCCGCCGCCTCCGCCACGTTCTGCATGGCCCCGCGACCCCGTCCGCCGCACCCGATAAGCCCGACCCGGATGGCGTCGCTGCCCGCAACGTGAACCCCTGCATTCATGCCGCTCTCCCTTATCCGTTCCACTCGCGCTCAAGCTTGGTGGTGCCCGGCATCGCCACCGGCGCGACCGGCAGCGGTGCGCTGAAAAGCACCTGGGTGCTGCCATTCACGCCCGGCTCGTGATGCCGGGCCAGCACCTGCGGCGGCATGAGCGTGGTCTTCGTGTTCAGCATCTGGTCCCAGGTGATCTCGTCGCCCGTGTAGGCGCACTCGCGGCCGAGGATGGCCGTAAGTGTGCTCTCCGCGACCCTGCGCGCTTCGTTCAGCGGCTTTCCGGCGCGGATGCTCGCGATGAGGTCGGCATGCTCCACCTCGTACGGGTTCGGCCTGGGTCCCTCGTATCGCCACTGTTCGGCGCCGCGAATGGAGCCAGACGGATCCGAGGATCCCCTGGTTCCGACCACGCGCTCCGAGACGCGGGAGGCCGTGTTGTCGATCTGTCGACACATGCTGAGCACGCGCGCGCCATTGGGGTACTCGAACTCGATGGCAAAGTGGTCGTAGATGTGGCCGAACGCGGGATCCGTCCGCACTTGACGGCCACCTACCCCTAGCGCTTTCACTGGATGCCCGTCCATCACCCAGTTCGCCACGTCCAGGTTATGGACGTGCTGTTCGACGATGTGGTCGCCGCTGAGCCAGGAGAAGTAGAGCCAGTTGCGGATCTGCCACTCCAGGTCGCCCCAGGAGCTCTCCCGGGGCTTGTTCCACAGGCCGCCCTGGTTCCAGTAGACCTGTGCACCCGTGACCTCGCCGATGGCGCCGTCGTGGATGCGCTGGATGGTGTCGATGTACGCCTGCTGGTGGCGGCGCTGCGTGCCGGTGACGATGGAGAGTCCTTTCTGCCGCGCCATCTCGCCGCTCTCGATGACAGAGCGGACGCCGGGAGCGTCCACGGCCACGGGCTTCTCCGCGAATACGTTCTTGCCCGCCTCGACGGCAGCGCGCAGATGGAGCGGCCGGAAGCCGGGCGGGGTCGCGAGGATGATGTAGTTCGCCCCGCTGCCGATGACCTGTCTGTACGCGTCAATGCCTGCAAAGCAGTGCTCCGGCTTGAGCGCGTTCTTTGAGCCGAGCTTCTCCACCTCGCCCTTGGCGACGTCCAGGGGATCCTGGAACAGGTCGCCCAGCGCCCAAACCTCCACGCCATCCGCGGAGCTGACGGCGTTCTGCAGAGCGCCTCTGCCGCGGCCCCCGCATCCAACCAGACCTATCCGTATGCGGTCCGACCCCTGCGCGTGGGCGTAGTTGCCGGACGCGACCAGAGCAGCCGCGGCCGCCGACGCCGTAATGAACTCCCGGCGCGAAATGGTCCCCCGTCGCTGGCCCTGCTTCATAACCATGCCTCCATCACGTCATTGACGCTCGCCCGCCCACAAGGCGAGCAGATTCACTATCACGGTGAGGATCCCAACGACGCCGCAGATGTACGCCACCGGCCGCTGGTCCGGCCTTGCCAAGAGCATCCAGGCAGCCAGCATGAGCAGCACGCCCGCCACAACTTTCACGATCCTTCTGCCTGTTGCGACCATCGTCCCATCAATGTTCCGCGCGGGGACGCCACTTCCCTGCCGTTGACGCTCGTCTTGCCGCTCTGATAGAATGGGCGCGTATACCCAGGAATGTGTAGGGGCGGCCCTGTGTAGCCGCCCGCCACTTCACGGACTGGCGGCCACACAGGGCCGCCCCTACAAACGGTCTTATATCCAGGAGATTCCTTGTCCACCACTGTTGCGGCGCCGCCGCTGGCGCTGGAGATGCGCCACATCACCAAGACATATCCCGGCGTCCGCGCGCTGGAGGACGTGAGCTTCGAGCTCCGAGCGGGCGAGATCCATGCGCTGGTGGGGGAGAACGGGGCCGGCAAGTCCACGCTCATGAAGATCCTCGCCGGCGCGCAAGCCAAAGACAGCGGCGAGATCCTCCTGAACGGTAACCCGGTGCAGATCGACAGCCCGCAGAAGGCCATGGACCTAGGCGTCTCCATCATCTACCAGGAGTTCAACCTGGTGCCCTACCTGAACGCGGCGGAGAACATCTTCCTCGGCCGCGAGCCCCGCGCCAGGGTCCCCGGGTTCGTGGACTTCGGCGTCATGTACCGCGAGGCGCAGCAGATCATCGACAAGCTCGGGGTACAGCTCAATATTCGGCGGCCCGTGAACCGGCTCTCCGTGGCCCAGCAGCAGATGGTGGAGATCGCGAAAGCGACCTCACGCGCAAGCCGCATCATCGTGATGGACGAGCCCTCCGCCACCCTCACGGAGCACGAGCTGCAGAGCCTCTTCGCGCTGATGCGGCAGCTCCGTTCGGAAGGCGTGGGCATCATCTACATCTCGCACCGGATGGAGGAGATTTTCGAGATCTGCGATCGGGTCACCATCTTGCGCGACGGCCACTGGATCGCAACCAAGGGTATCGAAGACGTCACGCGAGAGGAGATCATCCGCCTCATGGTGGGGCGCGAGCTCAAGCAGATGATCCCCAAGGAGGCGGCGACGCCCGGCGAGCCCGCGATGACCGTCCGCAACGTAACCCGCAAGGGTGTGCTGCACGACATCAGCCTCACCGTTCGCAAGGGCGAGCTGGTAGGGCTTGCGGGACTTGTAGGGGCGGGGCGAACTGAGTTGGCGCGGGTCATCTTTGGGGCCGACCGCATGGATAGCGGCGCCATCGAGCTGTTCGGCAAACTGGTGCGGATCCGGTCGCCGCAGGACGCCATCCGCCTGGGCATCGGGCTGGTGACGGAAGACCGAAAGGCGCAGGGACTCGTGCTCGGCATGGCGGTGCGCGAGAATATCACCCTCGCCAACCTTCCCGCCATCTCCGCCTTCAACTTCATCCTGGCCGGCCGGGAGCGGGAGGTGGCGCGGAAGTACGTGGGGGACCTGCAGGTGAAGACCCCGACCATCGACCAGACGGTGCAGAATCTCTCCGGCGGCAACCAGCAGAAGGTGGTCCTCGCCAAATGGCTCTTCACGGACTCCAAGGTGCTCATCTTCGACGAGCCGACCCGTGGGATCGACGTAGGGGCCAAGACGGAGATCTACCAGCTCATGAACGCACTGGCGGCGCGGGGCGTGGCCATAATCATGATCTCTTCGGAGCTGCCGGAGGTGCTCGGCATGAGCGACCGCATCCTGGTAATGCACGAGGGTCGGATCGCGGGAGAGCTCTCCCGTGCGGACGCCACCCAGGAGAAGATTATGAACCTCGCTACCGGAGGAAAGTAGAGGCGAAGGATGAGGAATGAGGGATGAGGGATGAATCCGGACGCGGCGACGCAGCGACTGTGCGACGCGGCGACACCGGGCACCCATCCATCACCCATCACCCATCACCTATCACCTGGATCAGCCGCTACGGCGTCCTCCTGATCCTGCTGGGCCTCTGTATCTACTTCGGCGCCGTCTCCCGAGACCACATCTTCCTCACCAAGCGAAACCTCCTCAACATCGGGCAGCAGATCTCCGTCAACGGCGTGCTGGCAGTCGGACTCACGCTGGTCATCCTTTCCGGCGGCATCGACCTCTCCGTAGGCTCCGTACTGGCTGCCGGCGCCGTGGCAGCGGCCGCGGCGGCGACTCATGCACCCGGGGCGGCGCTCCTGGCCGGCATCCTGGCCGGAGTGGCCGCAGGCCTGGCGGCCGGCGCGATCAATGCCGCCGTGATTACGCGGCTGCGTGCGGCCCCCTTCATCGCTACCCTTGCCATGCTGGCCATCGCGCGTGCGGCGGCTCTTAAGGTGACGCAGGCGCGGCCAATAACGGGATTACCGGACGCATTCACCCGGCTCGGCGGGGGCGCGGCGGGGGAGCCACTGGGGATCCCGCTCCCGGTCTGGATCACCGGGGCACTTTTCTTGGCGGCACACCTGCTCCTTTCGCGGACGGAGCTGGGCCGCCGCATCTACGCGGTGGGAGGAAGCGAGGAGGCAGCCCGGCTGTCCGGTGTGCGCGTGGACCGGGTGAAGGCGGCCGTCTACGTTACGTGCGGGGCTCTGGCCGGCCTCGCGGGCGCGATCCTGGCCGCACGCGTGAGCTCCGGCGACCCCACGCTAGGCATCGGGTTCGAGCTGAACGCCATCGCGGCGGTGGTGCTGGGCGGGACCAGCCTGGCAGGTGGGCGCGGGGGCATGCCTGGCACGCTGCTCGGCGCGCTTGTCATCGGCGTGCTGGACAACGGCCTGTCACTCCTGGGCGTCCAGGAGTTCGACAAGCAGCTCCTGAGCGGCGGAATGCTGCTCTTCGCGGTGCTGCTTGACAGGGGCAGAGGAGCGGCTAGCCCCTAGAACGGACTGGGGCTGGCCAGGTCCATCTCGTGTTGGTGAGTCCCGATCTCCTCGCCCTCGCCGGCCGGCTGCTTGAAGAAGGCCCGTGCGGTTGTGTCGGTCACGAGGCAGACCGAGACAAGCTCCCAGCCCTTCTCGCCTTCCGCGTTGAGCTTGGCGTCCGCGATGGATAGGTCGCGGATGATAAGCGAATGGTAGCGCCACCGCTGCATGGCCGTCCCTTTCTCGGAGCCCCTACGCTCCGTCGGAGCCGGTGTTCAGGTGTTCAGGGGTTGAGGATTCCGAACCTGAACGCCTGAACGCCATTACTTCTCGTACCGCTTTAGATAGTTGTTGAAGCTGAACCGGAGCAGCGCGTAGGCCATGTGCGCCGCATCCACCAGGCACTGCGCTTCCGTGCGGATGCGCGGCCTGTTCCGCACGACCTCCGTTCGCGCGACCGTCGTGCCCTGTACCGAGTCCTCCCACAGGACGCGCCCGTCGCTCGCCCGGTAGAGCGCCCCCTCCGCGTCCACTTCCGCTCGACGCTCCAGGGCTGGCGCGACGCCGGGCGATGCAGTCGGCCGGGGCGACCCGGCTCCTCCGGGGTCCGGCTCCGTCGCGCTCTCGCGAAGCTCCGCATCCTTGACGCGGCTGACAAAGAGGTAGTCCGCGTGCAGCCGGGTCGCGAGCGCGGCCAGCGCGTCGGTGTCGGGGCGCCCTTCGGCGGTCCAGAACGACCTTTCATTTGGCGGGAGCGCCAGCCGCGCCCGCTCCGCCTCATCAGGATCCACCCTATCTGTGATGGGCCCGACCTCCGGCTGGAACAGCACATCACGGAGTCTCTGGACGGGACCGAGCGGCATGAGGTCCGGCTGGCCCGAAGGCTCGTCCCGGGTGCCGAACTCCGGAACCGAAGCCGGAACGACGGCCACGCGCCTATGCCGGGCGAAGGGCGGCTCCTCGCCCGTGGCGAGGGTGTGTACGATCTGCCGCGTCGCCTGCTGCGCCGCGGCTTCTGCGAGGCGCACATCCGTGTCCGGGCGGTGGTGCGGCAGGGTGAGGCGCGGCACGCGAACCATTCCGGTGGCGGCGAACGGCTCTCGCGATTCGCCGGCCGTGGGCGCGAGATACGCCAGCACGCGCAGCCATATCTCCCTCTCGGCTCCGGTACGGGTTATAAACCGGTCGATCCCGACGACCAGCGCCGCGTCCGCGCGGGAAGATCTGGCCAGGCCCGAGAGCGCCGCCGTAACGACGCCGGCGGGCGCGGGCCGCCGCGGCCCTCTGAGGAGGGAGGAGGGATCCACATCCCTCGCGGCCGGGACCAGCGACAGACCGCTCAGCCGTGCCAGCCGCTCGACCAGGCTGGCGGTGAGCGCATCACGCGCCACGAGGCGAAGCCGGATCAGGGATTCCCGGGAAGCCTGTCGCTGCTTCCAGACTGCGAGCTCCTTCTTGGTGGCGCCGATGGGCGCGGGCTGAAGCGGCGCATCGGGTGGGGTCAACAGAACGGCGGGAGCCAGGGCGAGCGTGCGGACATAGGCCAGGGGCACGAGCCCGGACTGGCGGGGCGCGCGCGCGGCTCCGGGGGGCGAGAACGGCAGGAGGCCAAAGAGCGGAAGGCTATAAGTGAGACGGAGCATGGAAGCCACTCCAGTCGAGCACGACCCGTCCGTCTTGCAAGCTATTGACAATCTATATGCCGCACAGTATACTCAAGCACGTTCGCCGCCACCCGCGTGAATCCTCCATTTGGGCTCCCGAACCCGCTCTTCCGCGCGGAGCCATCGCGGTGTCGAGGCGCCTAAACCCCGAGGAAAGTGAGCATGGAGCAGGATTCCAGGGAGCTTCTTACCGTGGAGCAGGCGGCTGCGTACCTCCAGGTCAGCCAATCGAGCATCCGCTCGTACATCCGGCAGGGGATGCTGAAAGCCTTCCGCATCGCCGGCAAGCGTAAGGTGCTCATTCCGCGTACGGAGCTACTGAGCCTGCTGGAACCCGCCCGCGGCAACGGGGCCTCGCCGCGCTCCGATGGGAGCGCCGACACGGGTGCTGCATGAGCTGGCCCAGCTCTGGGCCCGCCGCGAGCTGCTCTATATCCTCGTCCGCCGAGACCTAAAGGTTCGCTACAAGAACTCCCGGCTCGGCTTTCTCTGGTCCGTCGCGCCGGCCCTCATGCAGGTCGCGGTCATCACCTTCGTCTTCACCCGCGCTACGACCTTCGCCAGCGATTTTCCCAGCTATTCCGCTTACGTATTGGCCGCCATGATCCCGTGGACCTACTTCTCCACGGCGCTCCAGGACTCCAGTCAGTCCGTGCTCCACATGATGCCGGTGATCAAGAAGGTGGCGCTACCGAGGGAGGTTATCCCGCTGGCCGGAGCCATCAGCAACTTCATCCATTTCATGCTCTCGTGGGTGCTATTCTTTGTTTACTGGTGGGGCATCATGCGGGCGCCCATCCAATCGACCACGCCGATTATCCTGTACGTCTGCATCATCCAGTTCATGCTGGTGACCGGCCTCTGCTTCGTGGTGTCGGCGCTCAACGTCTTCTTTGAGGACGTGAAGTACATCCTCACCATCCTGCTCCAAATTGCGTACTTCCTGCTGCCCATTCTGTACCTGGAGGAAGGGTTCGGGTTTGGGCGGGCAGGAGATGCCTGGTACCGGAGCTGGGTAGTTACGCTGTACCACCTCAACCCCATTGCAATAATGCTGACCGCATATCGCAAGGCCCTGCTCCAGCCGCCATCCCACAAGTACCTGGTCGACCACGGCATCTCACAGTACTCACCGCTGGATCCCGCCGCGCTGGCCTGGGCCGGCATCTTCTCGTTCGCGGTGCTGGTCTGGGGTTACTGGTACTTCAACCGGCGCAAGTGGCAGTTTGTGGAGAGGCCCTAGTGTCCGAAGGCGGCCGCCCAGCTTCTGGTGACTGGGCCATCGACGTGGAGGAGCTGCGCAAGACCTTCGTCCTCCAGCACCAGGATACCGTTTCCCTCAAACTGGCCGTGGTAAACGCGCTGCGAAGGAAGGTGCGGGAGCGTCGCGAGGTACTGAAGGGCATTACAATGCGCGTGCCGCGAGGGCAGACCGTGGCGCTCATCGGCCGGAACGGGTCGGGCAAGTCGACGCTGCTCTCGCTGATCGCGGGCGTCTACAAGGCCACGTCGGGCATCATCCAGACCCGCGGGGTCATCGCGCCGCTGCTGGAACTGGGGGCCGGCTTCCACGGAGACCTCACGGGCGTGGAGAACGTGGAGATGTACGGCGTCATTCTGGGAATGACCGTAGCGCAGGTGCGGGAGCGGCTCGCTTCCATCATCCAGTTCGCCTTCGACACGCCGGACCTTGCGGAGAAGATCGATACGCCCCTCCGGAACTACTCGGACGGAATGAAGATGCGCCTCGGCTTCTCCATCGCGGTGCACACGAACCCGGACATCCTCATCGTGGACGAGGTGCTGGCCGTGGGGGACGAGGCGTTCCAGCACAAGTGCTACCGGAAAATAGCGGAGCTCCAGCAGACCGGAAAGACTATCCTCTTTGTCTCTCACGACATGGCGGTGGTACGGCAGGTAGCCCAGCGCGTGGTGTGGCTGCACCGCGGAGAGATCCACATGGACGGTCCGCTGGAGGAGGTCGTGAGCGCGTACGTGTCGGCCGCGGACCTGCCGGACTTCGGGATGGCGGAGCCGGAGGAGGAGATTAGCCGCGAATGAACGCGAATGGACGGGAATGGGGAGCTTGGAATGGTGCTCCGCGGGTGGCGTTGATCCAATAGCACTTTGAAGGTCGGGCATGATTCCCACTCTGCGTTGGCTATTAGGCGTCACTGCATCCGCGGTCATCATCGCCCTGGTGCTGCGGTTCTTCGATAAGTCGCCCATGATCGCGTTCCTACTACTGGGCGCGCCATTACTCGTGTGGATTACAGGGGCGATAGTTCTAAGCACCAAGGAAAGCCTGCGGGCCAAGAAGGTCGCGGAGATAAGGGAGGCGATACACTCGCTCGGACCAGGTGCGCTGGGTTACCTGATTGAGGGCGTATGTAACTCGGATGGCCATACTCGAAGGGCCGTGGCGCACGTGCTGCCGGACTACGTGAGGCGGATGCGGATGGGCGCCCGGCCAGAACTCAGCCATCGCCAGCGCGAGCTTCTGTACGCCAGTCTCGGGGACTCTATCGTCCGGCCGAACGAGTATCCGGCGGAACTGCTGTTGGCCCTTATCCGCGTCGTAGGCCACGACAGCGATCCCGAAGCGGTGCCCCATCTCGAGGATCTGCGGCACCATGCTCGAGCGGCCGAGGTCCGGCAGGCCGCGCAGGACTGCATCGACGACTTACATGCGCGACTGTCCCAGCAGCACGAATCCCAGACGCTATTGCGCCCGGGCACTCCCGAACAGCCGCTTCTTCATCCCGCCGGTCCACCCCCGCCAGAGCCCGATCCGCTACTGCTCCGCCCAATTGATCCAGGGAGTGCCTAGCTGTTTGCGCCGCCCCGCACCCTGTCGGGCACTCAAGTACCCGGCTAGAGGGAACCGTCCTCGCGGACGGACGGGACAGAATCGGGTGCGATTTGACACGCGCGTGTCAAATTGGGCCAATCCCTCAGGGCGGCGCCTGATGCCTCCCCCTGCTCTCCCGCCTTCTGGCCCGCATCGAATACCACCAATGCGGGCGCTCTGGATGGGCAGGGTTGATGGAGAACTCGCTTGAAGGTCGACGTCAGCAGCCCGGAATCCCAATTCGCGCGAAGAGGGTCTCGGCGTTGCGGGTGGAGGCTGAGGCGATGGCAGCAAGGTCAACCGCCCGGATTTCGGCGAGCTTCTCCGCTGCCAGGAGCGTGTAGGCGGGCTCGTTGCGCTTGCCCCGATAGGGGACCGGCGCCAGGTAGGGTGCATCGGTCTCCACCAGCAGGCGGTCCATTGGGGCGGTACGGGCGACCTCGCGCGTCTCCTCCGCGTTCTTGAAGGTGATCACGCCGCCGAACCCCAGGTACATGCCCAGCCCCAGCGCTCGCTCCGCCTCCGCCTGGCTGCCGGCCCAGCAGTGCATCACGCCACTGAGTGCTCGGTCCATCTCTGATTCCAGCACGTCCAGCGTGTCCGGGTACGCCTCGCGGCAGTGAATGATCACCGGCAGGCCGCACTCGCGCGCCAACGCGAGCTGCGCCTGGAAGGCTCGATACTGGGCGTCACGAGGAGAGAAGTCGTAGTGGTAGTCCAGCCCGATCTCCCCGATGGCGACGACCCGGGGGTTCCTCGCCAGATCACACAGCCGGTCCCCCGCGGAATCGTCGTAGTGTCTCGCATCGTGGGGATGGACGGCAACGGCCGCGTAAACCCCTTCGTACCCATCCGCCAACTGCACCGCTTCTTCGCTGGAGGCTAGGTCGTACCCCACCACCACCATGCGCGTTACGCCTGCATCCACCGCGCGCGCTATTACGGCGTCCACATCGTCGCGTAGCTGCTCGTGGTTCAGGTGGCAGTGCGTATCAACAAGCGGAGGGGGTGAGTGGGTGAGCGGGTGAGGGGGTGAATCAGCTTGCACCGGTTCCGCCCTTCAAGAGGTCCAGAGCCTTCTGATACCAGCCAACGCCGGCCTCGAAGTCCGCCTCGGTGGCGGGCAGGTGGCCATACCAGCGTGCATCGAAGGCGTTGGCGAACGGCTGCACCACCTCCAGGAGTGCGGTCTGCTTGCGCAGGCCACGGAGGTACTCGCCATTGGTGCGGGAGCGCTCGTAGCGCAGGATGCCGGCGCGGTCCAGCCTGAGGAGGAGCGCCACAAAGACAGCACGGTAGGCGCGACGGTAGTCCCCGGAGCGGGCCAGTTCCCGAGCCGCCTCCAGCCACTCGTCGGCGTCGGTGCTCGCCGCGTCGTCCGATTCAAGGATCTCCGCGACGCCCTGGCGCGACTCCTTCCGCTCCTCGGCGCCGGCCGCGAACCGGCGCACCGCATACGCGAAGACAAAGGCAAGCAGCACGATCAAGAGGGGACACAGCACCCACAGGAGCCAGTCGCTGTTGCCGACGTGGAGAGGCTTTGGCTGGGGGACCAGCTTGCCCAGCTTCTCGAACACCCATTCCAGTCCCTTCTGGACCTTTCGCCCCAGCTCTTCCGTGGCCGTGGTCTTATTGGCGTATCGGAAGGCAGGACCGGCGAGTATTTGCCGCGCCTTCGCCTCGATTCGCTCCGCCCGTCCCGTCTCCGCGAGGGCAAGTCCAGAAGCGCATGCCAGCGCCATCCCGGCGATCACAATTGAACGGGCAGTCCGTTTGCGTCCGACCAGAACCTTAACCCTCAACTCTCAACCCTCAACCGTTCTGGCCGCATTCAGCCTTCGCTCCATCAGCGCAAGGTCAAACCCTTCGCGGCGTACCCGCTGGTCATAATACATCAGCGTGAGGCAGGTGATATAGAAGGGATGTAGGGCGAGCGATAGAAGAGCGCCCCACACAGCCTGCACAACCTTCTGCCAGAGCGAGGGGAAGTGGATCCAGGGGTAAACGAAGAGCTCCAGGAGCCATATGACGGAATAGAACAGAGCCATCTGGAGGGCGAACCCGATGAGGATCAGCAGCACGCACGCGATCAGGATAGGGACGAACCGGTCGCGCAGCATGTCCAGATTGCGGGCGACGGCGGAGAAGTACCGGCCGTTCTCCAGCACGATGACCTGGGGGGTGAACACGCCGAGCGCCACGCCGCCCAGCAGCCCGAGCACGGTGGGGAAGAACAGCGCGATAATGGTCATCGCGATGGCAGCGCCCTCGCTCGGGTTGCCCTTCATCGCGCCTCCTGCCAGCGCGATCCCAACCATCAAGACGGAAGCGCCGAAGACCATCGTACAGAGCAACCCGACCACCAATCCTATGCAGATCCAGGTGACGATCAGCCGCGGAATGGCCGGGACCGCGCGGCGGTACGCCTCTCCCACGGTGGTCCTCCGGCCCAGGTAGGCCTCCGATACCGCCACGCTCAAGACCCCGCTCTGGACCACGATCAGCAGGAAGTACACGACGCCAATGCAGACCATCGCCGCGCCAAGGCCCAGGACCTGTGTCACGTCGCTGTCGCTGGAGCTGCGATTGAGGTTCAGGCGGTCAAAGCCCATTGCCATCAACACAGCACTCTTGGCGATAGAGGTAGGAACGAGGATTACTGCGGAGACCCCGGCGAAGAGCGCGAAGTTGCGCTTGTAGAGGTCGAACGCGACGTCGAAGACGTCTCCGATGGAAAGAGGGAGCAGGTCCGGGGTCGAGCTGGTCTGCAGCTCCGGCGCCTGACTGGCGGAGATCATGCTATTCCTATCCTGGACCGCGCTTACCCGGCTCCGGTGGGTGCCCGGGGGCGCCAGACCCTCCATCGGCTCCCGACTTGCCGAGGTCTCGGAGCCTTACGGTTACGAGCACCGTTTGGCGCTGGCCTCTTAGCCGTACGCCTTCCGGAAGCCGGAGGGGTGTCTCGCGACTTACGTCGGAGGTAAGGCCGTCCAGGAGCACGGGTGCGGTGGCCACGTTGGAAAGCTGGAGGAGCTGCTCCGGTTTCCCAATCACAGTCACCTGGTCGGGCTTCACCAGGACCTCCGCCACTCCGTACGGAGGCGCGGGCCGTCCGGTTATCACAGGGTTGATAATGAGCGTCCGGCTTGCGGGCGCCTCCACCAGGTCCAGTTCCACGTGGGTCCGGTCCGGCTCAAGCTGTACGGAGTCGACCCGCACGTCGTCGTGGTCCAGCGCCAGGATGGGCAGGTCTTCGTGCACGCTGCCGCCGTGGGTCTCCACATAGACCCGCAGCTTGACGACTCGGTCCAGGTCCTCGCGACTGCCGATAACGGTGGCATAGGCCGGGTCCAGCCGCGGACGCATGCTGTATACCCGGCCGAGTGGGGCGTCGTTATTGAAGGCGGCTTCCACTCGTAGCCGCTTGGAGAGCTTGCGCGTGACGGAGGCCGGTACCGTTTGCTGAAGCGCCTGAACGGTTATGTCCGGTGCGGACGGTGGCCGGTCGAACCCGGAGATCGGAACCTGGTGATCGCCCGCGCGGATGAGGGACTGGCTGACGCGGGCCTTCACGTCCGTATCGCTGAGGGCGTCCACTTCATTGCGCGGTCCGCTCACGTCTACCGGGACCGGGTCCGTGCTGACCCGCACCAGCAGGTCGGGCGGGGCCGTCCCGACGACCCTGACCGCCGCATTCACGCGCTTGGTGACTATGGGGTTGCGCTCTTCACTGGCGTAGAACCATATCATGAGCGAGGTCGCCAGCGCGATGACCTTGAGGACGAAGTTTTCGCTGAGGAATCTAAACATGGTGGGTGATGGGTGATGGGTGATGGGTGATGGGTGATGGGTGAAGCTATATCCGGCCAATCACCTCTCACCTCTCACCTCTCACCTGCAGTTCATTGCCCGTATCCCCGCTTGGCGGTGCGGGCGGTCTTGATGGCGTCGCCCACGCGGGTAGCAACTTTACGGATGGGACCGCGGCCGCGGCGTGGCTCTCCGAGCTGGAGGAGCTGCACCAGCCGGTGCCGGAGGCTCTCATCGCGAAGTCCGCGGATCAGCTTGCCGTCCACCGCGATGGAGATAGTCCCCGTCTCCTCTGAGACTATTATGACGATGGCGTCGCTCTCTTCGGACATCCCAAGCGCCGCCTTGTGCCGGGTGTGCACCGCGGCATCCACGCGCGGACTGGCAGTGAGCGGCAGCGTGCAGCCGGCTGCCACCAATCTGTCGTGGCGGATCACTACGGCGCCGTCGTGCAGAGGGGTTCCCTTATAGAAGATGGTGTTGAGCATCTCGGCACTGACTGCCGCGTTCACCGGGACTCCTGTGGCGATGATGTCCTCCAGGCCGGTCTCTCGCTCGAACACGATCAGTGCCCCGATGCGGCGCACGGACAGGGTAGAAACGGCCCGGACCACGGCGTCGATCATGCCGCTCATCTCTTCGGTGCGCACCAGCCCCAGGCTGCTTCCCCAGAAGCCAGGCCGCCCGAACTCTTCCAGGAAGTGGCGCAGCTCCGGCAGGAAAAGAATGACGAGTGCGACCGGTCCGAGGGGAAAGGCCTGCTTGAGCAGCCAATGGAGGGAGTAGAGCTGAAGCTTGTCCGAAACGACCACCGCAACCACGAACACCATCAGTCCGCCGATGATCTGCCAGGCGCGGGTGCCCTTGGCCAGCAGTAGCAGCCGGTAGATCAACCATGCGACCAGGAGCACGTCCACTACCATTCGGTAGTTGAAGCCCTTGAGCGCGTTCCAGATCTGCATGGTAGTCATCGCACGTACACGGTCAGCGCTCCTGATGGGCCTGGCTGGGGATCCGGGCTAAGTATAGCACTCGCGATTCCGCGCCTTCAAGCAACCAGCCACAACGGGCGACACTGCGTTTTCAATTACACTTGACAGGGCGAGAACACCTGCGCTACAGTAGGTCGTTGTGAGAAACTTCACAGAAGGCCGATAGCGCTCCATCATCGGCGGCACGGCCCGCTCCTCGCACTCCGGATAATTCCATAAGGGCACAGTGCCGCGCAGCATGGTGTGCTACAACACCGCTACGGAAGGATGTGATGGTTTGCCACATTCCCATTTCCGTCGCACGCCCTTAAGCGTCGCGGCAGTCCTTGTCCTTTCTCTGGCCGCTGCTGCCGGAGAGTGTCAATCCACCCTCGCCAAGCATGGCGAATCCGTCAAGCCTCCCGCTCAAAAATCCCTGACGTCCAAGGACCCTTCCGCGGCCAAACGCACGCCCTCGCCAACAGATTGGGTGCGTCGGGCTGCAAACCGGCAGACGCTCCTGGCGGTGCTCAGGGCCCAGGCGCGAAACGCGGCACTGGCAGGGGAGCACAAAACCGGCGCCGCTGGCACTTCGTTATTGGGCGAGCAGGTGGTCCGAACGGCGCTGAGTTATCGCGGCGTCCCGTACCGGTTCGGAGGAACCAGCCGCGGCGGGCTAGACTGTTCCGGATTTACGAGTGCCGTGTACCGCCGTCAAGGCGTCAGGCTTCAGCGGACTGCGTCAGGACAGTTCACGCAGGGGCAACACGTTCCGCAGGATCAGCTCAAACCGGGAGACCTGGTTTTCTTCCACACGACGCGGCGGGGCATCTCGCACGTGGGAATCTATACCGGCAACGGCAAGTTTGTACACGCCGCGACCCGCCGAGGGCGCGTAAGCGTAGACACCCTGGATGAGGACTACTACCGACGGCGTTACCGAGGGGCACGCCGGGTCAAGAAAGGATGAAGGATGAGGGATGAAGGATGAATTCCCGGACTCCGGACTCATCCCTCATCCTTCATCCCCCAGAGGAGGCATCCATGGATCGTGAACTGACGAGAGAGATTGACCTGCACTCCGTGAAGCGGGTAGCCGAGGTGCGCGCCAGCGCGGCCAACGAGCTCCTGGAGTCCGGGTGGATCCTGCACGACATCTACTTCTCGAGTGATGGCGACTACCGAAGCAATTACATTATGATGACCATGGACGAGCCTTCGTGCCCCAACTGCGGCGGCGCCGCCAAGCTGGAGGTACTGGAGGGTGGTGAGCGCGTCCGCTACGTCTGTACGCGAGAGTGCGCGTTCCCGGAGCTTGACCGCCAGCCCGTCCGCAAGTAGCGTTCCACCTGCGTGTCGCCGCGACGCGACAAGGCTCTCTACCTCTCCGCGTCTCCTTTGCGTCATGCCGCCCAGCGGGGCAGTTCCTGCTGCGTGTCTCGCCCCTCGCTTCGTTGACAGGTCACTCGCCGGCTGTTAGAATCCATCATCGCCACACGAGGGACCATGATGCCCATGTTCGGCCGCCTGCCGAGCCGCTTTCGTACGCCCTGCGCCCTCCTCCCTGTCCTCCTGACTGTCCTGATTTCCGGCTGTGCCGATGAGCGCTTGCCCCCTGGCAAGGTCAAGCTGGTCGTCTGGGGGCTCCAGTACGGGGAGGAGACCAAGGGCCTGCAAGCGCGTGTGGATGAATTCCAGCGGCGCCACCCCAACGTGCTGGTGTCCGTGCTCTCCATGGGCGCGGGCGGCATGAACCCTCAAAAGCTGATGACGGCGATTGTGGGAGGGGTGCCTCCGGACGTAATCCGCCAGGACCGGTTCACCATCGGGGACTGGGCCTCACGAGACACGTTCCGCCCGCTTGACGACCTGATCCACCGGGATCGCGACCGGCGGTACGGCATCAAGCCCGAGGACTTCTACACCGCTTGCTGGCAGGAGGCCACCTACAAGGGCAAGGTGTTCGCGATTCCTGCCGACACGGACGACCGCGCCCTTTACTACAATCGCTCCGTTTTCAGGGAAGCCGGACTGGATCCGGACAAGCCGCCTCGCACCTGGGAAGAGCTGAAGGAGATAGCGAAGCGGCTCACGGTGCCGACCACGGACGGATCCTCCTACAGGCGCATCGGCTTTATCCCCAACTACGGTAACTCGTGGCTCTATCTCTATAGCTGGCAGAACGGCGGCGAGTTCATGACGCCGGACGGCCGGCGCTGCACCATGAATAATCCGTACAGCGTGGCCGCGCTGGACTACATGGTGAGCATTTATGACGCGCTCGGCGGGGTAACGCGGGTGGATGCTTTTGCCTCCGGCTTCCAGTCGCAGGATCTGGACCCTTTCCTCACCGGCAAGGTAGCGATGAAGATCGACGGTAACTGGGTCCTGAATACCATCGCCCGGTACGGTCCCGATCTAGACTTCGGCGTGGTCCCAGCGCCCGTGCCCGCCGAACGCCTAGCGGTCACGGAAAGGCGAGCGGGCGAGCGGGCGAGCGGGCGAGCGGGCGACGCTGAAAGCGGTGCTTCCCGGTTTGAGTGGCAGCCCCCATACATCACGTGGTCCGGAGGGTTCTCGTATGCCATTCCGATGGGGTCCGCGCACCCGCAGGAAGCGTGGGAGTTCATCAAGTGGATGGAGAGCCCGGAAGCGGCGCTGATCGACGCGCGGGCGCAGGAGGAGTACAACCGCTCCAAGGGCCGGCTGTACGTGCCGAACATTTCCGCCAACCGCAAGGCGAATGACGCCGTCTTCCGGGAGTTCGCGCCAGCCGCAGAGAAGTACCGCAAGCCGCTGGAGACGTTCCTGGACCTGATGCAGAACGCCAGGTTCCGTCCGGTCACATTTGTGGGTCAGCGCCTGTGGGACGAGCACGCCCGCGCATTTGACAAGGCGACTCACCATTCCGCCACCGCGCAAGCGGCCATGGATGATGGCACCCGCATAGTGCAGGTGGAGCTGGACAAGGAGTTTCATCGCGCCAACTACCCGCTGCTGGACCCGCGTATCCCCATAGCCATCAGTGCGGTCCTGGGCGCCATGCTGTTGGGATTCGCGGGTGTGCGTCTCTGGCGCGTCATGAGAATGGGGAGCATTACGCGTCGGGAGGCCCTGGCGGGCTATCTGTTCGCCGGTCCGTGGATCGTCGGCTTCATCACTTTGACCGCGGGACCCATCCTCGCGTCAATATTCCTCAGCTTCTGCGACTACGACGTGCTCCACCCGCCGTACTACGTGGGCGTGCATAACTATGTGGAGCTGTTCGGGTCGGACAGTTACTACCTCAAAACTTCGCTCTACAACGTGGCGTATCTGGCGGTATTCGGTATCCCGCTTGGAATCTGCACCGGCCTGTCCATCGCCTTGCTGCTCAACTCCAAAGTGGGCGGAATGAGCCTGTATCGCACGTTCTTCTATGTGCCCAGCATCGTACCGGTGGTGGCCAGCGCGGTGCTGTGGGCCTGGGTGCTGAACGGAGACCCGAATCGCGGCTTGCTCGACGCGTTCTGGAAGGCGGCCATCATACCGTGGGCACATGTGGACCCGCCAGGGTGGTTCGGCGCGGCGGACTGGGCCAAACCGGGTCTCATCCTTCAGGGACTCTGGGGGGCGGGCGGCGGCATGATCCTCTGGCTGGCCGGATTGCAGGGGATCCCGCAGCACCTATACGAGGCGGCGGAGATAGACGGGGCGGGGGTGCTGAGCCGGTTCCGCAACGTAACGCTCCCGATGCTCTCGCCGTACGTCTTCTTCAACCTCATCATGGGCACCATCGCGGCCATCCAGGAGTTCGACCGCATCTACATCCTGGGTGGCCAGGGGACGGGCGGCAGCACCGTGGGGCCGGTGGACAGCCTGCTGGTGCCGGTGATGTACCTGTTCAACAATGCGTTCAAGTACTTCAAAATGGGGTACGCCTCCGCGCTGGCATGGGTCCTGTTCCTCATCATCCTGGCGCTGACCCTGGCGCAGCTCAAGCTGGCGCCGCGCTGGGTCCACTACGAGGCGGAACGGAGATGAGCGAGGGCACAGGAGTGGACGGTCGAGAGTCCAGAGTCGAGAGTGCCGGGCGGGCCGAATCTGCGACTCTAGACTCTCGACTCTCCACTCTCGACTCGCGCGCCGCGTGGCGGCGGCGCAAGGCGCTGCGCCAGGGCATCCGGTTAGGGGCGCTCCACGTTACGCTCATTGCAGGGTCCATCCTATTCCTCATCCCGTTCGCCTGGCTTGTGGTTACCTCCCTGAAGGAGGATGATGACATGAGCAAGTTCCCGCCGGTCTGGGTCCCGCGCCAGCAGGTGAAGGTGATGGTGAACGGCACGGAAGCAGGCCTGGCCCACGCGGACTACCTCGGCCGGCGCGTTCTGGTGGCGGTTCTCAAAGAGCTGGATACGGGCGAGCGCCATCTGCGCATTCTGGAGCCCCGAAGCCTCGCCGGGCGTGAGTTCGACCTACCGAGATCCCAGGTGACCAAGATCAAGCACTTTGCGCCGGTCTGGAAGAACTATCCCGAC
>CAYNFH010000116.1:0-20009 GCA_964396385.1 uncultured Chthonomonadaceae bacterium | reverse complement strand
ACGGTCGTGAAACACGGCCAGACCGGCCCCTTTGTAGAGTCCGTAGACGGCCTCCATGCGGCTCCAGTACCCCGCAATCGCTCTGATGGACCCACCTATCAAGTCGTCCCCGCGAACCGGGCGCGCAAACGCATTGGCCAGCGAGACCGGCGCGCCGGTCTCGCGCGCGATGAGCAGACCGAAGGAGGGGAGGCTCTGTGCCGCATGGCTGTTCTGCTTGGCGGAAGGTACCGCCAGCGCGAAGGCCTTGATGAATACCTCTGCAGCCTCCGCCGCGGCGTTCGGGTCTCCCCCCATGTTGGTCTCAAGCTGGTCCCGGTCCACCAGCGCATACCGGTAGAAGCAGGCGGAGTTATAGCCCTGCGTCCCCATCATCCCCGCGCCGATCTCGCCGCGCTCCTCCACCAGGTCGTCTACAGCCGTATAGAAGTCGTCCTCCATGTCTACCGCATTCGTAGATATGGCGTGCGCTACCTGGCACGCTGCATCGATGTTCCCCTCCGGCTTCTCCGCCAGCATCCGCCCGAACAGGGCGATGTCGACGGACTGGCGGGCTCTGCGCAGCCGCGCGAGCGCCGTCTTGCCGTCGACACCCTCGCGGAGGCACCTGGCGGCCTCTTCAAGCTCCTGCTTCCCAATGAAGACGAGGACCGCCGTCTCCTCCGGCCGCTTGCCGTCCACTTTGGAGTAGCACTCCTCAACAAACGTACGGATCCTGTCGGCGGTAACCGCCCCCCCGACTTCCTGCCCGAGTAGTTCCTGGAGCCGCTTTGTCCTCATTCCTTTCATGTTGCCGTTGCCGCCGGCAAAGAGGTCTCGGGCGGCGCGTTTCCAGCATTGGCTCGATACCCTCGCCCGCGGAAACCCGCCAAACACGCAGCTCTTCGGGGTGTTCGTATCGTCGCGGTTCAAGCACGATGGCGCAAAGTTTTGCAGCAAATGTGCTTCGATCTTCATGGCTCGTCTGGTTCCTCCTCATGGGATTTGTTCTCAGTCTGATCGCCAGTGCCCATTGTCGATGCGGGATTTCCAAAGTACTCCCGGGCCAGCGCGCGCTGCCGCCGCTTCTTCGGGTCGTCCCAGTGAAGCACGTCGTCTAGCAGTCTGTACCAGTCCAGCGCAGCTGCGTCGCCTCGGCTCCCCAGCAGACGAATCGCCTGGCCCAGTCGCGGCCCAAGAGCGTCCACCGGCGTGCCAAGAAGGGCGAAGAAGCGGTCTTCCATGCTTCCGGATTCGTCCCTTATCTGCGCGAACGCACGCCCGAGGGACACCCCCTCTCTGTGGCGGGGGTTCCAGGCAAAGAGAGCTGCGACGAGGTAGTAACGCTCCTCCACCTCCTCATCCCTGCGCGAACGCGGCGCAGGCAGAAAGGGAGCAACGTGGCGGGCGGCCGACACAATGTCTGATGAACCGCGCCGAAGGTGCGCCAGCGCCGCGCGGGAGGCCGACCGCTCGTCCACGCTTTCACTAAGGTAGATGAGGTGATCTACCAATTCATACCTGCGCCTTCCGCTCGCCGCTCCACTCATGCCTTTGCGCCTCCCCGCGCTTCCGCGCGGCTCTTCCGAGCCGCAGCATCCTTGCGTTGGATCGTGACCTCTGCTTCGTCGGCGCGGAAGTAGTGGGAGACCTGCGCCACGGCGCGGAGCGCCCGCGCCGTGGCGCCGAGGCGCCCGCATGCCTCGTTGAGCGCCAACCTCGCCTCCTGCTCCACCTGCCGCCGCCACGGATCTATCGCCGCCGCCCCTTCGGTGGGCAGGCGGAAGACGAGGGACGCAAAGTGGCGCTCCAGTCGCGCCCAATAGCGGGGCCTAGGGTCCAACGCGGCGGCGAGGTGATCCACGTCCTTCGGATCCGGGTTCCCCTCCGGAGGCAGGAAGCGCCAAGCCACCGCGCGCACACGACTACCCAGTTCCCGGCCCACAAACTCCGCGTCCCGCAATGCGTTCCGCAGGAACTCTACCAGGTCAGCGTCTGCCAGCAGAGCCGCCGGCAGCTCTACACGGTCGTGCCGCCAGAGAAGGAACTTGCCGGCCTTCCCTGGATCCGTCGCCAGCCCCACAACGTGGAGCGGAAACGCCGCGGTCCGTGGCAGGACTTCGTCCAGGATCTGGAGCCCGGCGTGCTCCACAATGGCATTCCTCAACCTTCCGAAAACAAGGTAGGAGCCCACGTCCCTCCAGGCCGCTTTGCCGGCTGAAAGTCCCAACGGGTACTCGCCTTCAGTCTTGCTGTCAGTGAACACCTTCATGGGATCGCCGCGCCGCTTGTCTGCTTCTCGGCCCTGCGTGAAATACGCCCGCCGGACCCGGCCGTCCCCGTCCCGGACCAGCCGGATCATGCGGCTCAGCCACGTGTAACGGTCTGCAGGCCCCTCGGAGGGCGTTGTCACCCGGTCCTTGCCGCGGATCCGGTCCAGCGTGGCCAGCGCATCCGGCCTCTCCCACGCAGGCTGCCCCTGCTTTGCACGCGGCACGGGCACCAGGTTGAGCATAAGAGTCTGGAAGAGGTCCTTACCGGACAGCCACACAGTCACCCCTCGGAGGCAGATGGCATCTGCAAAGTAGGGCCGAGCGAGCTCCTTCCCATCCACGACTGCGGCGCCTGCTTTCCCGAACCCAAGGGAGAACGACTGCGACGCCAGCAGCCATCGCGCGGCTTCGGCGGGACTGAGCGCCGGAGGGGCATCGTCCGTGGTGTGGTCGAACAGCGTCGGGTTGTTCCCCGCCGCGGCCTCAGTGGCGAGCTGCGCTACGGATCCGGGGCTCTTCATGGAGAAACCCGCAACCTGCATGAACGGCCGCTCCTCGGAAAAAAGATCAAACTGGCCGGCCGAGTTCCTTAGGTACGTGTCTATGGCGCTTTCAGACAGACGCCCCGCATCCCACATTGCTGCCCAACGGTCCGGATCCTCGGGGCCGCTGGCGCGGTACGCCGCCGCCAGCAGGAAGCGGAGGATCCCCGCCGTCACCAGAGGGGATTCGCTCTGGAGCTCCCCAAGCTCGTGCGCATTGACAAGCGCGTCCCGGAGGTTTACGTCCACAACCGAACCGGCCCCGTCCCCCACAGGAATCCACGGTTCAGCGGTCAGATCGAAGCCGCCGCTAGTCATCCCTGGACTCCCAAACAGCGCGAGCATACGCGACATTCCGGCGCCAGCTCTTATATACTGTCCCCGGATCTGGCGCTTGCGCGGGATCTGTGACGCCCATATAGCGGCACACCGCGAAGTACAAGAGGCCGGTGTTGCCGGCGGCGACCCGCCGATCCTCCCGAATGCTCAGCCGGACGGCCTGTGAGATCGTCATTCTACGCTCCATTAAGGTTGAACTCCGCGAACAGCATAACATCTCCACGGCCCGTTTGCAAGCGGGAGCCGCGCATTCCGGTCTGACATCCGGCTGGCCCTGCGGCGGGTGTGGTACCATTCCGGATGAAGGCTCCTCAACGGCTTGGGGATGGTCCGGTTGAGCTCCGCGAACTGTTCGTGCGCTTTGCCAGTTCCCCACGTTCGTGGGGGTGAAACCTGCCCTGGGACTCTGCCGGGGCTCTATTCGTCTGCGCTGGCGTCTACCGCCAGCCCTTCCGCACGTGACAGCCGGAGCACGTACCTGCCAACCGTCGCCTGTCCTTCCGCAAACACAACCAGGCGGTGGTAGCGCAGGTGCCGGTCTTGTTTCCAGTTGCTGGGCGGGTCTTGCGCTACCAGGGCCCAGTACAAGCCGCGCTGGCTCACGGCCACTGAGTAGCCCAGCATCTCCCTCGCTTCTGCGAGCTGTATCTCCCCGTGGGGAAGCGGCGCGAGGGGAAGGCCTCCTGCCGTTATACCGGCGCATATGACCTGCACGCGGGGCTCCCCGAGCCGGGTAGCGGCGCGCACCGTCTCATGCACTCGGGGGTCTTCGTCGTCAAAGAGCGTGCGGTGCTGATTCTCGAGCGTGGCACCTGGCTCAAGGACCGCCCGCAGCCCCTGTCTTGGGTCGGGAGTAACCACCTGTTCCGCTCGAACCGCGTCCTCTCGAGCCTCTCGCTCGGCGTCCTCTCTTGCGGCGTGCAGAGCGGTCATCCACGCGGCGCTCAGCCCTTCGGGCAGGAGGTCTCCGTACGTCGCGCTCACCAGGGGCTCGATCTTCTGCGGCAGTTCTAACCGGCCGCTGCTCTGCACGCCGGCCAGATCGCGCAGCGCGAGGTAGGAGCGCAGCAGGCAGTATCGCTCGTAGACACCCCCGCGCCGCCCCTCCCTGGCGGTACCATGCGGGAACACCGGCAATTCATCGGGGCCCACGTCGCACAAAATGACGAACCGGGCCCCCGAGGCAGGTCGCTGCTCGCGCGGATGCCGCCAAAGCCTGCCAGCTCTCTGGAGCAAGAGGTCCCCCGGCGCCATTTCCGACGCCATCCAGTCCACGTCATAATCGAGCGATTGCTCTAAGAGCTGTGTCCCAACCACTACGAGTCTCTCGGGCCGCTTGCCGCTCTTCCCAAGGAACCTTAGCAGCCTTGCTTCCCGTCTACGGCGCCAGCGCGCAGGGATCCGGCCGTGGAGGAGCATGACCAGCCATCCCTTCCCTCGGAGCTGCGCGCGCATCAGCCGATACGCTTCCTGAGCCCGGCCGACGGTATTGCAGATGATCGCGGCGCACCCGCCGTTGGGCAGGTCCCCCAACAGTCGGCCGGGCAGACTCTTCAGGTCGCCCGGCGCCCAGTCGACTACTAAACCGCGTGTCGGCCCGCCAGAACCTGCGGTCACCGCCAGCGTCCGCCTCGTGTCGGCAATCGTAATCCGCGGATAGTCCGTTGGCTTGCCGGCCTCTGCGCCCCAGGCTTCGAGCAGCGCGGCGCGCCGTCCGGCGGGGAGCGTGGCTGACAACAGGATGACCGTACAGTTCAGCATTCTGAGCCATCCCAAGAGGCGATAGAGCAGCCCGCTCATGTACACGTCATACGAGTGGACCTCATCGAACACTACGACCTTGCCGGCCAGCCCGAAGAGGCGCACGAACCAGTGCCGCGTCTGCAGCGCTCCAAAAAGGCTTTGATCGATTGTCCCGGCGCCGAGTGGCGCTAATAGCGCCTGCTTCTTTGGCGTAAACCACTCCTCGACAACCACTCGTCCGTCGCCACTCGGGTTGTCCTCTCCAGAGGAGGAGACTTTCAGCTTCTCAAAAGCCTCCGAAAGTAGGGCGCCGCCGTGGACGAGCTGATAGTTCAATCCACCGCCGTGACCCCGGCGCAGCAAGTAGTCCTTGTACACACGATGGAACATGGCGTCGCCGGTCGCCTGGGTGGGCATCGCGATGTATAGCCCGCTCGCGTACCCGCTCCCCAGGGCACGGTCTGCGCCGTAGAGCGCGATCTCCGTCTTGCCGCCGCCCATAGCCGCCTCTACGATCATCAGATAGGGCGCGCTCGCCTCGTCAATGAGCTTGATCGCCGTGGCCTGCACCTGGTTAGGCTCGTAGGCCGACCCGTCATGGTGCCGAAAGATGGCCGTGAACGCCGCTGGTACGGCATATCGAGGGCGCGGCAGCCAGCCGATACTTCGTAGCGCCTCGGGCGCGCGGCGCGCGCTCTCTAGTGCGTACTGTACGGGATCGCTTGCGCCCCGAGGCGGGTAGTGCTTCTGGTCGGACCCAATCCAGTCCGCGACCGCGACCAGCCCGCCAAGGAGCGGGACAATCGCCGCGTCCGTCAAGGCATTCGCCGCCTCTACTGCAGGCGCTCCCGGCCATATGAGGCCGGCGAGCTTCCGCACCATGTCTGCGCGGACCGCATCCCACGCGGGACCACCCCGGGCGCCGGAAGCCGGCTCTTGTGGCCCACTAATATCTGCGGCGACGGGACAGTAACCATGATGGCCCCCCAGAATCTGGGAGAGGAGGCGGGCCGTTCGGGGGTTGGCCTTCCAGCCACACAATCCGTCACGTGCAAGCTGAGGCAGCAGCGCGAAGGTCATTGTGGCATGGAGGTGGCGAATTCCGTCAGGCGTTGGGTTATCCCCGATCTCTGCGACGCGTGCCCAGAATGCAGGAGCTTTAGTCTGGAACGCCGAAGCCTTTCCTAGGTCGTGCTGTGCCGCCAGAAGTACTACAATCCTCTCCGCCTCTTCCCCGGTCAGACCCAGCGCCTGGGCAAAGCGCTGCCGCATAGCATCCGGGATGCACTGCCGCCAGAGCTGTCGCGCAACGAATCCCACATCGAGCATGTGGAAGAGGAGCGGATGGTACCGAGACGGATCGCTTCGATCCGTCTTCCCCCACAGCTTCAAGAGCCTCTCACAGTTCTCGGGGGTCACATTATCCTCCACGCGGGCGAGTCTCTCCCACCAGGCAGTCTTCCCGGCTACTATTTGTGGCGGCGCGCTCAAGGTTGAAAGGGACGGGCAGACGCATGGTGGGTTACTCGCCTCGGTGGCAGGAAGCCGGAAAGCTGCTTTGCCAGAGTCTTGCGGCTCTCCGCACTCTACACGACATTGTTCGTTCGGGCGGCCCGAATTGCGACGAGCGGACCGTGATATAATCCAGGCAGAGCCTGATCATGGGCAGAGGGACCTTGCGATGACCGTTACACTTGAGCTCACGCCGCGGCAGGAGCAGCGGCTGCGCGAGCGCGCGGAGGCGCGAGGCGTAGAGCCGAACGACGTGCTGCGCGAAATCGTCGACTCCGGGCTCGGAGCCCAGGCCGGACCCGTCCGGCCAGAGGAGCCACGCTCGCCTGGCCTCCACGCCGGCCAGTGGTGGATTGCCGATGATTTTGACGAACCTTTGCCTGACAGCTTCTGGCTCGGCGAAGAGTGAAGCTCCTCCTGGATTCTCATGTCTTCCTCTCTGACCGTCTGCTGATCGCACAGGCTATCGTGGAATCGGTCACGATAGCCACCGCGGACCCCATCTTCTCTCGCTATCCTGTTACCGTAGTCTGGTAAGTCCCTTCGGCCGAGGGCCGCGACTGGACCACGGCCTCGACGGAGGGGAGCGTGCACTCCAGGATGCGGCCGGATTCAAGGCGGAGGCGGTGGTCGAAGCGGGACGGGTCGAACGACTCGCTGTGAGAGATCAGGAAGACCTGGGCGAAGTGCTTGTGGATAAGCCCGCCCGTAAGCAGGTCTACCAGGGCCTGGGTGCGCTGCCGGTCGAAGCTGGAGAGCGGCTCGTCCAGGAAGAGCCAGCCGGGGCGGATGTTGTGCTCCGCCGGGAGGGTGGCCAGCGCAAACGCCAGCCGCAGCGCCAGGGATATCTGGTCCCGCGCGCCGCCTGAGAAGACTCTCTTCCGCTGGAACTCCCGGGCCCGCGAGTCATACACCAGGATGGCGTTGTTGGCGTCGTCCCACTTTGCCTGCAGGTAGCGTCCCTCCGTGAGGAGTGGGAGCAGCCGCTGCATGTTGTTGATGGTCAGTGGCATGACGCGGCCGACGATGGACTCGCGCGTCTTGCGCACTATCTCTCCTCCCAGCCTCTTCACATCCTGGCGCCTCTGTTCCACAGCCGCCGCCTCCCGCTCCGCGGCCAGCTCCAGCGGATCGTCTCCCAGGCCCAGGGCCCGTGCCTGAACGGTTCGGTTCGCGCGGGCGGTGCGCAGGGCCTCTGCCCGGCGGTTGCGCTCCAGCTCCCACTCCGGAGCTTCTCGCTCGAGGGCGCGGGCCAGTTCGGGGAAGCGGGTGGGGAGGCCGGCAACGTGCGATGCCCTCTGCTCGTTGGTAAGGGTTGAGGGTTGGGAGTTGAGGGTCGAGGTGTGGCCCTGCAGGTCGGCGGCGAAGGCGTCCAGCGATTCGGCCGCGCGCTTTTGATCCTGCTGAACCGCGGCGGCGTCCCGGGTGAGCCGGGATTCCTCGGCCTGCAGCGACTCGTCCTCTGTGCGGAGCGCAGCCTGGTCCAGACAATCCAGTTGGTATTGAATTGCGACACGCGCCTCCGCAAGGAGCTGCTCGGAAGGCTCGCTGTCGGGCGAGAGCGGGTACTCGGGAAGCGTCGCAGACCAGGCCTCGCGCAGACCGCGGGCCTGAGCGGTGGCTTTGTCCCCCGCCTCCGTGAGGGCCTGCCGCAGGGCCGGAAGAGCTTCCGCCTCCTTCTGGTCGCGCCGCAACTCCGCTTCGCGGCCGGCCAGGGTGGTCTCCAGGGCTCTGGCGGCGGTGGGCAGAGCATCTGACTGCAGCGCGCCGTAGACCTGGGCGGGGTCCGCGGGCGCGGCGGCGCGCAGACGGTGGTGCTCTCCGGCGAGATCCCGGACGCGGGAGGCGAGCTGCCCGGCATCCGGGCGCGGCTGTTGCCGCAGCGTATCGTAGGCGGACTGGAGGCCGTCCAGCTTGCTCTGCAGGGCCTGCAGCGAGCCGCGCGCCGTTTCCAGGCCCTGCTCCGCCTGTTCCACCGGCGTGGGGTCCAGCGCGGCGGCGGTCTGGCGAGCCGGCTGGGGAGACTCTGGAACAGGCGTCCCCAACGACTGAAGCCGGGCCGCCTCTGCGGCCAGGCGCTTGGCGGCTTGCTCGCGGCGGGTGGCGCCGGCCTCCGCCTGCGCGCGGGCGGCGGCAAGCTCGCCCTCCAGGCGGTCACGCAGGGTGCGGGCCGCGGCAACCTCGACCTGCGCCGCAGCGAGGGCCGAGCGAGCTCGCATCACGAGGGCGGCGCCGACGGCCAGGATCAGCAGCCCGAGAATGCCGCAGACGGCTCGGCCCGGCCCGAAGCCCGCCAGCGCCACCACCACGCCGAAGCCGGCGACCAGGGACAGCGGGACCATGCGGCGCGCGGCCGCGGCCGCCGCGGACTCCGCGCCCGCGAGCTTATTCTGAGCCGCCCGCTGCCGCTCCGCGACCTGCGCGGCGTTCCCGCCCTCCACGTCTACCGTGGCGTGCTGCTCCGCGGCCTCCGCCCAGGCCAGGAGCGCCTGGCGCGTGCGGGCCTGGCTCAGCCGTTCCGCCGCGCCCTGAACTTTCTTGCGCGCCTCCTGGATGGGCGAGGACAGCGCCTCCATCTCCTGCTGGAGCTCCGCCAGCCGCTGCTCCTGGTCGGCCGCGTCATGGCGCGCTTTCTCGGCGGCAGCCAGATCGGTCTCGGCCTGGGCCAGCTCCTCCAGGGCGGTCAAGTGCGCCAGGAGCGCTTTCCAGCCGGCCAACTGCTGAGCGCGGCCGGGAAGCGTCCCCGCCAGCCCTTCCAGTGTCTCTACGTGGCGCTCCTTTTCCCCTGCGATATGGAGGGCGGAGCGCCAGGCCTGGAGACGGTGGCGGATGTCGCTGTCAATGGCCGTCAACTGGTCGCGCAATTTGCGGCACTCTTCGAGCGAGGCAGCCAGCTCTTTCCTGCGAGCTGCTATCTCGGCGAGTCGGCCCTCCACCACGGCCAGTCGGCGGTCCAGGTCCTGGATCCGCGTGTGTGCGTCCAGCAGGCGCGTATAGGCCAGGCAGCGCTCCGCCGCTCGCGCGTCCTCTTCCAGAACGGGGATGCCAGCATCGAGCTCCGCCAGCTTGACCCGGTCGCGGAGACGGCGGATCTCGTCCTGGTCCTCCCGCGTCAGCCGGTACTCGGCCTCCAGGCTGGTGAGGATGCGCAGGTTGAGGAGCTCGTTGATGGTCTCCCGGCGGACGGAGGGCTGCAGGTCCTCCAGGCGCTCCAGCTTCTTCTGCTCCACAAAGCAGGTGTTGAGGGCGGCGTCCGCGCTCAGGCGAAGCTCCTCCGCGAGCCTGCGCTTCACTTCACCGATCTGAGAGATGGTTTCCTGGCCGCCGTCCGCGGAGGGGCAGGTTAGCTTGACCGTGTGGTTCATGCCTACTCTGCGCGAGATCGAAAAGGGCCGCCCGTCCACCGAGAAGTCGAGCGTTACCAGCAGCTCCTCCGCCCCGTACTGCTTGAGGTGCTCTATGTGGTAGTCCTGGTCCGTGATGAGGGTCTTGCCGTACAGTGCGAAGAAGACCGCCTCGAAGAGCGAGGACTTCCCTGCTTCGTTCTGGCCCTCTATCAGAAAGGCGCACCGGTCCGGAAAGCTCAGGTCTATATCCGATAGCTGCTTGAAGTTGTTGGCCCGCAGGCGGTGTAACAGGATGTTCATAGCACGTACCTCACTTGTGCGCGCATTGTTACTCCGCGCCGGACGGGCCGGGACGGCGCCCGGCCCCTACAGCGTTCGCTGCTTCGTTGCGGCAAGCGGTGCAGAGAAAGCAGTGCCATGGCACCGCACTCTATGTAGGGGCTGGCGGACGGGCCGGGACGGCGCCCGGCCCCTACAGCATTCACCATTTCGTCCTCTAAAGCCATAGAGAGAAAGCGGGAGCTTGCTCCCGCACTCCAAATCTCCAGGGCGAAACCCTGGTGCCAGGCTTCCCGGTCACCTGCCCGCGTAGCGGTCACAGGAGGCCGTGAGCTCCTGGCCGGCCAGACGGCAGAGCTCCCGGCGGGTCTCGTCGTCGCCACAGTTGCGTGCGAACGCTTCGGCCGTCTTCTGCAGCTCGTCGCGCACGTCGAAGCTGAAGCCAATCTCCACAAACACGTCCGCGCCGGGCTCATAAGAAACCAGCGAGTCGGTATCCACCTGGCATTGGAAGTTGCGCTCGGCGCCGGCGGTCTGGATGGCCGCCAGATCGAGCTCCTCCAGCAACGCCGCCGGCGCGGTACCTGTTAGCCGCACGCGCAGGAGCTGGTCCGGGGCGCTCACCGCGTCCATTCGGTCCAGGATGTGCCGGGTCGGCTCGCCTGCGCCCTTGTCCAGCTCCACCGTCAGGGTACGCATGGGCTGAGGCGTGAGACGCACGTACTCGGCGTCTACGCGGCCGGGCTGCAGATGCAGCAGCCAGCAGCCGCACTCCAGGTGCTCGTCCCCGAAGTGGATGTGCTCCGTGGCGCCCGGGTTGAGGAGGAGTCCGCCTTCGGCGAGCCTGGCCTCCGCGCGCGTGTGCAGGTGCCCCACGCAGACCGCGTCCGCATTCAGGCGGTCCAGATTGGAGCGAAGCAGGCAAGGCTCCTCGGCCCATGGCTGCGCCCATGCCTCCACACCGTAGTGGAGCAGGACCAGGTCCACATCGCCCGCACGCTCAAGCCCATCCGCGCAATCGGCAAGAGGGCAGCGGTTGGGAGGCAGATTGAAGTCGCTCGTCATGCCCCGGATGCCCACGCGGACGCCGCGGACGGTGAGGCTCTCTGCCTCCAGGGCGCGGGTCGAGCGGAACAGGCAAACGGCCCCGAGCTCCTCCATCTCCTCGTGTGGAGTCACGCCGCCGTCGTAGCCGTAGGAGCGGGGCGAGTCATGGTTGCCGGCAATGGCAAAGACGGGAATGCCGGCGTCCCGGAGCCGCCGGAGCTGTGTCGCGACGAAGCGGCGCTCTGCGTTGCGAGGGTCGGGGCGGTCATAGAGGTCACCCGCATGGAGGAACAGGTCTACGCGCCGCGCGATGGCGGTATCCACGACCCGCTCGAAGGCGCTCTGGAGCCGGCGGCGGCGCTGCTCCAGCCTATCCGGCCGCATGCGGGCGTAGTAGGCCCCCAGGTGGTTGTCGCTTGTAACGATGGCGTTTATCATGGTTGGTGGTTGATGGCTGAGGGTTGAAGGTTGATGGCTGGCCTAGCGGGCCATTCGCAGCCGACATGCGGCGGGATCCATGGCGGTGAGCATGGGACGGCTCAGGGTGGAGAGGGAGACGACGGCCTGGCCGGGAGCGAGGCGTGGCAGCCGCGACCATAGCGCCTCGTCAATGGCGCCCACGCTCCGCTTGAGGCGGGTGACCACGTTGGCATCGCCGACCTTGTGCAGGACGAAGTTGTTGACGAGCCCCAGGATGGCGTCCGGGAGGTGCTGCGGAAGCTGGGTGACGAAGACCAGACCCAGCCATCGCTTGCGTCCGCGCTTTGCTATGCGCTCTACCTGCTGGTGGAGGGTGGGCATCTTGCCGATGCGCTGGGCGGATAGGAACTCGTGCGCCTCCTCGATGATGACCACCACGGGCGTGGGCTCCCGTCCCCGGTCCTGCGCGGCCTGGTACGCCTCCTCCTGCGCCTTCTGTACTCCCCTGAGCAGGTCGCTGATAATGAGGTTGTTGACCAGCGTGGAATCCGAGTCAGAGAGGTCGATGATGGAGACTCGGCCCGGGCGGATGAGATCCGGGAAGCTCAGCGGCGGAGCGGCCGGATTGTCAAAGATGCCCAAGCGGTCTATGCGGCCCAGCTTGCCCTGGAGCTTGCGCCAGCTCGGCACGCTCTTGATGGAGGTGTCCACCACATCCGCGAATTCGGCGGCCCGGCGGGCGAATTCGGGGGACTTGAGGGTGAGGCGCACCTCGCCGGAGCGGGCATCCAGCGCGTCGGCGGTAGCTCTAACAACGTCGTAGAGATGCGAGAGGCGCATCCGGGGATAGCCTTCGTCAAAGAGATCCATCTCCTGCTTGACGTAGTCCTTCTCGGCGTCCGTCCAGACGAACCGATCCAGGGCCTCTACGGCCACGTCCACCGCCTTCTGGAACCGCTGCTGCTGGGCTTCGTTGTCGCCAATGTCCAGTATCTCCTCCACGGCGGGCAGGAAGATGCCGGCAAAGCGAGGCGAGAAGGTCCGGCAGCTCGGATGCATGGGGTTGGAGCACGCGCGGCCGACGAGGTAGTAGAGCTCCGTGTCGCTGACGCCAGCGGGAGCGCGGTCCTGCTCGGCCAGAAGCAGGGCAATCTCTTCCTTGTCCGTGGGCTCGTTCATCTCCGTGTATTCGCCCTCGGTATCCAAGAGGATCACGGCCACACCGGCTTCCTGGAGCTCGGCGGCCATGTTCGCCACGGTGGTGGACTTGCCGCCGCCGGTGGTGCCGAGCACGGCGCTATGGCGCGGGAGGACCCGCTTGTCGCGCGATGGGAAGGCGATCTCCAGGTCCTCATGCCCGTATGCTACTCCCAGCCGGATGTCGCCGCCAGTACCGAGGAAGGAGCGGACCTCCTCCTCCGGCAGCAGATAGACCGGGCTATTGGGCGCCGGGCGGAAGCGGTGTGGGAGCACCTGGCCGGCGCGCTCCTCTCCCGCAATCTCCACCACCACGAGTCCGTGGTATTCCGGCAGGAAGAAGCCGCCGCGCACGGCGGTCGCCACAATGGGCGGGGCGTCGGCGCGCAGACCATCCGGGAGTGCGAAGGGACCTCGTGCGACGGCGCCGATGTACGTGCGTCCATCCGAGCGGCTGCGGATCCGGACGATGGCCTGGGAGGGCAGCAGGCCGATGCAGTCCCGCGGGGCCAGCACCAGGATGGCGCCATCGTCGGATGTGGGAGTGTCGAACATGGTAACGCCGACGCGGCCGTCCTCGGCCGGCGGGACATAGGGGCCGCCCGCCTCCTGGATATCCGCGCGGAGCTGCTCGTGCGCGCTCTCGGGGAACCGCTCCGCCAACTCCGGCGGGAGGGGAGCGACAGTGACGGTTTGCGGATGGTCGGACATGGGAGTACTCCTTGGTGTTCAGGTGTTCAGGTGTTCAGGTGTTCAGATCATGAGCGGGTCTCGCGCTCGCCCAGGTAGCGGGCGGGCTCTCCCGCGGCGGCGTAGGCATCCTGCAGACAGCCTCGGAAGCTGCCGGAATCGAACACGCTGCGGCAGACGCAGTCTGCCAGGTCGATGAGCATGGGAAATCCGCGGATAGGCTGGAGAGTAGAGTCCGCCATCGCGACAGCGGCCGCCTCGCACGCCAAGTCTCTGTGCGCGTAGAACATGCGTGCGGGGGCGTGCGGTCCGGCGCGGTAGGCGCCCATCACCACCTGAGGAGCCACGTCCCGCACGAGCTCTTCGATTAGCCTGCTCTCACGCGGGTGGCCGCGCTGGCTCTGGCGCATCCGCTCCAGCCGGGCCTCGGGGAACTGGTCCATGAGGGAGCCGGTGATCGCGAACTCCAGAGGTCCCAGGGCATTGCCAAGGGTAACAGTGAAGCGGTCTGCCGGCTCACTTGCCACGAAGACGAAGCGGCGATGCTCCTCAATGAGCCTGCGCAGGGTGTCCACACAACGCAGGACGAGCTGGGGGGTGGTGGCCAGGAGGACGCTGCCGGGAATGGGATTGCCGTGTCCCATGCGCCATGGGGCGGTGGAAAGGTCCACCAGAGCGGCGCGCTCCGCGTACTCCATGAGGGCGCGCCGGATGAGCCGGCTCGGCGTGTCATCCGGGTCCGAGGCGGCGCCGTCCGCACTGCCGCGCCTCTTGAGCAGCTCCATGGCCTCTTCGACCGGATCCTCGAACCGGGCGTGGAGGTCCCGTCGGTAGAGGCGCTGGACCCAGGAGCCGCACGCGCCATCGTACCGCACGATGGAGATTCCGAGCTGGATGACGGAGAGGACGAGGGCGTCATGGCCGTCGCGGGTGCCGTCACAGCATTCGGTAGCGCCGTTGAAGAGGAGGCCGTTGTGTACCTCCTGAATCTGAGCGTCGTCCATCCGGTAGAGCCCTGCGCTGTCCGGCAGGTTCCGGCCCGCGCGAGCGCGGAGCTGCGGGAAGATCGTGTCTCGTATCGGGTCGCGGACACGACGCTCCCGCTCGACGCTCTCCGCCACGGCCAGGCGCAGCGACTGGTAGAGCGGGGCAAGATTGGCCCCGTCGTGCCAGGTGGTAACGTCCAGCGCCTGGGCGAACGACTGGCCGAGGGCGGCGACGTACTGCTCCTCTGGTGTTGCTTCCGCGATATCGGAGCTCATGTTCCCCTCCAAGGCTCAGGCGAAACCGAGCCGGTGCATGGGCGCAACGGGTTGGGCGCAGCGCGCTACAAATGCTCGGGCGTGGATCATCGCATGGCGCGGCGGCAGGCGGAATACCGTCGAGACGAACTCGGCCACCTGCCGGATGGCCTCCTCTCCGGCAGAAAGCTCCGGAAAATGGCGCTCCAGCGACGCCGTGGGGGCGAGCAGCTCGCGCGCGAAGGTGTCGGCGTCTTCTTCCAGCGCGTAGAGAGCCGGCGGGAGCGGACCGGCCCGGCCCATCAGGTGCGTATGATGGGACAGGCTAGTACGGGCGAGCAGTGCGTCTACCCGCTCCACGAGCGTGGGAGGGCGGTCGCCATCCAGCACCGGAAGGATGCTGGGACCCAGCCGCTCCACCAGATCCAGGCGGGGATAGAGGTGGTCGCCGAGAAAGTGGGCCGCCTCGTGCGCGAGCGACAGCACGCGCTCCTCCTCCGGGTCATCGCCGTCTGCGAAGAGCAGGCCGCATCCGCGCCAGGCTACGAGGCCGCCGCGGAGCCGGCGGTCCGCACATGTAACGAGCCCGGCCGGAATGACCGCGCCGTGGCGGCGGAGCCAGAACTTGATTCCGGACACGGTGAGGTGCGGCAGGAAGACCCACGCGGCGGGATAGAGGGCTGGGAGCACGCGCCTGATGTCTATGGAGGCGTCCTCCGGAGCGCCCACTTCCATGCGGAGCCTGGCAGCCGTGACGAGGGGATCAGGCATCGTCGTCACCGGGGGATTCTTCGTCCCGATCGCGGGCGGCCAGGAGGAATGGGCGGGCGTCATCCGAAGAAGACCCGGCCGCTACGGGCTCGTCGGAGAAGGTCTCGATGACCTGGAGCTGCCTCAACAGGAGAAGAAGCGAGTCCGGATCGGCTCCTGCGTACTCCGCAATTGCGCGGGCGTCCTCGAGAAACGCGTCCGGCCGCGGCGCAAAGCAGCACGCTATCCGGTCAAGGGTGTCGGAGGCACCGCCAATCTCGCGGGCGAGGTCCGCCCAATTGCGCCCCTCGGCATCGGCGTATGCGTGGAGCGCGGACGCCAGGAGAGGAGCGCCGGTAGAGGCGGCGCGATCCGCGAAGGCGCGACGAAGCCGGCGGGTTCGGCCGGCGGAATCAGGGCTCATCCAGGTACCTCCGAAACAGCTCCCGCCTGCGCTGGAGCCTCTTGAGCACGCGGTCTCGATGACGCTTTATCTCGGCACGCCGCGTCTCCGCGGGCAGAAGCGCTATCTCCAGCGCTTCTGCGAACTCCACGGAGTCCGTCCTGCCCTGGGCTATCAGCCGGGCTATAGCGCGGTCTTTCGGATCTGGAAGCGCTTCATCCACGAGTGACTGTAGCGGCGCCGGGATCTGGTCCGGATCTTCCGCCTGCGGCTGTTCCGGATCATTCTTCGATTCCCAGAACTCAAGTTCGACAGCGCCACCTACAGGAGTCTCGCGACGCCGTTGGGCGCGGCGCAGCTCATCCACCAGCTTGTGCTCCGCGATGTGCACCAGGTAGTTGAGGAGCGTTCCGCAACCGGGCCGGTAGCCCTCGGGATGCCGGATGATGGCGATAAGAGCATCGTTAGCAGCATCGCGCACGATCTCCGAGGGGATTGCGAGGTGGCGCTTCCGGAGCAGGGAGTAGAGTGGAGAGACGAACGCATCTACGAAGCGAGCCGGCGACGAACGCTCGCCGGCGAGCAGCGCACGGTATGCGGCCTCCTGATCTGGCGTCATGGCAGATGCGTTGCGGTTGCGTGGGACTTACAGATGACGTATGGTGGCTAATCAGCAGCGCAATCACGTTTAGTTTCCACCCTCGCACTACGTATCCTGCCGGGATTAGAACTATGTGCCAGCGAATTCAAGCTGGATGGCGCGGTCTCGGTTTTTGGGGCGTGCCGCCCGCGGCGGAATGGCGATGCCCGGCCCGTGTGACATACCGGGTGGGGGTAACGTATAGGAGTGTAACTGCGGCCCGCGCCGCGCGTCCCTTATATTGGCGTCCCGGGCACGGAGGCCCGGGGCTACTCGAACGCTCGCGGCCGCTGGACTCCGCCTGACGGACGGCTGGGCCGGCCGGCGCCAGGCTCCCGATTCCCTGCCCAGGAGACGTTATGAAGCTCTTCCAGGCGGCCCTGGCCGCCCTTCTTGTTTGCGTCTGCGCCACGTCCGGCCGAACGCAGGGCAGCCTGCTCCCGCTGCCGGAAGAGAAGCCCGCCCGGGGCATGATGTTCCCCGCCCTCTCCCCGGACGGCAAGACCATCTGCTTCAGCTATCTCGGCGACCTCTGGACCGTGGACAGCAACGGCGGCGCAGCGACCCGCCTCACCGTCCACGAGGCGCACGACGGCTACGCCCGCTGGTCCCCGGACGGCCGCTGGATCGCCTTCGCGTCGGACCGCTACAACAGCGCGGCGCCCAATACCATGAACTACGACCTCTTCCTCATCCCCTCCACGGGCGGAGAGGCCGTGCGGCTCACCAACAACACGTCCAACGACTATCCCAGCGACTGGTCGCCGGACGGCTCGCGGGTCCTGTTCCAGTCCATGCGGAATACGGACACGTGGCAGGCGTACGCCATCGACGTCCGCACCCACGTGGTCAAGGCGCTCACCTCGGACCGGGAGCCGGTCCGGTACGCGGTCTACTCGCCGGACGGCAGCACCATCGCCTATAGCCGCATAGGCAGCACCGCGATCTGGTGGCGTCCGCGGTACCACGGATCCGCCAACTCCGACGTCTACACCAAGAGCCTCGCCACCGGCAAAGTGACGAAGGTGACCGGCTACGACGGCATGGACCTCTGGCCGATGTACTCCCACGACGGCCGCTCGCTCTTCTACGTGTCGGACGAGGTCACTCCCGGCACGCCGAACATCGTGGAAGCGACCGCGAATGGCGGGAAACCGAGCCTGCTGACGCACCACAAAGGCGGTGAGGTGCGCTGGCCCAATATGTCGCGCAACGGCCAGCTCATCGCCTACGAGTATGAGGGCGACCTCTACACGGTAAGCACTAGCGGCGGGACGCCGCGCAAGGTAACTGTCCAGGCCCCTTCGGACGAGAAGACCAACCAGGTGACCCGTCTGAACCTCGCCAACGGCGCGACGGAAGTTGAGATCTCGCCGGACGGCAAGACCCTCGCCATTGTCGCCCGCGGCGAGATCTGGACCATTCCGGCGGACAAGGGGGGCGAAGCGGAGCGGCTGACCAACAATCCGGCCAACGACATGGACATCTACTGGTCGCCGGACAACAGCAAGCTGTCCTTCATCTCGGACCGGAAGGGCACCTTCGATATCTACACCCTGGACGTCAAGACCAAAGAGGTGAAGCCCATCTCAGTCGATCCCAGCGAGGAGAAGAGCCCGCAGTTCTCGCACGACGGCAAGCTGCTCGCGTTCCTGCGCAGCGGCAAGCAGGGCGGGCTCTACGTCGCGAACTCGGATGGCACCGGCTTAGCCCACAAGCTCGCCGAATCGCAGGGTAACAACGAGCGGCTGGAAGGCATCAGCAGCTACTCCTGGTCGCCGGACGACAAGTGGATAGCCTTCTCCCGCATGGACGATACGCGCACGGTGGACATCTGGGTGGTGCCGGTGGCGGGCGGCCAGGCGACGGACATCACCTACTACCCCGGTGTGAACTTCGACCCGCAGTGGTCTAAGGACGGCACCCATCTGCTCTTCCTCTCCGATCGCGACCGTCCGGAGGGCATGGACCTCTATACCCTTCCGCTCCAGAAGGAGAGGGATGAGTCGGACATCGCGGCGGAGACCGCTCCACCGTCCTCACCGGCCGCGGGGCAGGCACCCTCCGGCGGAAAGGCGGTCGAGGTCAAGATCGATTGGGATGACATCGAGAACCGCGCCAAGCGGATCACCACCCAGGGCGCCGGACCCTACGCCATCACGCCGGACAGCAAGGCGGCCATCTTCCTTTCCGGGATGAACGGCCAGCCGGACTTCTACTCGATCCCGATCCGCGGCGGCTCCATCCAGCGGCTGACCACCGGCGGTGTAGCGACGGACGCGCCGAAGTTCGGGAACGACGCCAGCAAGTTTTTCTTCATGGGTCCCGGCGGCACCATCCGGACGGCGCCCCGGGCGGGCGGCGGCTCGACCCAGATTGCCTTCTCGGCAACGCTGGAAGTCGACCGGCGCGCGGAGATCGAACAGGCGTTCAATGAGTTCTGGCGCCGGTACTCGGTGGGCTTCTACGACCCAGGTATGCACGGCGTGGACTGGGCCGCCGTCCGGCGCGAATATGAACCGCTGCTGGGCGGCGTGGCCACCAGGGAGGACTTCTGGTACCTGCTCTCAGAGATGGTAGGCGAGCTGAACGCGTCCCACACGGAACCGAGCCCCGCCGCCGGCCGTCCCGGCGCGGCGACCGCGGAGCTGGGTATGGACTTCGACCAGGAGTACGCCGGGCCGGGAATGAAGGTGACCGGCTACCTTCCAAAGGGGCCCGACGATGACCTGGGCCCCAGGATCAAGCCGGGCGAGTACGTCATGGCTATCGACGGGCAGGACGTGACCTTCAACGAGGACATGTACTTGACCCTGCTGGACAAGGCCGGCAAGACCGTGGAGCTGCTGGTGAACTCTACGCCTTCCAAGCAGGGCGCGCGCACCGTGAAGCTCAAGCCCATCAGCCGCGGCCAGCTCTTCGACCTGCTGTACCAGCAGCGCGTGGATCAGGCCCGGGCCGAGGTGGACAAGCTCTCCGCCGGGAGGCTGGCCTACATCCACATCCGCGCCATGGACCAGCCCTCGCTCAAGCAGCTCGAGCGGGAGCTGTGGGGCAAGGCGCGGACCAAGGAGGGGCTGGTGCTGGACGTGCGGAACAACGGCGGCGGCAACACGCACGACGAGATCCTGTCGCAGCTCAGCCGCCCCGCCTACGGCTACACGCAGCCGCGCGACGCGGCCCGCGCTACCCAGCCGTTCCGCCACTGGGACAAGCCCATCGTGCTGCTTATAAACGACGACTCGGCGTCCGATGCCGAAATCTTCCCGAACGGCTTCCGGGCGCTCAAGCTCGGTAAGATCGTAGGGACGCGCACCCCGGGCTACGTCATCGGGACTTACGACGGCACGCTGCAGGACGGCACCGGCTACCGCATACCGGAGCAAGGGTTCTACGACCTCAGCGGCAAGGACATGGAGAACAACGGCGTTCGGCCCGACATCGTGGTGGAGCAGACCCCGGACGACATCTCCGCCCATCGCGACCGTCAGCTCGAGGTTGCCGTGGATACCCTCCTCAAAGAGGTCCCTAAGCGCGCGGCCGGAAAACCCTCCCCCACCCTCCCCTTACGAAGGGGAGGGAGAACCCCACCCCCGGCCCCTCCCCT
>CAYNFH010000115.1:0-20043 GCA_964396385.1 uncultured Chthonomonadaceae bacterium | reverse complement strand
CGGGGCCAGAGGTCCTGCACCGTCATATCGTCCTTGGTCCGGATCCAGCGATACCCGTAGCCGTAGAAGAGCACCTTGCGTGTGACGTCGCTCCAGTTGGGCGAGGCCGTGTGCCAGAGCCGGCGATCGAAGAAGACGGCGGTGCCGGGCTTGACGCAGACCGGAATCGCCCCTTCCGGCTGGCCGATGCCGTCCGGCGGGCGCTCGATACTATCGTGAAGCTGGCTGGCCGGGATGATCCAGAAGTTGCCTCGGCCCGGCTCCGAACAGTCTGACAGGAAGTAGGCCACCTTGAGCGAGAGGCGCGGGCGCGGATGGCACTCTATCTCCACGTTCACCCGGCCGCTGTCCTGGTGCCACCCGAAGCTCTTGTCGTCCGGCGGCTGACCCGTGGGCGGTGTGACGATGAGATGGGCGTGGTAGAGGTAGATGTTCCAGCCCAGTATTCCCCACACTTTGGGCAGCACGCGCTCATAGTCCACCAGCTCTTGAAAGAGCGGGCTGTCCGGGATGAAGTTGGGGAAGAAGAGCGCCTTCTTCGGGTCGAAGCCCTCGTCCAGCTTGCGGCGGTAGATCTGGTCCGTCACTTCGGTCAGCGCAGCGACCTGTCCCCGCGATAGCGCGTCCTCCAGGACCAGATACCCCTGGTTGTCGAACTGCTCCCGCTCCGCGTCGGTGAGTACATGGTTCAGGCACGATTCGTTCATCAGGTCTTCCATTCGTCCCGTTAGCGTGGTTAGCGGGCGGCCACATCGGGCCGCCCCTATAGGATTCGTCAGGGAGCGGAACATTCCTATGGCAAGTGAGGACGGAGAAAGAGGCGGTAGAGCAGGCCGGCGACGGCGTCCCGGTACGCGATCTTCACGCGTGGGAGCAGGTAGGGGTTGAGGCCGGTGTGCGCGATGCCGCTCTGTACGGTGCAGGCCGCCTTGAACCCGGCCTGCCGCACCAACTCCGGCGTGCGCGCATTGAAGCTGCCGAAGGGATAACAAAAGGTGGACGGGCGAACGCCCGTGTTCGCCTCGATATCGTCCCGTCCCGCGGCGATCTCCCGTGCGGCCGCGTCCTCGTCCAGTTCGCCCAGCCGTGGGTGTGACCGGGTGTGGGCGGACAGCTCCCAGCCAGTGGCGGCCAGCGAGCGGAGCGATTCCCAGTCCATTATCGGCAGTACGGGATCGCCCGCGCCGGCCGGCCAGGTGTTCGCGCCGCCCACATAGGCAGTGGGGATGAAGACGGTGCCCGGCCATCCGCGCCGCTCCAGCACCGGCGCGGCGAACTCCGCCACGTTGGCGTACCCGTCGTCGAACGTCACGCACACGGGCCGTTGTGGCAGGGGCCTTGCTCCCGCGAGGCCTTCCGCGGCCTCCGCAAACGTGATCCCCTGGTAGCCGAGCCTCGCCAGCAGCCGCATCTGCCGCGCGAAGTCCGGTGCGGAGACGTTGAGGAACCGGTCGGCCCGTGTCCTTATTGGCGCGCCAACTTTGTGGTACATGAGGATGGGGACGGAGGGGAGCAGCATGGGAAGAATGAGGGATGAGGGATGAATCCGGATCTTCGTCGGTCATCCGTCCTCCGTCACCCGTCTAAGTCCTACTTGGGCTTCACGGTTACCACGATTACGGGGGCAGGTTCGGCGTTCTCGCCGAGCTTGCCGGTGAGCAGCGCGTAGCCGGTGGCCGGCTTTGCGTCTTTGGCGGCTGTAAACTTGATGGTGGCCTCCGCCTGCTTCTCAGCGATGGCTGGCGTCTCGGCCGAGACGCCCGGCGGCAGGCTCGCCAGCGTAAGGGCGATCGCGCCGTTGGCCGCATTGTTGCCGGCCTGTCGCGTGGCCCGGACCTTGATCATCACCGTCTCTCCGGGCGCGATGGTCACCTCCTGGCTCTCCGGCGCGAGCGTGTACAGGGGGATAGCGTCCGTGACCGCTGCCATTCGAAACGCAACCGGTCGCGGGACAGCCTGTCCCTCACCGGGGCGAGGCAGATTGGCGGTCGAGACCGCGACGCGGGCGATCTTCTCGCCCCGCGCCCCGGAGGCCTCGGCCACAATCCGCAGCTCACCGTGGGCCAGCGGCGCGTCCGCGCCGGCGGTCAGCGTCAGTGTCCCGCTCGACTGGCCCGGTCCGAGGACAAGTGGGCTGGCCGTCACCCCGGCGGGCAACCCCTCCACCCGTATCGTAATGGGCGCGTCATAGCCGGGGTTGCGGGCCACCGTGACGGTGACCAGGGCGGATTGCCCGTGGCCCAGGTTGATGATGTCTGGGCTCGCCGCCACCTCAAAGTCCGGAATGCCAGACGGCCTGATTTGGAGCCGGTAGAAGTAGTCCGGCCCTCCCGTCCCATCAAGGCTGCTAACCTCCACGCGGTACGCCCCGGCAGCCGGTGGATTGAATAGGACGCGCGGGTCCCTGCCGGCCTGATCGTCCGTGTTGAGCAGCTCTTTGCCGGAAGTGTCGCGGATACGTAGGTAGCCGTCCAGCCGGGACCCGATCGTCCGCGCGCGGAGTACCAGCTCCACCGGACGCCCGGCGACGCCGGTGAACAGGTACCCATCTACCTGTGTCCGAGTCTCGATGCGGCCGTTGACGGTTGCCGGAACGGGCAGCCCGATGGGCTGATCGCTGCCAGGCGGTCGGATCACCTGGGGGTCATCGTCCGCAACGATGGCAACCGGAAGCGCGGGACCATTGGGTGTGTTGGGCATCACGTACCACCGCCGGTGCTCGGGCATCTCCTTCGGGAGGTCAAGTGTCACGGAGTCCATCCCGCCGAGGTTTGCACCGGTGACCTGCGCTTGCAGCCGCTCCCCCCGCCTGCCGCCGGGCGGGTAGAGCGCGTTGATGGCAGGCAGCTTCCCGATGGTGAGCCGGTAGACGTATCCCGGTCCGCCCCGGTAGAGGGTGTCCCGCATCTGCACACGGTACGTCCCCCGGATCTTGAAAGTATGGATAAGACGCGGGTCCCTCTCGTACCCTTCCGTACCCATGCCCAACAGGTGTCCCTGGGTGTCCTGAAGCTCGAGATAGGGGTCGAGAGGCGAATAGATGCGGCTGGCGCACACGTCGAACACGTACGTGTCGCCGGCCTCGGCGTCGAAGGTGTACCAGTCAACGTCCTCCGGGGCGTCCGCCTTGCCGCAGACGGTGATGGGCAGACGGGTGAGCTTCATTGCCTGGTCCGGCTGATTATCCGGCTCGGCCTCGGCCACCTGGGGAACGGCGTCCACCCAGACGTAGCCGGGGCCGGAGACCCCCTTGGGCGAGGCCACGCGCACCTCGTGCGGCCCCGGGGTCGCGTCGGAGGCGATGGTCAGTGTGACCGGGACCTTTCCGCCGTCGCCTTTGCCCAGTTCCGCCTTGACCCCACGGCCGCTAACGTAAATCGCGCTCACGCCGCCGAGGTTCGCGCCCTCTACTTGAGCGGAGACGGTGGTACCCACCGGGCCGCCCGAAGGCCAGACGTCGGCGATCTGCGGCGCCTGCCCATACGCTCGCGCGCCGCCAAGCGTAACGAGCAGGACTGGTGTCCAAGCTGCGAGATGGCGCCGTGTCATTTCGAAGTCCCTGTTGCTTGCCGCAGGTGCTGCGGTGGGGCGATGCACGTGGCGGCCAGCTTGCCGTCGGTCACGGTGAACAGTTTCACCGACCCGTCGAATCCGCCAATCGCGAGCACCTTGCCGTCGGGCCGGTACGCGACAGAGAGGGCTGTATCCGATCCGGACTTGATCTCCAGGCGCTTCTCGGCCGTATCGACTTTCCAGAGGGCCACGGCCCCGTTCGCGCAGGCGGCGGCGAGCTCCGTGCCCTCCGGCGAGAAAGCGATAGCCGTAACCGCGTCAGGATTGGGGGAGAGGCTCCGAACCACCGCGCCGCTGTCCGGCTTAAGGCTCCAGATCCGCACACTCTTGTCGGCCGCGCCGGAGGCAAGCTGTCCCTGCTTCGGCTGGAACGCGAGGGAGCTAATGGCGCCGTCGTGGCCGGTCAGGGCGTAGAGCCGCTTGCCGGTGGGGCCGTCCCACACCCGGATAGACCGGTCCGATCCGGCGGTCGCGAAGTACTTACCATCCACGCTCCACGCCGTGGCGAACACCGCCTCCGAGTGCTCCTTGAGGTCCGCGATAGGCTGGGGCTTGCTCATGTCCCACAGCTTGACGGTCTTGTCGTAACTGCAGGTGACGAACCGCTTGCCGTCCGGCTGCCAGGCAACACTGTAGATGGAATCCATGTGCCCGGTAAACGTCTTCAGGAGCTGGCCGGTCTGGGCGTTCCACACCTTGATCTCTCCCGCCAAGCCGGGCACGCCGCCCGCAGCGGCAAGGCGGGTTCCATCCGCAGTGAACGCCAGCGCGCGCACCAGGTCGGCATGGCCTTTCAGGGTACGCACGAGCGTGCCGCTGCCTGGCTCCAGCAGCTTGACCTCCTGGTAGCCTCCCACCGCCAGCAGCTTGCCGTCCTGGCCCCAGGCGAGGGCCGCGACCTGCGGCAGGGCGCGGATCCGCAGAGGGATTCGGGGCGGAGCGGGGGCGGCGGCCGGCGCGTCGCCGTCCGACTTAGCGCCCTCCTTGACCCAGCGGCGGATGAGGGCGATCTCTTCGGGCTTTAGCGCGCCCCCGACCGGCATCCGCGGCTGCTTTATCCCCGCAACGAGCTGAACCAGGAGGCTCTTTGCGGGATCGCCCGGCACGATCGCCTTGCCCCGCCGTCCTCCCTTCAGCAGGAGCGCATAGGAGCTGAGGGCCAGGCCGCTCTGCGGCGACGCTCCACCGTGGCAGGCGTTGCAGTTGGCGGCGAAGAGAGGGGCGATCTGCTTGCGGTAGCTAACCGGAGGCTGCGCTGTCCGGCCATGCGCTGGCGGAAGGAAAAGGAACATGCGATACTCTGCCACGCCGGAGGCCATGATTCCTTCGTGGCGTCAGGCGACGAGGTTCCGGAGCACGCCAATTCCCCCGATGGAGATAGCGATCTCGTCCTCCGGCTGGAGCGTGAAGTCGTCGGGCGGGATGATGCCGGTGCCGGTGAGGAGGATGACGCCGTTCGGAAACTCGTTCTCGCGGAACAGCCAGGAGGCGAGGTCCTCCACGCTGCGGCGCATGCGGGAGGTGGAGGTCGAGCCCTCAAACACTATATTCGCGCGCCGACGGATTGTGAGCATTATTTTTAGGTTGGCCGGGTCCAGGTGCTCGGCGGGCACGATCCAGGGTCCCAGCGCGCAGGAGCCGCGGTAGACCTTTGCCTGGGGCAGGTAGAGGGGATTGGCGCCCTCGATGTCCCGCGAGGACATGTCGTTGCCAATCGTATAACCCAAGACCTGTCCCTTAGCGGAGACGAGCGCGGCAAGCTCCGGCTCCGGCACGTTCCAGGCGGAATCGGCACGGATGCGGACCTTGTCGTCCGGTCCCACTACGCGGTTCGGCGTGGCCTTGAAGAAGAGCTCTGGTCGTTCCGCCGTGTAGACGCGGGCGTAGAAGTCTCCGCCCTCCGCGGACTCGGCCATGCGGGCGAATTTGCTGCTCTCGTAGGTCACGCCCGCGGCCCACACTTCCATTCCCTCTGTGATTGGGGCTGCGAGAGCCGGGGCCCGACCGGCCGGGCTGGGGTCTGTTCCAGGCGCGGGAAAGTAGTCTGGACCTGCGGGGGCTGCCAGAGACCCCAAGCCGCGCTCGTGGCAACCGGTCAGGACGAATCCCACCTCGAACTGCGAGAGCGGGTAGAGCCTGCTATTGTCCAGCCATCCCCACTGGGACACGGGGCCAGGGCGAGTGACGATGTCAGCGTGGTATCTGCACAGCGCCATCTAGGAGGCCGCCCGGTCGATGGAGATGATCTTTATCTGAGTAAAGAACTCCCGCGCCGCCAGCCCCTGCTCGCGGCTGTAGCTGCTGGAGCCTTTCATCCCGCCAAACGGGGCCTGCGGCTCCACGCCCGCCGTCTCCCCATTGACCCGAATCATGCCGGCCTCCGCCTTCTCGGCGAACTCCATGGCCGCATTCAGGCTGCGCGTGAAAAGGGACGCGGAGAGGCCGAACTCCACGTCGTTCAGCAGCCGGACCGCGTGGTTCAGGTCGTCCGCCTTCATCAGGCTGAGCACGGGACCGAAGACCTCCTCGCGGGCGAGCTGCGAATCCGGGGCAACGTCGCCGAAGATGGTCGGCTGGATGTAAAACCCTCGCTCCCGGACCTCGCCGTCCGGCGCGCCTCCCCCGCATAGCACCTGCGCTCCGGAGGCTGCCGCGCTCCTTAGCGTGTCCAGGATCCGGTCACGCGCCTCCTTGCTGATCACGGGACCGAGATAGGCGTCCGGGTCGGTGCCGGGACCGATGCGCAGAGCCTTGGTCTTCTCCACCAGCCGCTGGGTGAACTCGTCGTATACGTCCCGATGGACGATGGCCCGAGAGGTGGCCGTACACTTCTCGCCTGCGGACTTGAACGCGCCCTGGATGGTAAGCGTCACCGCTTGATCCAGGTCCGCGTCCGGCAGCACGACGGCCGCGTTCTTGCCGCCCATCTCCAACTGGTACTTCTTGCCGTGGGCCGCCGCCCATGCGGCGATGGTCTTGCCCGTACGTGCGGAGCCGGTGAAGGAGACGCCGGCAACCCGCGGGTGGGTCAGCAGCGTCTCGCCCACGCCCGCTCCCCGCCCCTGGATCAGGTTGAAGACGCCGGCCGGCAGCCCCGCCTCCTCCAGACAGCGGGTGACGTGCACCGCCGTAAGCGGCGCGTGCTCAGACGGCTTGAGCACCACGGTATTGCCGAAGGCCAGAGCCGGGGCGGCCTTCCATATCGGGATGGCGATGGGGAAGTTCCACGGCGTCACCAGGACGCAGACGCCCAGCGGGACGCGTTTGGTGTACAGGAAGGTGGTGGGCCCGGCGCTGGGGATGACCTCGCCATCCGGCCGCATGGTCTCGGCGGCATAGTATCGGAGGATGGTCACGCCCCGGAGCGTCTCGCCGCGCGCCTCCGCGAGCGACTTGCCCTCCTCGCGCATCAGATCGCGTGCGACCTCCGCCGCCCGCCTCTCCAGAATGTCGGCGGCCTTGCGCAGGTACTCTCCCCGCGCATGAGAGGAGAGCGCCGCCCAGGACGGGAGCGCGGCGGAAGCGGCCTCTACGGCACGTCGCGCATCGTCGGGCCCGGAGCTGGGTACCTCGGCGACTACCTCGCCGGAATCCGCCGGGTTGATGTCCTGAAGATACTCACCCGTGGCGGGCTCGGTCCACTGCCCGCTAATGTAGTTGCCGTGTCTCTCGCTCATAGCGCCTCCCTGTCGCGCCTCACTGCCGGCAGCGGCAGTATACCCGTCCGTGCCGTCCGGGCCTGCTGCCCGCCGTAAAGTCATCCGACAATCGCAATGGTAGTCCTCGGGCACGCATGCGTCAACGGCCCCGCAAAAACCATTGGACAGTTTGTGGGAGGCTGTTGTATAATGCCCTGAGGCATGTCCACTCCTGATCGCGAAAGGATGATTCAGATTTGACCCAGGTCGTCGTCAAGCCCGGCGAGAACATCGACTCGGCCCTGCGCCGCTTCAAGAAGGCGGTGATGAACAGCGGTATCACCAAGGAGGCCCGCTCGCACGAGCGCTACGAGAAGCCCAGCGACCGCAAGCGCCGCGAGCTGAAGGCCAGCCTGCGCAAGATAGCGCGCGCGAAGGCCAAGGCCGGAGAGCCCCGCTACTAATCGCCGGGACGGACACAGTTTAGCCGGAACCATACGTAAACGGTGAACGGGAGGGCAAAGTGCCTTCCCGTTCTGTTTTGTAGGTTACAGGTGCCAGGGAACAGGTTACAGGGGACAGTTTACAGGTGGGGTGAGTATATCCTCCCGATAAGTTGTACTCTGCCAGCCCGTCCCCTGTAGCCTATAACCTGTCCCCTGTAACCTTGAGCGAAGCGACATGTCCAGTCCCATCCTGTGGATAGGTTTCGCCGCGGCGTTCCTGCTCGCCGGGGCGCTTAACCTGGAGCGGGCCTTCCGCGGGCGGCAGTCCGCCAGGCCAGTGCGCATCACCCTCGCCATCTCCTGCATCGCGTGGGCGGTGGCGGGACCGGCGTACCGCTACCTCGGCACCGGCATCGCCTATACGGCGGCGGGGATTGGGGCCGCCATCATCGTGGTCGCCGCCGTTCTGGCTATCCGCACCCAGGCGTAGAGCAGGCCCGGCGCCAGGAGCGCCGGGCCTGCTCGTCTCCTATGGGCAAGGTGGGATTCGAACCCACAACCCTTGCGGGAGTAGTTTTTGAGACTACCGCGTATGCCGTTCCGCCACTTGCCCGGTGGGGTAGGATGGGGCTTCAGGCAACTATACCACGGACCTCCGCGCTCCGTCCAGTATTCAGACCAGAGGGAGATTCACACGGACGATGGCAGACTCTAAACTGCGATTGGTGATCGTCGACGGGTACGGGCTCCTGTTCCGCGCCTTCTTCGCGCCGGGGCCGTACCTCTCCACGGCCGAGGGGCTGCCCACCGCCGCGCTATTCGGGTTCACCAACAGTCTGCTGAGCGTCCTGGAGCAGGAGAAGCCGGACGCAATCTACGTGGCCTGGGACCCGCCCGGCAAGACGTTTCGGCACGACTCCTACGAGGACTATAAGGGCCACCGGCCGGAGGCGGCGGAGGACCTCCGGCGCCAGCTTCCCGTGGCCCGCCAGCTTGTAGAGGCGTTCGGCATCGCCGCGGCGGAAGTACCGCGCTTCGAGGCGGACGACCTCATTGGTACCCTCGCTTCCCGCGCCGTGAAGGAGGGGTACGAAGTCGTCATCGTTACGGGCGATACGGACCAGCTCCAGCTCGTGGGCGACGGCGTAAAGGTCAAGATGGTCCGGCGTGGCGTGACCGAGTCCAAGCTGTACGACGAGGAGGCGGTCCGCGAGCGGTACGGCATCCCGCCTGAGCGCATTCCGGACTTCAAGGCGCTGGTGGGCGACACCTCCGACAACATCCCGGGGGTTCCCGGCATCGGTGACAAGACGGCAACCAAACTCCTACAGGAGTTCGACACGGTGGACAACCTCCTGGCACACGCGCAGGAGCTGCCGCCTGGCCGGGTGCGGGACAACCTGGTGGCCGCGGGCGAGCAGCCGCTGCGCAGCCGGGAGCTGGCGACCATCCATTGCGAAGCGCCGTTCGAGGGGCCCATCCAGCGTTACCAGCCCACGCCCGAGACCTGGGACCGTGTCCGCGCCATGTTCACCCAGCTCGAGTTCCGCAGCCTGCTCCGCCGGCTGCCGGAGCCGCGGGAGGAGCAGGCTGCGCCGCCGACCGACAGCTTCTCCGTCGAGACGGGCATCGTCGAGACTCGCGAGCAGTGGGACTCGCTGTCGGCCGAGATAGCGGCCGCCGGTACGTTAGCGCTTCGGACCCATGCCGAGAACAACCAGCCGATGCGGGCGGGGCTGCTCGGTGTGGCGCTGGCGTGGGCGGCGGGTAAGGCGTGGTACGTACGGCTGAGGACGGGTGACGCAGGACGGGGGACGGGGCACGGTCTCTTCGAGGAAGACAAAACGGTCGAGGGCTTTGCCCTGCCGGTGGCGGAGCTGCGCGGCCTGTTGTTAGGTTCTGCGATCGAGCTGGCGGGACACAACGCCAAGTTCGACCAGATCGTGCTCACCCGCTTCGGCGCCCCGCCGCATCCGTTCGCCTTCGACACCATGATCGCCGCGTACCTTCTGCAGCCGGGACGCAGCTCCTACGATCTGGGGCCGCTGGCCGAGGAGCACCTCCGGCTGCGGCGGGAAGAGCATGGTTCCGCGTGTCCGGAGCAGCGGCTTGCAGAGGAGGCCGCGCTGGTCCTCGCCCTGCGCGAGCCGCTGCGGGATCGCCTGGCGGAACAGAAGCTCGACGACATCATGTACCGCGTGGAGGTGCCGCTCGTGCCGGTGCTCTCGGAGATGGAGCGGGAGGGCGTACCGGTGGATACCGCCTGGCTGGACCGGCTGGCGGGCGAGATGAAGCAGAAGATGGACCAGACGGCCGCACGAATCTATGAGCTTGCCGGGGAAGAGTTCACCATCGGGTCCACCCAGCAGCTTCAGCGCGTCCTGTTCGAGAAGCTTCAGCTCCCCACAGGCAAGAAGATCAAGACCGGATACTCCACGCGGGCGGAGCTGCTCGAATCGCTGGCCCCGGAGTACGAGATCTGCGCCCGTATCCTGGAATACCGCGAGGTCAGCAAGCTCAAGAGCACCTATGCCGACGCGCTTCCGAGGCTGGTGAACCCGGAGACGGGAAGGCTGCACACCTCGCTCAACCAGACGGTTGCCGCCACGGGCCGTCTCTCTTCCAGCGACCCCAATCTCCAGAACATTCCGGTGAGGTCCGAGATAGGACGGGAGATTCGCAAGGCGTTCATCGCGCCTAAGGGCCAGGTGCTGCTCTCGTGCGACTACTCTCAGATCGAGCTCCGCATCTTCGCCCACGTCACCCGGGATCCGGAGATGATGCGCGCCTTCGAAGCCGACGAAGACATCCACGCGGCGACCGCGACCCGCCTGTTCAACGTGGAGCTCGACGGTGTCACGCCCGAGATGCGCCGCCGCGCCAAGATGGTGAATTTCGCGGTCATCTACGGGCAGAGCGACTTCGGGCTGGCCAACACGCTCGGAATCCCCGCCTCGGACGCGCGGCAGTTCATAGAGCGGTACTTCGCCCAGTTCCCGGGCGTGCGGCGATACACAGAGGAGACGCTGGTGCTGGCGCGCTCGCAGGGGTGGGTCCAGACGCTCCTGGGCCGGCGGCGCTACCTGCCTGAGATCAATAGCGGCAACTTCAACATCCGCCAGGCGGCCGAACGCGCGGCTGTCAACATGCCCATCCAGGGGACAGCAGCGGACATCATGAAGCTGGCCATGATAGAGGTTTACCGGCAGCTCCATGACTCCTGCTCCGGCTGCGTTCTCCTGCTCCAGGTGCACGATGAGCTAGTGTTCGGGGTGGATACCCACGCAATGGAGCCGGTAGCCCAGCAGATGGTCCGGATCATGGAGGAGGCGTACTCGCTGGACGTGCGGCTGCGGGTAGACGCCAAGGCGGGTTCCAACTGGGCGGAGATGACTCCCCTGCGGCTCCCGGATCACCGCCTCCAACCCCCTCCTTCGTAAGGAGGGAGCCATTCTCCCTCCCCTCCGTAAGGGGAGGGGCCGGGGTAGGGTCTTGTTGGCGGCATGAAGGTATAGAATCGTGAATGCGCCTTGAAGGAATCGTAGAGGGTACGATGAAATAGCGCACATACAAAGGCGGAAGCTCCAGACAGGAGCGCGGCCGATCCACGTCGAAGCGATTCGCGCTCCGGCGGCGGCCAGGGCATCGCCCGCGCTGGCGATAGATGGGGTATGCTCCAGGAGTTCCGGGTGTGCACCGGAACAGTTAGACGGGCGCGTACGCGTCTAGCCGATGCGGGGAAGCCGGGCCGCGGTCCGGTCGCTCATCGGCTAGCCTGGCGGCGCGCCGTTTCGTCGTTTGAGTCGTACTAATAGATTCGGATAGAACCGGGCGGCCGCTTCGCGCTCCGCCCACGACAGAGCCGTATGGGCGCGGTCACGCCGTGCTCCGACCAACTATTCTGGTGCCGGGGCCCATTCCGCACTCCGGCGCCGCGAGAGGAGAGCCGCTTCAATGACCGACGAGACAATGAACGAGGGAGCGCAGCCGGAGCCGGAGTCCGCTGACGCGCCGTCCGGCCACGCCGGAGCGCACGACGCGGAGCCGGAGCCGGCTACCGAGCACGCCCATCAGGACGTAGACCTGAACACACAGTCCGAGAGCGCGGCCAGTGTGGGCGGTACGCTCGACGCGCACCCCGGAGAATCGGAGAGTGGCTCTCCCGCACCCACGCCTCAGCCCCCGGCCGCCAGCGAGCCTGAGCCCGCGGTGGCCGTCACGCACGCCGCGGCGCTGGCGGACGCGCCCCCGCAGGCTGCGGAATCCCACGTGCCTCCAACCACGGAAGCGCCGCCCACTCCGTCCAGGCGCGGCGACGAGATGGCCGCACAGGTAGGGGACGACTACTCGCGCAGCTTCCCATCGCTTCGAGAGGGAGACGTGGTTCAGGGCACTGTGGTCCATATCGACCGCGAAGGGGTCCTGGTGGACGTGGGCACCAAGTCTGAAGGGATCATCCGCCGGAGTGAGCTTTCCCGGGACACCAACGTTCCCGCGGATGAGATTGTGAAGGTTGGCGAGAGGATCGATGTCTACGTCATGGAGACGGAGAACCAGGACGGCAACCTCATTCTCAGCAAGAAGCGGGCGGACTTTGAGAAGGCCTGGGAGCGCGTGCAGGAGGCCAAGGAGCAGAACGCCACCCTCCACGCCATGGTGACGGACCGCGTGAAGGGTGGACTGGTCGTGGATCTCGGCATCCGCGGGTTCGTGCCGGCCTCGCACGTGGGCAACGGCTCCATGAAGAACAACCTCGAGCGGTACGTGGGCCAGTCCATTCCGCTCAAAGTAATCGAGGTGGACAAGGAGCGCCGTAAGGTAGTCCTCTCCAATAAGCTCGCCATGGACGAGGACCGGCAGGCGCGCAAGGCCGAGACCGTCGCCAGCCTGCAGCCGGGCCAGATTCGGCACGGGGTGGTGCGCCGGCTCACCAACTATGGCGCTTTCGTGGACCTCGGCGGAATCGACGGTCTGCTCCACATCTCTGAGATGTCCTGGACGCGGATCAACCATCCCTCCGAGGTGCTGAAGGAGGGCCAGGATCTGGACGTCAAGATCCTCAAGATGGATCTGGACCAGGGCCGCGTGAGCCTGGGGCTGCGGGACATTCTGCCAGATCCCTGGACCGAGATCGCGCAGCGGTACCACCCGGGCGATACCATCAACGGCACAGTTACCCGGGTCGTGCCGTTCGGCGCCTTCGTGCAGGTGGAGGGCGGGGTGGAAGGAATCATCCCCAACTCGGAGCTGGCGGGACGCAAGGGCGCCAAGACGCCCGCTCTCTCCGCCGGAACGGAGGTGGAGGTCAAGGTCATCGATGTGCGCCCGGACGAGCGCAAGATGACCCTGTCGCTCCGCCAGGCCCGGCAGGAGCAGGAGACGCGGCGCGAGAGGGAAGAGGTGGACGAGTACCAGTCCCAGATGGGCCACGATGAGCCTCGTTACACAATAGGCGACGCTTTCCGGGCCCAGCAGGCCGAAGAGGCGGAGGAAGAGAAGGAAGAGGAGGAAGAGGAGTAAACGGGTAAATTGCTTAATGGGCGTACAGCAAAGCCGTAACCGTACACCCATTTATCCGTTTACCAATTTACAGTACCTATGCTCCTGGGCATTACAGGAGGCATTGGCTCCGGCAAGAGCGCCGTCACGGCCCTGCTCAGCGAGCTGGGGGCGGTAACGCTAAGCGCGGACACAGCCGCCCGTGCCGTGCTGGCGCCGGGAGCGCCAACCGTGAAAGAGATAGCCGGCGCGTTCGGTCCTGACATCCTTCTGCCGGATGGACGGATTGACCGCGCGGCGCTTGGTCGTGTAGTGTTCGCGGATCCGCGCGCGAGAACGAGGCTCGAGGAGATCACCCATCCCCCCATCCTCAGCCTGCTGCGGAAACAGATCGACTCCGCCCGTGCGGCTGCCGCGCCGGGCACGGTCATCGCGGTAGAGGTCCCCCTCCTCTACGAAGCCGGCATGGACGGTTGGTTCGACCGCGTACTGGTCGTCACGGCGCCGGAAGACCAGCTAACTGCCAGGCTGCGTCTCCGGGACGGTCTCACCGTGAAAGAGGTCCGGCAGAGGATGGCGGCGCAGATACCGCCGGACCAGAAGGCGGCTCGAGCGGACTACGTCATCGACAACTCCGGTACGCCGGAGCAGCTCCGGCAGTCAGTCCACGCGCTGTGGAGAAAGCTGACCGCAGCGGAGCCCCCAGGGCCGCGGGAAGCGGCTACGGATCCTGGATAGACGGCCGCGGGCTCCTCAAGCAGGAGTTGCGGCGCTCGCCGGAGAATTGCTCGCTCGGTTAAGCGTGGAGGGGGTTGCGCTAAGCAAGCAGTTATGCTATAATCCCGGCGGTAGGGCTCACCGGCCTCAACTCTCTCAGCCCTCCCCGACGTTTGTAGTTTCCCCCCACCCGATGCGTGCTACTCTAGGAGGTAGAACTCGTCTTGAAAAACGTGAGACTACGACACGTCTGCCTTTTCGCGCTTTTCTCCCCCCTCCTGTTAACCCTCATATATAGCTCAGCTGCAGCCCAGCGACGCTTCGGCCAGTTTGTCGCGCGGAGCGCTCCCGCGCCTCGCGGTACTCCCTTTGTGGACCCGCGCGCGCCTCTGCCTCCCTTGGTGACGCGCAAGACGGTCAAGATGACCCGCGCCACGGCCACTCCGCAGACCGTGGACCTCACGCCGAACACGCCTCTGGTCACGGACGGCGCTCCCAGCCAGCCCAAGAACCAGAACGGGGCGAACGAGCAGCCCATTGTCTTCCACTCCAACCGGCTGCACGCGGATGGAAGCCAGGTGGGGACCGCATTTCACATCTTCCTGATGCAGCCCGATGGCAGCAACGTGACGCCCCTCACCGGGCCGGACGCGCCGCAGCAGGTGGGGCAGAACAGCAACCAGACCGAGCCTGCCCTCGATGCCGCCGCCGCCAACGTGGTCTATGTGGACCAGTCCTCTTCCGGCGCCGTGGACATCGTCCAGCTCAATATCAACAGCGGGCAGACCGTCTCCCTGGTCAAGAACAATACGAGCTTCTCCTTCACGCAGTTGAACCACCCCGAGTACGGCATCGTGCCGGGCGGCAGCGGCATCGGCGTCATCTTCGCAGGGGTCGCCCAGAACGTCCCGGGTGGGTTCCACCTCTACGCCGTGGACACGCAGTCCGGCGTGGTAACGCAGCTCACCCAGGGTTCCTCCTCGGACCGCAATCCGACCATCAGTCCTGTGTCCCCGACCACCCAGCCGGTGATCGCCTTCGACTCGGACCGTAACGACCCGAACGGCAACACCACCAAGGCGAACCGCGACATCTGGGTGATCGACGCGAACCATCCACTTTCGCCGGCCACGCAGGTCACCAGCTTCATGACCGCGGAGAACATCCAGCCGGCCTGGAGCACCAACAAGACGGACCAGCCGACCGGAACCCAGCAGATTGTCAAGGGGCAGCAGCTCATCGGCTTTGCCTCCACCCGCTACTCGACCAAGAACAACGGCGTGATCGATGGCGTGAACCCCAACGGCACCCACGACATCTTCTGGCTCAAGGTCAACGTCGCGAAGAACCCGAACAACGCCAACCTGTACACGGTGGTGAATCCGGTCAACGCCTCGGACCCGCCGGAGGCCGCGAGCAACCCTTCCAATAGGCTGGACACGGGCGACCCGGGCCAGCAGTACGACGACACGCATCCCACGTGGCCGGCGTTCATCACGAGCTACAGCCTGGCGTACCAGACCAACCGGAGCGGCTACAACGCGGGCAACAACTCTTCCACCCAGAGCGGCTCACCGCCAACCACCGACATCTTTTCGTCAACGCTGATTGACATCAACGCCCCCACGCTCGTGCGATTCGATGAGACCACCGGCGAGATCCTGAACGTGACGCCACGGAATGCCACTCCGGGCGCCACGGTAACCATCTCTGCCAAGCTGGTGGACCTCCAGTCCGGCATCCGCGACGTCTGGGTGCAGATAAAGAACCCGAACAGCAAGTACCAGTCGGTGGACGGCATCGAGCACAAGGTCTACACCTTCGCCGTACTCACTCCGGACGGGACGAATGGAGTGCTCAACACTCCGGTGGAGTACGAGTCCGAGCCCATCTTCATCGGGCCGTACGATACCAACGGCAACCCGACGGACCCGCGGTTCAACACCTATCCGCGAACCGGTAAGCTGGCCCGCGCCCCGAGCTATCTGGCCAGCCAGGACGACTTCTTCGCCTACTCCGGCAACGCCCACCCGCCGGTGCATCCGGACCCGAACGATACAAGCAGGGATACGGGCTGGCTCCAGATGCAGTTCGTAAGCCGCGACCCGAACACGGGTGTGGCGACCTACCAGGCCAAGTGGACGACGCCCAACAACCCGAGCGACTACTACATCGACGTCATCGCGTATGACAACGCGCTGAACCCGTTCTCGACCGGCACGGACGGCCTGACCGGGTCCAACTGGATCATCTACGACAACGTCTACGGGTTCACCACCCAGCCGTTCAACCCGGCGCACAACATCCTGTTCGTGAGCGACTACGCGCCGGGACAGAAGTTCTTCAACGCCCGGTTCGGCATCAACACTCTGACCAACGTCCTCAACACGTTCTGGGGATCAGAGAGCTGGATGACCGACATCGATGTGGGTCTGTTGCCGACGCAGTACCTGTCGAACGGGGGGACTATGCCCGGGACGGTCGTCAACGCCCAGAATGTGCTCGGCGTGGCGTCCTACTTCGACGGTCTGAACGACGACGGTACGCGCGCCGATGGCCGTCCAGTTCCGGCCACACAACAGTACGACCTCTGGCGTATTCTGTGCCGCGGCGCCGTTCCGGACGCGGTGCTCGCCCAGTACGCGCCTCACACCGAGCAGCAGCCGCCGGACAGCATCAATGGCGAGACCGCGCCGCGCACGGTGCTTGTGGCGCCGCGGTGCGTCATCTGGCACGCTCCGTTCACCGGCGACGTGTTCACCGGACCGGGCTCGCTTACTGGTCTGCAGACGCAGCTCCAGCTCCACAACTTCCTGCAGGCTGGCGGCCGGCTTTTCGTTAACGGCCAGGACGTAGCCTGGGCGCTGACCCTGAATGGCGCCTCGGCCAACTCCTTCGTCAACGGAGACCTGCAGTCGATGTTTCTTACGGACTCGGAGCCCAACACTTCGTACCGGCTTAGTCTGGGTGCCCCGATAGGGCTCTTTGTCATCTACATTCCCAGCTTGAGCAATGCTTACCAGCTCTCCGGGAAGCCGGCGTACGACCCAATCTCCCACGACCCGTGGCAGCTTGTTGGCAACCTGACCATTGCGCAGGACAACCACTTCTATCCCGGGCCGCCATTCCCGCCCGGCGACCAGGACTGGATCGACCGGGACTCCAACTATGTTTCGGGAGGAACCGTTCCGGGACCAACCATCCGGACCTACATGTCGCCGGACGTGGCGTTCCCGGACGAGGTCGCGCCTACGGGCAGCGCTATCTCCGACATGACCTATGCGAACGGCAACACGGCCGTGCAGCGGCTCCGGAACACCACGAACAACTCCCGGGTGGTCTTCGCGGCCATGGGGCTGGAGAGCCTTAATACGGACTCCTATTCGCCTCCCGGAGCCAATAACACTATTGCACTCAAGAACCGCCGCACGGAGCTGATGCACAATGCGGTCTGCTGGATGCGCACGGGTAGCATCGTTGGTCAGGTGCTTGACACGAACGGCGGCGCCCCGCTCCCGAACGTTCTGGTTCGGCTGGACAACGTGCGGGATGCCAAGGGCAACGTCATCTACGCCTATACGGGCCTGACCCGCTCGGACGGCACCTTCTCCATCAACGGCGTAGAGCCGGCCACCTACAACATCACGGCCGTCAAGCCCGGCTTCACCATCCAGAAGGCGACCTTCGTCACCACGCACGGCGGCTTCCGCGACACCATCAGCTTCAAGATGACCCTGGCGGAGCCTGCCAACATCTCCGGTACGGTGACCAAAACGGACGGCACACCGGTGCCAGGGGTCAAGGTGGTCGCGACCGACGTGACGAACCCCAACGCGGTGTTCACCGCGACCACGGACGTCCAGGGCAACTACACCATCCAGAGGGTGCCCTCCCAGACCAAGTACACGCTGACCCTGGACAAGGCCACGCTTCAGCAGCTCGGATTTGGATCCAGCGTGCCGACGAGCTATCCCGTCCCGAACCCGAACGACCCGATCGCAAGCCAGCGAGACACGGTGGTGCAGCCGTCGAAGAACTACGTGGGCTTCAACTTCGTGGTCACGCCGGTTCCGGGCAACGTCACCGGTAAGGTGGTGGACGCTCAGACCAACGCCGGCATAGCCAACGCGGTAGTCACGGCGACTAAAGGCTCTACTACGACCACGGCGACGACGGATGCCAACGGCAACTACACGTTCACCGGCCTCGACACGGGCACGTGGGCGCTGGTAGCCTCGGCTCCGGGCTACGCCTCCAACAATCCGGCCGTGTCCGTCACGGTCGTTTCCAGCCAGACCACCACCGCTCCGACCATCGCGCTGTCCAAGGTACCGCCGGGGACCATCACCGGACTCGTAACACGAACGAGCGACAACGCGCCGCTGGCCGGGGTGACCGTCACCCTGTACGACCAGACAGGGGCGCAGGTGGGGCAGCCCGTGGTCACCACTTCTACCACCGCTACCGACGCGAACGGCTCGACCTACAACTACCAGTTCGCCAGCGTTCCGGCCGGCGTGACCTACACGGTCAAGGCAACCCTGACCGGGTACACGCCGAGTCCGGCCCAGCAGAGCGCCACGGTCAATTCGGGACAGACGACGAGCGGCATCAACTTCGCCATGTCGCCGCTCCACACGTTCCCCGGCGCCCTGACCATGGTGTCCGCGCCGTACGACTACAGCGGCTCGGACGTGGGAGATCTGCTGAGCATTCCGCCCGCGGCCCGGACCAACGGCAGCTTCGAGTTCGTAACGTGGAACCTCGGCTCGTACGTCTTCTATCCGTCCGAGCCGGCCCGGACCTTCCACCTCGGTCGGGGCTACTTCCTCGGATACAAGACCAACCTGCCGCTGGCGACGGTCGGAACGGCCGCCTCTATCACCCAGCCGTTCGACATTCCGCTCAACCCGGGATGGAACATGATCGGCGATCCGTTTGCGGTGGACGCGAACAACAATCCGTTCAACGTCGACTGGACCAAGGTGAAGGTCGTGACTTCCGGCGGCCAGGTCATTGCGCACGACCAGGCTGTCGCCCAGGGGCTTATCAGCTCCGCCCTCTATACCTTCACGGGTGGGACGAATGGCGGCTATGCGCTGGACTTCCAGCTCTCTCCCTGGAAGGGCTACTGGGTACATGCCTTCCAGCCCAACCTCTCGCTCCGTATCGATCCCACCACGGACGAGTTCGGCAGGGGGGTTACTTCCCGCGCCGCAACGAGTAAGGCCGTGCTGTTCGGCGGCGATGGCTGGAGCATCAACCTGCGGCTCACCGCGGGCGGAATGCACGACGACGACAACTACCTGGGAGTCACCTCCAGGGCCGTAGACGGCTTCGACGGGTTCAAAGTGATGAAGCCGCCGGTGTTCGGCTCCCAGTTCGCCTATCTCACGTTCGACCACACGGACTGGGGCAGCCATGCCGGCTCCTTCGGGGTGGACGTACGCTCCGCGACGGCCGCACCCAAGAGCTGGAGCTTCACCGTCCAGACCACGGCGGCGAACAGCTCGGCGACCCTCTCCTGGCCGAACATCTCGGCGGTAAGCCGGAAGGTGCAGGTAACTCTCACGGACCTGGCCACCGGCGAGGTCCGAGACATGCGCTCCAATGGATCCTACACCTGGCAGACCGGCGATAAGCCCGCCGCGCGGCAGTTCCGCGTGGACGTAGCCACCATCGCGCGGAACGGCTACCTCACCATCTCCGGCGTGACAGCCAGGGCAACCAGCCGGGCCGCCGGAGGACCCGGCGCGGTGAACATCGGCTACACGCTGAGCGCCGCCGCGAACGTGGAGGTCCGCATCCTGGGCGCCAACGGTACCCTCGTTAGAAGGGTATCCGGCGGGTCGACCCGAGCCGCAGGCACCAACCAGGCGGTGTGGGATCAGAGGAACGAACAGGGCATCTCCGTAGCGGCAGGGACCTACCTGGTGGAAATCCGGGCACAGTCCACGGCCGGCTCCCAGAGCGCCCGGGTGATCCAGCCCGTCACGATCATCCGCTAACAGCCACCGGGAGGTTCCCCATCCGCTCGGAACGGGAGCCTCCCACCAGAATCGGCAGCCGCGTTGCTGGCCAGAATTCCGGAGGACATGCGCAGCTCCCCCGGCGCTACGCGGCAAGACCAGTGGACCACCGGCCACCCCCCGTGGGTGAGCACTGAAACT
>CAYNFH010000114.1:0-20141 GCA_964396385.1 uncultured Chthonomonadaceae bacterium | reverse complement strand
AGGGCTGAAAGGCATCTATTCGCTGAACCTGGCCAGCACGCGCATCACGGACCAGGGACTCGCCAACCTGCGAGGCATGATGGACCTGGCGGTGCTCCACCTGGAGGGGACGAAGATCACGGACCAGGGGCTGGCGAACTTGAAGGACCTCAAGGGCCTCACCTACCTGAACCTGTACAACACGGGGGTGACGGACGCGGGGCTGGAGCAGCTCACGGGCCTGAAGAGCCTAAAGAGCCTCTACCTGTGGGAGACCAAAGCCACTCCCGCGGGCGCGGAGATGCTGAAGAAGGCGCTGCCCGGTTTGTACGTCAACCTTGGGGCGGACGTGAAGGGGTGAGGGGGTGACCGGAGGCGCGCGCCGGGCTCAAACCCCGGCGCTATTGAAGGAGAACCCGGCTGACGCCGGCTCCTGAGCCCGCCAGGGGTTTCCCTCCAGTAGCACCGGGGTTTCAGCCCGGTGCGGCTCACCAACTGAGCCAGCCGCCGTCTACGGGCAGGATGACGCCGTGGAGGTACCCGGCGGCCTCCGAGGCCAGGAAGACCACCGCGCCCTGCACGTCCGCGGGCTTGCCCCACCGTCCGGCCGGGATGCGGCACAGAATGGCCCTATTCCTCTCATCATCCGCCCGCAGCTCGGCGGTAACCTCGGTTTCCAGGTAGCCGGGCGCGATGGCGTTCACGTTGATGCCCCGCGCGGCCCACTCATTGGCCAGGGCGCGGGTCAGCCCGGCGATGCCGCTCTTGGACGCCGCGTAGGCCGGCGCCTGCATGCCGCCCTGGAAGGAGAGCATGCTGGCCACGTTGATGATCTTGCCGCCATCCCGGTTGGTCAAGAAGACCTTCGCCGCCGCCTGGCTCAGGTAGAAGGCGCTGGTGAGGTTCACCTGGAGCACCGCCTCCCAGTCCGCGGCGGGGTACTCGGCGGCCGGCGCCCGGCGAATGATCCCCGCGTTGTTCACCAGGATGTGGAGCCCGTTCATGGCGCTGGCCGACTTGTCGACCACGCGGGAGGCGGCGTCCGGCGTCAGCTCGCGCAGGTCCTGGGAGACAGCGCGGGAGCGGCGGCCCAGCGCCTCGATGCGGGCTCGGGTCGCAGTCAAGGGCAGGCGGTCCACCAGCACCACGTCGGCGCCCGCCTCGGCCAGCGCCACCGCCATGGCCTGGCCCAGCCCGCGCGCCGCGCCGGTGACCATCGCTACTTTATCGTTCAAGCGAAAGGATTCGAGAATCATGGGAGGTGAGAGGTGAGAGGTGAGAGGTGATAGCTCCGGGCCTCTCACCTCTCACCTCTCACCTAATTCAGTACCGCAGCTCCACCGGCTCCAGGCCGTGGTTCCGGCAGAAGGAGAGATACCGGTCCATCTTGCTGAACACGTCGTCCTGGCTCACCACGTTGTCCTCCGCATCCAGGTACTGGATCACGCCCTCCAGCAGAAACAGCGTGATCATCTCCTCCTCACCATCCACCACCAGCGTGTGCACGTCGCCCGGCGGCTCGTAGACAAAAGTGCCGGGCCGCGCCACCCAGTCCCGCTCCGGGTAGTGCCAGCTTCCCTGGATGCAGTAACCCAGCACCTGGCTGCTGTGGCGGTGACGGTTCACCTGTCCCTGCCCCGCCACCTTGAGGAGGTTGACCCAGCGGCCGTTCACCAGATCGAAGCGCAGCGGCTTGAACCAGACGCGCTCGCCCTGCGGCACCCACGGCAGCGTATCGCTGTGGATGGCCTGATCCGGCAGGGCGAATGCTAGCGACGGGTGACGGAGGACGGAAGACGGAATCCGATCTATCGCTGTCATAGTGTTCCTCTATTTGGCGGGAGCTGCGCTCATTCGCGGCAGGTTTGGAGCCCCCACCGGCCGAACTGAATTGAGAAAGAGAAGGGCTGCCGCGGGCTCGCGCCCCGTGGCGTTTTGGCCCTCAACTCTCAACCCTCAACCCTCAACCCTCAACCAGCTTGTACACCCAGACCTACCATCCGCTGCCGTCGGAGCTGCTCTCCACGCTGCTCGCGGCCGTGCCCGTGCTGCTGCTGTTCTACCTGCTGGTGGTGCGGCGCACGCCCATCCCGTGGGCCGCGGCGGGCGGCGCGGCGGCGGCGCTCCTTATCGCCATAGCCGTCTATCACATGCCCGTGGCCATGGCCGGCATGGCGTTTCTCAACGGCACGCTGTTCGGCCTGCTCCCTATCTGCTGGGTCATCGTCAACGCGATGCTCCTCTACAACATCACCGTCGAGACCGGCCAGTTCGCGCGCATCAAGGAGGCGGTCGCCGGCCTCTCCGCGGACCATCGCCTGCAGGCGGTGTTGATCGCCTTTTGTTTCGGCGCTTTCCTGGAGGGCGCCGCGGGCGCCGGCACGCCGGTGGCTATCTGCGCGACCATGCTGGTGGGGCTTGGATTCCGACCCTTCCTGGCGGCCGGGCTCTGCCTCATCGCCAACACCTCGCCGGTAGCCTACGGCGGATTCGGAACGCCCCTCCTCACGCTGCAAAGTGTCACCGGGCTGGACGCTCAGACGCTGAGCCACATGGCCGGCAACCAGCTCCCGCTGCTCTCCCTCATCATTCCCTTCTGGCTGGTGCGCTGCATGTGCGGCTGGCGCGAAACAGTAGAGGTGCTGCCGGCCACGGCGGTGGCGGGCGGCTCGTTTGCCCTCTGCCAGTATCTCTTCGCCCATTCCGGCGCGTTCCCTCTAACGGATCTCGCGGGAGGAATCATCTCTCTAGCGGTGACCGGAGTATTTCTGCGGTACTGGAAGCCGCCGAGCGTCTGGCGGTGCCAGGGCGCGGGATTCGAGATCGCTCTGGAGGAGGACGCGGAGCGGGGCGTGGTCACCGCAACCATCGCGCGCCGGATGAGCTTGCGAGAGACGGCCGCCGCCTGCATGCCGTTTCTGGTCCTCTGTGCCGTGATGGTCTACGTGGGGACCCACAAGGCGCAGCTCGACGGGTTGTCGGTGGGTCCGGTGCGCGGCCTCTACGAGATCCACATTTCGGGCCTCGACCAGATGGTACGCCGCGTACCGCCGGTGGTGGAGCGTCCCACCCTGGAGCCGGCCGTCTTCAAGCTGAACTGGATCACCACGCCGGGCACGTCGGTCTTTGTCACCTGCCTGGTGGTGCTGCTGCTCTCCCGGGTGAGTCGGGCGCAGCTCCACCGGGCGCTGAAGCGCACGGCGGCGCAGATGGCCATTCCGGTGCCTACCATCCTCTGCATGCTGGGGTTGGGCTCCGTTACCCGGCTGGGCGGACTGGACGCCACGCTGGGCATGGCCTTCGCGCATACCGGCCCGGTCTACCCGTTCTTTGCCGCTATCCTGGGCTGGCTGGGCGTGTTCCTGACCGGAACGGACGCGGCGAGCAACGCGCTCTTCGGCAGCCTGCAGAAGATCACGGCGCTGCAGCTCGGGCTCAGCCCGGTGCTGATCTGCGTGGCGAACTCCACCGGCGGGGTGATGGGCAAGATGATCGACGCGCAGTCCATCTGTGTGGCGACCGCGGCGACGGAACAGGTGGGCACGGAGGCAGACATCTTCAAGTGGGTGGTGCGCCATAGCGTCGCGCTGGCATCGCTGGTGGGGCTGCTCGTCCTGCTGCAGGCGTACGTCTTCCCGTTCACGCTTTTGGTGCAGAAGTGAGGAGAGGGGCCCACCCACGGAGCTCCCTACCCACAGCTCTGTTCCGGACCCTCCCTGCGAGGGAGGGGAGCTACATCATGGGTGGCGCAACGGCGGATCGAAGCGCAGGCGGAGGCGCATCCCCACCACACCACCGCGCCAACATAGCCAGACCACTCCCTCGCAGGGAGGGTGAACGGCGTATCAATAGGTACAGCGGCGAGTGGGTGGGCCCCGCCGCCAGGATCCAGCGATGGCAGATAGGGAGCTGATCGAATCCGCCTTTGCGGCCATCCGGGATCGCGATGTTACGGAGCTACAGCGCCTGCTGGAGCAGGGGCTGCAACCGAACGCGCCCGTCGGTCGCGGAAAGAGCCTGCTGAGGCAGGCCGTTCTGGCAGACAACGAAACTGCGGTAGCGGAGCTCCTGCGCGCCGGGGCGGACCCAAACCTCCAGCCCGGGCCGGGCGTGCCCCCGCTCTGCGGTGCGAGGAGCGTGGCGGTGGCGCGCCTGCTCATTGTGCACGGGGCGGATGTCAATGCGCGGGTGACGTCCGGCTACACCGGCAGGCCATCCCTTCGCACTCCCCTGATGGCGGCGGCGTTTGGCAGCCATGCGGACATTGTGATGCTGCTCCTGGAGCATGGCGCGGACCCCAACCTGCGGGACCTCGAGGGACAGAGTGCCCTGACTATCACGGGCTCGCGAGGGCGGGACGCCATCCGTCGGCTCCTGCTGGACCACGGCGCGGAGGTTGGGCTCCTGGAGGCGGTGGAGCTGCGCGACACGGCCGCTGCCCGCGCGCTGATGGAGCGGGGCTGGGACCTTCATAGCGAGGAGATGACGAGGGCGACGTGCCCGGCCGCGGCCACTGGAGACGTGGAGATGCTGCGCCTGCTGCTGGACCACGGCGCCGACATCGAGGGGCGTGACCGCCACGGTACGCCGCTCATGAACGCGGCGGCGTGGGGACGCGTGAATGTCGCGCGGGAGCTCCTGGCGCACGGGGCGGACGTGAACGCGCGGCACGGCCGCGGCGCGACCCCGCTGCTGCTGGCCATCCTTGGACTTCGCCGGCACAAGCGGACCATGATAGAGCTGCTACTTTCCCATGGAGCGGACGTGACCGCAACGTCCGACGACGGCAGGACCCTTCTATCCTACGCGGCTGAGAGCGGCTTTGAGGATTCCTATGGCCCTTGGGTATTTCTGCCGGACACAGCGGTGACGGAAGACCTGGGTGGCACGACGCTGAGCTTTGAGGAGAGACTGGAGTGGGACCGGCAGATGGTCCAGCGAATCTGCGGAGGAGAGGCGGAAGCGGTTTGGGCGAACGTGCGCCCTAGGCTTGAGGACCACATTCGACGGGGCATGGAGCGGGAACGTATGCTGACAGAAAAGATCACGGCCGCGTGGAAGCAGGAGTAACGTTATGATTCTGGACCGCTCTGCTGAATCGGGTCGAAACGCGCTGCTGCTGCGGATACTGGATGATGGGTACGACCGGCAGAAGGCGTGGCATGGGCCGCCCCTGCGGAGCTCCATCCGCCGCGTGAAGGTGGAGGAGGCTGCCTGGCGACCCGCGCCGGACCAGCGCAACATCTGGGAGATCACGCTGCACAGCGCCTACTGGAAGTACACGGTGTGGCGATGGATAACCGGTACCGAGCGAGGGAGCTTTCCGCGGGAAGGCTCCGACTGGTTCGCGCGGCCGGACCCGCCGGATCTCGGCCCGCGGGCTGCTGCCCGTCAGTGGCGGAAGGACGTGGCGCTTCTGGACGAGTACCACCACAAGGTGCGCGAGCTGGTGGAGTCACTGTCCGGAGATGCGCTGGACCGCCAGGCCGCCAAAGACCTCACGGTCGAGCAGCTCATCGCCAGCATCGCCGCCCACGACCTGTACCACGCCGGCCAGGTCCAAACGCTCAAGCGCCTGTTTGGAGGAACGGACGTCGGTCCTCTCTCCCAAGCGTGACCGGGAGAGGGGATGGACAGCCAGATGCTATCGCTCGGTTCTTGGCGCGCAGCACGCGCGAGGTGGGGTTGAACTCGATGATGTCCCTCGGGTAGGAGCTGGGCTGAACCTCTAGCGCTTGTAGTGGCGGCTCAAGTGGAATGCCATGGCGGCATTGAACCCTCTCTGACCGGGGGCGCTGAGAGAATCGCGTACCCGCATCGAGCCTGGCCCTGAGGCCGAGTTGCCCTGCGCGCCGAGTGCGGGGTCGCCGAAGATGCCGGAGGCGATATCGAAGCCGAGCCAGTAGAGAACGTCCGGATCGGCGGTGCGGGCCTTCTGAACGGCGGCATCCGCTTTGGCAATGGCCAACCCCACAGCAGCAAGAGCCACGTTTCGGTTCCGCTCCAGCGAGTAGCCGGCGGCGATGTCAAATCCTCCCTGCTCGGGCCGGCTCAGGGCGTCATGGATTCTCTGCTTGCCGGGGCCCGGCAGCGTCTGTCCATCCGAAGCCGCCATGCCAATGTCGAATCCTCGTCGCGTGGGGATGTCCGGCTGGCGGCTGCGCAGCTCCGCGGCCCGCGGGTCCGCCGTGGCGAGAGCTTCCCCCTTTGCAGCAAGCGCATTCAGATCTAATTGGGTCGGAATCAGTAAAGGCGCGGTACCGCTCTTCTTCTGGAGGAACCTGGTTATGAGAGCGTTATGGTAGGCGCCCCCGATCGGAACATCCCGCTTGCCGCGAATTTCAACGACATCCGAGAACAACGTCGGCTTCGCGTACGAGACCTCATAGCGCCCGAAGGCCTCGAACTCCAGCCCCCACGGGCCAGGGAGGCCAGAAGCGAGTGATTCGGATGTGCTTTGCTTCGGAGACAGCGGCAGCCGGAAGGAACCGGCGCCTGCCTGGTTGGTGCCGCCCAGGGTGGTATCCAGCGTGTCGGCAGCCGTTGTCCAGCACTCAGGACCAAAGATCGTGTCTTTCCAGTAGGACACCTGGAGCGCGATCGGCAACTGGTCTGCCGCGCTATTGGTAACGGCTTCGATATGCACGTCCCAATTGGGCGGGCCGCTTGCATCCGCTAAGGGGATGTCACGCGGCCACAACCCACTCGCCCAGGAAGGATCAGGCGGGAAGCACCATGGGCCGGTGCTGGTCACCCCTTCCAGGCCGTTGGTGAAGGCATCTGCACGTATTCCGGGTTTGGGTGCATCACTAGCACCGTGGTTGAGGTCCTTGTACGTGAAATGCACCCGCTCAAACACCAACTTCACCCGTCGGCTGTCGAACGTCTTGAAATGGTCCCCATAGCGGTAGGTCCGCCCATCCGCACCCGTGGAAGTGACCACAAAGTAGTAGGTCCGGTTCGGCCCGAGCCCGTCCATGCGAAAGCTGTGCGCCGACTGCTTAGCGCCCAGCATGTCGTTCCTGGACATGGTCACGGTTCCGGGTGGAAAGGCCGGTGCAGGTTGCCGGCCGGCGGGGGTGGTGTCCGGAAAGTCGCTGGAGGGCTTCGTGCTTACCTCGACCACCGCGTGGGAGGGCTCCATGGTGGTGAAGGCGATATCGGCATAGTTGCCTCTTGCGCTGACGTCCGGGGTGGCGCTCACCTTTTGGATGAAGAAGGTGAATGGCGAGGACCTCGCGTTGTCCTTCAGCACGGCGTCGCGAGGCAGAACCCTCGCGATCGGCGACCTCGGCTCATACGTCTGGGAAGTTACGGTAATCGACGCCAGCACCTGCGCCCCATCGCCGCTGTAGAGCTTGAAGGTCTGCGGCTTGCCGAGCGTAACCGTAACATCGGAGCTGCCCCTGGCACTGGCCGCAAATAACGAATCCGGGCCCTTATCGATCTGAAGCCAGACCCGTGCCGTGCTATAGTTTGGCCCCGCGTCCCAGGTAAGGGTGGTCTTACCCACCGTCTGTCCTTCCGGGATGACAATCGGGTTGGGCGTTGCGGTGATGGTGGGCACGGCCAATGCCGGCGCCGCGGTCAGAAGCAGCAATAGCCCGGATACAAGCCGTTGTGGAGCTTTGAATAGCAGCATGATGACTCTCATCTGCTGGCTCCCAGGAAGTCCATATTGATCACATTGCTCGCCCCCAGTGTAATGGCATGGGAATCCGGCAGTATGAAGAGATCGCTCCGCGCGGTGGATACGGTGTACGTGCCGGGCAATAGATGGCAGAACTGATAGTATCCGCCGAGCATTCGGTCGACCGGCCCATTGGTGGAGGTGGAAGATACCACCGCAGCGGCCTGACGCAGCGTGACGGCGACTCCCGGCCAGCCAGGTGAACCAATCGCTCCGTCGTGCGCAGCGAGATAGTCATCCATCCTCACCTGGCCGGAGATCGAGGCGCCTCCAACGGGCAAAGCCGGTCCGAAGGCGCTTGTGTCGCCCGTCTTCAGATTGGTGGCGGTTGCGGCGATGAACTGGTCGCCACGGTTCGGGATGTTGAGCGTGGCCTTAAAACTCGCGACACCGGCAGGAGTTGTCGTAACGCTGGCGGCACCAACCGGCACGCCGTTGCTGTAGAAGTCCACGGCATAGCTCGTGCTGGCAGCGCTGTTTAGCACGCCTTGAACGGTGATGGCTGGGCCGGGCAGCACCTGCGTGATCGTCGGCGCGGGCTGCGAAGTGGTTTCCAGCACGATGGCCGGCCCTCTGCAGAGGATGACATTGCCACGAACGGTGGCGCCAATCGCGGCGCCCCCGGCCACATGAACTCCGGCGCCTCCGGGTTCCGTGGCACCGTAGACTTGGTTGTCCGCAATGAAGTTGCCGGCGCCGGACTCCGCGCCCCCTACCGCCGTGTTGCGCGCGGTCGCACCGACATAGATGGAGGTGAACTGGCTGATACGCACCCTGAAACCGGCGGCGGCGCCGGTATGCTTCACCATGTCGCCCGCCGGTCCGCCAAAGCTGCCGGAGGGGGCGTATCCACCCTGATCGGGCTCGCCTGTCAGATGTCGCACAAAGTCCTCATCGTAGTAGAATGGCCTAGCGCCACAATAGCATCCCTGAAGGCGGACTGGTGGGAGTGATGACCAGCAAATCGTCGGTTGGAAACCGAACCTTGCTGCCTGGATGGGCGTTCGCGTAGAGAATAGCCGCGCGGAGGCTGCCTTCCCCGCTATCCTTATCGTTTGTAACTTGTACCGCAAAGGCGAAATTGGCTGCGCCATGCGTATTCAATTTGCCGGCGCTGTGGATGGGGCCGATGACGCGGATGTCCTGGGACTTCAACTGAGCGCCGGACGGGACGATGGAAATGCCGGTGAACATTGAACCGGCTGCTGCCGCAGATACTGCGATCCTCCGCAGAGATTCCATTTGATACTCCTTTGAGGGTTGATCCCCTCAGGGCTTGCGCCGCCATGCCGTACAGGTCGCCGCTACGGCTATCCGCAGGGTATTGGGAATGCCGGCTCCGCATGGGGGATGGCGCTCAGGTACTCGTAGATGGCCGCAATGTCGCGGTCGGTCATGTTCTGGAACTCCGGCCACGGCATCACCTGCAGTACAGGGAAGCCAGGCGTGCAATGATCAAAGTCGACTCCGGTACGCAGGACCTGCCGGAACTGGTCGAAGGTGAGATTTGCTGGCAGCCCGGTGGTGGGGTCCGGAGTCAGGTTGCGGGATACCACCGGTATGGACGACTGGTCTCCCACGGTGTCCGGCGGCGAATTGGGCGGGAAGGACCGTCCTCCGGCCAGGTAGTGGGCGGTGTTGATCTGCTCTGGCTGGCCGAGGTAGGGGTTGCCGCCGGGGACAAAGTTGTGCCAGGTGTGGCAGGCGTTGCAGTCGGCGTGCGCGTTGACGATGTAGCTGCCCAGGCCGACGAGCGCGCGGTTCTTTCCGACCAGATTCAGGGGAACCGGCGCGATTGCGTATCCGATCTGGATCTTGCTCTCGTCGTCCGACGCGCCGCCGTCATTTGACTGTCCGCGCCCTGGCGCGTAGACGCCGGCTACCAGCAGGATGGCCAGTCCCAGGGTCCCACAAACGACCAGGCCACGGATTCTGTTTGTGCACATTCTCTTCTCCTTTAGAAGCGCTCTCCGAAGAGCGTTTTCACCGGCAAAGCCCGATAGACAACGAGGTTGCCCGGAATTAACATGTCCAGGACCGCCACAGCGCCAGCCTCGGGGTTCGCATCAGCTTCGACGAGCGTAAACGTCTGGGGTGTCTTCACATTGAGGCTCGTGGGATCGATGTCCGCTCCGAACAGGATGAGGGTGTTGCCGTTCTCGAGCCGCTGCACGCTGCCCACTTTATCCGCGTACTTGTAGACGGGAGATCCGCCGCTATCGCCGACCGGGTGGCGATACTCCCATACCTTGGTCGCAGTCATCGAGTCCCAGTCCAGCGCGAGCTCGAGTGCGCGGCTGTACTGCCCGCCCTGAGCCAACGGCCGGCCGTTCCCGTTGTCGAAGAGGAGGAGGTTGCCATTCTCAAGCATGCGCACGAAATGCTCGTGGTAGAACTCGTCGCTCGGGTCTGCGAAGGCAAAGTCGCTCCCGAAGCGGCCGATCCGCCACGCGATCCGGTCGAACTCCGGCGAGATCGCGATCACGGTGTCGAGATGCCGAACCGACATGAGGATCTCACCGGTCGGCGCGACCTGGAGCGAGTTCGCGTGCGTCCACTCCTCGATCCGAAGCAAAGCTCCCTCGCAACGCATGGGGCTGCGGCTATTGGAGTTGGCTCCCGGATCGGAACTCAGCGCGGTGGTCCGCTCAGTTAGAGGATTGAGGAAGTCGAAGGGGTCCCACACGATCACGTCCGTCTGCGTCTGGGGGTCCCACCGGCGAATCGCTGTTCCCATTTGCAGCCGCGTTCCCTTGTCAGCAAGCCCGGCGTCGAAGAACGGGTCCCTGACAATCTGACCCGTGTGGAGGACCGTGCCGTCCAGGCCGTCCGCGCCGGGAAGGAGGTGCTCGTGAGGGTCGTTGCCCTGGCCCCATATCCAGCCTGGGAATGAAGACGAGGCCGGCGGCGGCGTCACGCTGCAGTCACTCGGGCTCTCGAGGAGAAGGGTCCCGTCGGGCGTGATCTCGCGGTAGAACGGATCCGCGGCTGTGGGGCCTCCTGATCCCGAGTCGGTAAAGAGGAAGTTCCCATTCTCCTCCTGATCGATGCCCGAAACCCCATCGACTTGCAGGACGCCGGACCTGGCGCTCGGGGCGTTGCTGTAGTACCAGACGATCTGCGGCGCGTCCGGTGCGTGAAGGTCTAATCCTACGTAACCTCGAAATGGGCCCGAAGACGTCACCTGGTTGATCGGCAGAATGACGAGCGGCGAGGATGTGCGCCCCGTAAGCCTGAAGGTGTCCAACAGCAAAGGCGCCGGTAGTGAGCCCGTCGTGAAGGTTCCGCCAGCGGTTGCGGCTGGCCCGCCCTGGTTGCCGATCTCGCGGACGGTGTACGAGTATGTTGTGTTTGCCCTGAGCCTTCCGATAGTGATCGTGGTCAGTCCGGATGTGGAAACCGGGGTGTGGCGGGAGACGAGCGGGTCTACGCCCGGGGCCTGGTAAGTGACGAACACCCTCGCCGCCCTGCCGTCGGTCGCCACGTTTATGTCGACGATCAGCGAATTGTTCCCCCTCACGGAGGCGCTCGTGCCCACGATGTCCGCATACCCAGGGCCGGCCGCAAGCAGCACCGCCGTTGCGGCGATCACAACCCAAATCATGGCGGTTCCTGTTCTGCACGGCGTCGTTCGGCGAGCCCGGCGCAGTTCGAGCGCGATCAGTGTCGAGCAGTTGCGTTTCATGGAGTGGTTCCTTTCAGCGGGACGTCGGCTCGAGTAGCGCGACGACGGTTGATCGGGGGAAGTCTAGAGCACAGGCGTGTCCGAGACCGTGCCCAGATAGGCAGGAATACCGTGTCCAAACGTCAAACGGACGGCAATGAGCGCCCTGTTTCACCGAGAAGCCCTTGCATCCAATCCGGAGGAGGCCCGCCCAAGCCTGGCGATCCGCTTGTTCGGCTCCCTCGAAGTGGAACAGTACGGCCTGCCGATTCCGCGCCCCCGCTCGCGCACGGAGCTCTGGCTACTGGCTCTCTTGTTGCTGCATCATCGCGAGTCGCTCGATCGGTCGCGAGTTGCCGGGCTGCTCTGGATGGACAGCACCGAGTCGCGGGCGCTGGAAAACCTGCGGCGCAGCCTGAGCAATCTGCGCGAGGCCCTCGGTTCGGACGCGTATCGCCTCTTCTCACCCACACCCCGAACTATCTCCCTGGATCTCTCCGGCGCCTTCTGCGACGTCCTCGCGTTCGACGCCGCCATCGCGCGCGGCGACCCGGCTTCCCTCGAGACGGCGGTGGCTCTCTATCGTGGGCCGCTGCTGGCGGGCTGCGAACAGGAGTGGGCGGCGCAGGAGCGCGAGTCCCGACAAGTGGCCCAGCTCGCCGCAATGGAGGGGCTCGCGAGTCAGCGTCAGGAGGAGGGCCGCACCGGCGAGGCAGTCCGCCTGCTGCAGCAGGCGACCGAATCAGACCCTTTCCGCGAGACGGCGCATCGAGGGTTGATGCAGGCGCTGGCGTCAGCGGGGGATACGGCGGCTGGCCTGCTGGTCTATCGCGAGCTGAGACAGCGGCTGCGGGAGGAGCTTCGCACCGAGCCGGATGCGGCGACCACGTCGCTCTTCCACCAGCTCCGCGCCGGCTGCATCGGACCACACGCTTCACCCAATCTCCAACGCCCACCGCCAGATGTGCAGCGTCCAACGCCGCTGAGGTCCCTGCCTCATCCGCTCTCCCGTCTCATTGGCCGGCAGGAGGAGATCGCGCGGCTATTGGAGGTTCTGGGCATTCAGAGCTCGAAACCGGCCGAGCAGGAGTGCGAGTACACGCACATTTCACCCCTTCACGCCTTCTCCCCGTCTCCCCGTCTCCTGACTCTCACCGGCCCCGGTGGCGTGGGTAAGACGCGCCTGGCCATTGAGGTGGCGCGCGAAGCAGCCGCCTCCTTTCTGGATGGTATCTGCTTTGTGGACCTGACGCGCACGCACGATCCGGACGCGCTCGGACCGGTTCTGGCCGGCGCGCTGGGAGTTCAGGCCGAGCCGGGAGAGCCATTGCTCGACACCATCTCGCGGTCTCTGCGCGGCCGCGAGATGCTGGTCTTCCTCGACAACTGTGAGCACCTCCTGGACGCCTGCGCGGCGGCGGCCGAGAGACTCCTGCTGGACTGCCCGTCGCTCACCATCCTCGCTACGAGCCGGCAGCCGTTAGGTATTTCCGGCGAGACGACCTGGCCGGTGCCGCCGCTTTCCTTGCCGCCGGACGGAGAGCCGCGCGGAACAGCGAAGGAGCATCTCGCCGCGCGCGCGCTCGATTCGCCGGCCGTCCAGCTCTTCATGGATCGGGCACATCGCGCTCGGCCGGAAGTCCGCCAGGATGATGGCTGTCTGCCGGTCATCGTCGAGATCTGCCGGAAGCTGGATGGCCTGCCCCTCGCCATCGAGTTGGCGGCAGCGCAGGTGCGCTCGGCCTCCCTGGAGGAGATCGCCGAGCGCCTCGCCGACCGTCTGGCAGTTCTCACGCGCGGCAGCCGCACGGTCGCTCGCCACGAGTCGCTTTACGCTGCTCTCGATTGGAGCTATGAGTTGCTCACGGGGCACCAGCGTGCGCTATTCCGCCGGTTGGCAGTGTTTTCCGGCGGCTGGACACTCGAAATGGCAGAGGGAGTCTGTAGTATCCCTTTGCCCGCCGATTCCGGTCCGGCGGATCCCGTCCAGGCACCTGCAATCGGCGGGGACTCCGTCCTGCATCTGCTCTCCGACCTGGTGGAGAGATCGCTTGTTGTGTTTGAGGAAGAGGGGCCGCGGCCGCGATACCGTTATCTGGAGGCGGTCCGCCAGTACGCGGAGGAGAAGCTGCGGGATTCCGGCGAGGCCGCGCGACTGCGCCGGCGGCATCTCGCGTGCCTCGTGCGCCTGGCGCGGCAGGCGGAGCCGCAACTGGCAGGACCGAAGGCGAGGGAGTGGCTGGACCTCCTGGAAGTAGAGCAGCCGAACCTGTTTGCCGCGTTGGACCGGTGCGCAAGCCTACCCGGCGGGGCTGCGAGAGGCGCGCGGCTGGTCTATCTGCTTGACCGCTTCTGGTATGCGCGCAGCCATCCTGCCGAGGTGCAGCGCCAGATTGACCGACTCATGTCGGCACCCGGGGCTTTGAGCTTGCTCGTTCAGATGCGGCTCACCGCGGCGCAGGGGACGCTGGCGGCTTGGGCAGGCGATCCCGCCAGCGAACAGTATCTGGCCCGAAGCCTGGCGCTCGCCGAGGCTCGGCGGGACGAGCGCGCAATGGCGGCCAGTCTTGGGGCGCTGGGTGACATAGCCCACCTCCGTGGGGACAACGAGCGGGCTGCCGCACTCCACCGGCGAAGCCTGGAGCTGGCCAGGCACACCCAGAACTTGCGAATCCAGTCGGCAGCGCTCTCGGGGCTGGGCAATGCGGCCAAAGATGCGGGCCGGTACGAAGAGGCTCTGGAACACTACAGGCAGAGCATCCAGATCAGCCGTGACATGCAGGACCACTCGCGAGTCGCCATGCGGCTCGTCACCAGCGCGGTGGTGCGGCTCTCACAGGGTCACCTGGAGGACGCGCAGGAGCTGCTGAATGAGAGCCTCGCGCTGGCCCGCCGCGTGGAGGATCGCATTGTACTGCTCCGCGCGCTCCTCTACCTTTCCATAGTCCACCTGTGCCGGGAGGACCTGCCGGCGGCAGAACGGTGCCATGCGGAGGCCGAAGGTCTGGCGGAGAAGCTCGGTGACCGGCAGTTGGCCCTGGTGGCGCAGGAGGTCGCTGTCCATCTTGCCGCCGTGCGAGGCGACGTAGCGCGCGCGAGAGCCGAGGCATCCCAGTACGCCCGCGAGATTATGCGCTTGCCGGCGGACCAGGAGAAGTTCGGGGCGGCATTTGCTTTCGCACGCGTCGCCATGGCGGCCGATAGACCTCTGCTGGCGGCCCGCCTGATGGGCGCGGCGGACGCGGCAGCCGAACGGTTTGGCGCCCGCCCATTCCGGGACCGCCCGGACTATCTGGCTCTCGGCCAGCGGATCCGGGCGGCGCTAAACCAGGCGGAGCTGGACACAGCCTGGCAGGAGGGCCGATTGCTCACGCGCGAGGAGATCCTCCGCTTTGCCCTGGACGGCACGCTGTAGCGCCGGTTTGTGGGGATGACAAGGGGACAAGGGGACCGGGTAACCGGGTGCGGACAAACCGTGGCTGGGCATGGGTAATTGGTGCATCTGGTAAATGCCCCGATGACTGAAGTCGCGGGCTGCCCATAGGGAAGTCGGCGCAGGCCGACTCCAGAATTTGGAAAGGACTGGGCGGGCGGCCACATGGGCCCGGGCTTAAGAGAGGAGCGATTCCGCGATGGACTCCCACTCCTGGTCCAGGGTGTCAGTGGACACGGGCTGGGAGGCGCGGCGATACCAGTAGGCGGCGTTGCCGTCATCCCCCTCTTTGCGGTGCAGGTAGGCGTGGACCCAGGCTGAATCGCGGTCCTCCTGTCCCTGGAGGCAGTCATGGGCGCGGTTCCAGTCGCCCTTACCGTCGTGCCAGAGCGCGCGGAGCGCCGGGGAGAGGCCGTCCGGCGGATTGCCTTCGCGCAGCGATTCACGGAATGCGGTCAAGTCCATGGTATTTGCCTCCTGTTGGGTCCGCGAGGTTACTCCACCAGCTCTATGCCGCGAATAATGTCCAGCAAGCCCTTCGCGGCGAGCTGCTTGGCCTCCTTGCGTGAGGGCGCGGCGGCCTCGTACCGGAGGGGCTCTGCGCGCCACCGGACTTACAGCGCGCAAGCCGCGGTCGAATCCGGCAGGTCCGTGTAGAGGGTGCGCGGCTTCTGCTGGCTTGGCGCGCTACAGGCGATGTTCAGCGCGCCGACCCAGTTCCCCTGGTCCTGCTGCGCCTGGATCTTGTCCCACGGAATGGTGTGGCCCTTTTTGCGTGGCTGGCCGGCGGGACCCTTCTCCGGGGCCGTCTTCCGCGCAGGCGCATCCGCGGCAGGCTGCGGCGCCCACTGCCGCTCCAGGAACTCCGGGACCGGCTCGGCGGCCAACCGAAAGCAGAGCGCCAGCGCCGCGCGCTGCTGCGCCACCTTCTTGGACCCGCCCCATCGGACTCCGGAATCGACCATCCGACCTTGCCGCTCCACCGCGGCGATGCAGGTGAAGTCGGCGCTCCCGGCGCCACCCTCCGTATCGAGCCGCGCCTCGCCCCAGGTCTGGAGGTTCATGCCGATGGAGAGCAGGTTGGGGGCGTGGTGGGGCTTGTCCGCCAGCCATTCGGCGGCACGACGCCGCAGCCTCGCCCAGCTCGCCTGCGTGGCATCCGACTGGTACAGCAGGAAGAATGCTTCCTTGATGGAGATCCGCTCCTCCTTGAAACGGCTCTCTATGGCCCGGACTACCGGTTCCGGCGCGTCGCCCGCGGCCGCTGCGGTCTCCAGTACCTGGTAGACGCGACGCTCGTCCAGGTCGCGCAGACTGTCCTCCCCGGAAACAGTAAGCTGCTCGATCTCCTCCTGCGCCCGACGCTTGTACCGCTCCACCGCGCGGCGTTCCTCTTCGTCGGTAAGCTCGTTGAGGTGCGCCCCGATCCGGGCCAGCTCCTCGTGCGTGTAAGGCGGCGGCTCCTCATCCAGCAGGGCGGCTACCACGCGGTGGTTCACCAGGTCCGCGTAGCGGCGGATAGGCGACGTGAAGTGGACGTAGGCGGGAAGGTTGAGGCCGAAGTGGCCCCGCAGCTCCGGCCCGTAACGGGCGCGGGCCAGAATGAGGTTAAGCCGCCGCCGGAGCGTCTCCACGTCGAACAGGTCCGGCCGGTGGATGGCGCCGCGAATGTCCTCCAGCAGGTGGGCCCTATCCGGCGCGGCCACGCGGGCTACGTGGTTGCGGTAGAGGGCGGGAACGTCCCGGTGGACCAGGGTCTCGGCTACGGTGCGGTTGGCGAGGATCATGAGCTCCTGGACGATGATGTAGGCGATGTTGGCCTCATCTCTGGAGAGCCGGCGGAGGCGGCCCTCTTCGGTTGCCGCCCAGCCGGAGGTCAGGTCGTAGATGGCCAGCTCCCCGCGCTTGCGCCGGGCCTCCATGAGGCAGGACGCCAGCGCGGCGAGGCCGTCCAGCATGGGCTTGAGGTCCGCGTGCGGGCCCGCGTACTCCCGCGACTGGACGATCTCGGCGACCCGCGGGTAGCTCAGTTTGGCCTCGCTCACCAGCCGGGCTCGGCGCAGCACGATGTTGGAGGGTGCGAGGCGGTCGTCCAGATCGAGCTCCAGGGTGATGACGTGCCGAGGCTCGCCCGGCAAGAGGCTCAGGCGGTCTTCCGCCAGGGAGCGTGGCAGCATGGGGGCGTTGCCATTGGCGAAGTAGCGGGTAAACCCCCGCTGCCGCGCCTCCGCGTCAAGCCGGCTGCCATCTCGTACGGCGGCAGCGACGTCGGCGATGCTGATGGAAATCCGACGCGTGCCGCCTTCCGTATTCAGCCAGACGGCGTCGTCCAGGTCCAGGGAGGCCGGCGGGTCTATGGTTACGCCTCTTACCGGAGAGGCGGCTCGTGCGTGGAGATCACTCAACGTGCCGCTATTCTACCGGAGTCCAGGCGGAGATGCAGTGTTGCTCCAGATAGTGTGAATCCGGAATAGACCGGGAACAGGACGGTTCTCTATAGCCAGGACATTCACTGCCAGGCGAGTTCAGGGCTCGGGGCGTACGGCGTACTGCAGAATACAAGCCGATCTCGTAAAGCAGATCCCTCGCGGAGCTCGGGATGACAGATTGATGCGGTCGGCACTCTGAAGTTACGGAGTACGGATTGATACTGAAAAACTGATACTGAAAAGCAGATCCCTTGCTTGGCGGGGAGCGGCGCTGCGCTCACTCGCGCCCCTAAGCGGTAGCCCGCCCGGGATGACAGGTTGGAGCGGACTGGCAAGGCAGAGGCGCTCCTCCTGTAGGTGCTGGTTCGAACCGGCGGTGATAGAGCTCACTAAGGCCCTACGAACAGAGCGGCCCTGCACCATTGCTCTGGAGCAGGGCCGCATGAACGGAAGCTGGCCTGATTAAGACTGAGTCCTTTCCTTGAGCAGCGGGGAGGCTTCCGGGACGCCGAGGGGGAGGCGCTGGTACTGGGTGGTGCGGCGCATGGGCTCGTAGCCGGCGTCGCGGATGAGCCGCTCGATCTCCTCAATGGGCATGGTGAAGGCGCAGCCCGCGCTGGAGACCACGTTCTCCTCCATCATGGTAGAGCCGAAATCGTCCAGCCCGTAGCCCAGGGCCACCTGCGCTACCTTGGGGCCCTGCGTTACCCAGGACGCCTGCATGTGCGGGATGTTGTCCAGGATAAGTCGCGAGACTGCCACCGTACGCAGGTAGTCGAAGGCGGAGGCGCGCTCACCCTCCAGCTCCGTTCCGTCCGGCTGGAAGGACCAGGGGATGAAGGCGGTGAAGCCGCCGGTCTCGTCCTGGAGGTCCCGCGTCTTCATCAGGTGCTCCAGTCGGTCCTCCCAGGTGTCCACCGAGCCATACATCATGGTGACGGTAGTTCGGAGGCCGCACCTGTGCGCGGTGCGCATGCAGTCCAGCCACTCCTCCGCGGTGTCCTTGTAGGGGGCGATGTACTCGCGCACGCGGTCCGTGAGGATCTCCGCCCCGCCGCCCGGCACGGAGTCCAGGCCGGCTGCCTTGAGGCGATGGAACATCTCCTCCTGGGAGAGCTTGCTGATGCGCGCGATGTAGATGAGCTCCGCGGGGGAGAAGGCGTGGAGGATGACGCCGTAGGCGCCGAACCGATCCTTGATGCTGTGGAGCAGGTCCTCATACCACTCAATCTTGAGCCTGGGGTTGAGTCCGCCCTGCATCAGGATCTCGATGCCGCCGAGATCCACCATCTGCTGGACCTTCTCGAAGATCTCCTCCTTGGAGAGGGTGTAGCCCTCCTCGTGGCCGGGGACGCGGTAGAACGCGCAGAACTTGCAGCGGACCCAACAGACGTTGGTGTAGTTGACGTTACGGCCAACCACGTAGGTGACTACGTCGTCCGGGTTGAGGCGGCGGCGCACGTGGTCCGCCAGCGCGCCGAGCTCCGGCAGGTTGTGGTGGTGGAAGAGCCGCCGGCCGTCCTCCCAGCTCAGCCGTTCGCCGGCGTACACCTTATCCGCTATGTCGTCAATGCTGGAGACCAGCTCCCGTTCAAGCAGCGCCATGTCGTTGTTACCCCCGGCGATTATCTTACCCGGCCATAGTGACGGATGACGGAAGACGGACGACGGACGGAGTAATGGAGTGGTGGGGTTCAGATCCGATACTCGATCACTCCGCCCCCTTCCGTCACCCGTCCTCCGTCTCCCGTCTAGCGAAGCTCCTTGCGCGGAATCATCTCGTCCCGCATGGCGGCATTGTAGACGAAGGTGGCCATGATGACGGAGGCCTCCTTCAGGTCGTCCGTCTGGGCGCGGTCGAACACGTCCTGGTTGGAGTGGTGGGTGCGGCTTTCGTACTCGATGGGATCCTGGATGAACTGGAAGCCCGGCAGCCCGATGGCGTCGAACGACTGGTGGTCCGTTCCGCCTGTGTTATTGACGGTTACGGTACTCGCCCCCAGGTCCTTGAATGGCGCCAGCCACTCCGTAAAGATGGGCCGCGCCGCCTCGTTGCCCTGGAGGTAGATGCCGCGGATCTTGCCGGTGCCGTTGTCCAGGTTGAAGTAGGCGGAGAGCTTCTCATACTCCGGCTTCTTGTTCAGCTTGACCGGCTGGTCCGGAGCAGTAGATCCGCCCCCCAGGAAGCTGAGCGGCGAGCTCCCGCCCTCTCGCGTACCGAAGTGCGACGCCACGTAAGCACGGGAGCCCAGCAACCCCTCCTCCTCGCCGGTCCAGAGGGCGATGCGAATGGTACGCCGGGGCTGCAGGTGGAGCGCCTCCAGAATTCGGACGGCTTCCATGCACACGGCGTCGCCGGCGGCGTTGTCCGTCGCGCCGGTGCCGGAGTGCCAGGAGTCCATGTGGCCGCCGAGCATCACGATTTGATCCTTCAGGTCGCTCCCTGGGATTTCCGCGATGGTGTTGTACGCCATGCGGTCCTTGTCAAAGAACTTTACGTCCAGGTCCACGGCCATCTTGAGATGCTCGCCCTGGCGGATCATGCGAACCATGCGGTTATAGTGCTCGGCGGAGACTACGATCTGCGGGACGGTCTTTGACGCGTCTACGTCCCACGGCTGCACCCGGCGGGGAGGTTGAGTCGTGAGTCGTGAGTCGGGAGTCGTGAGACCGGAAGGCGATGTCCCCCCGTCTCCCCTTCTCCCCCTCTCCCCTTCTCCCCCTGTGCCGTTGGCCGGCTGAGGGACGGAGGCGGACTGGACGAAGATGGTGCCGTCATCCCCCTGAGTGCTGGGCTCCACGACCAGGGCCGCGCCTTCGTCCAGGAAGAACTGGATCTTCCTGGCGGCAAGCTGGAAGCGGTTCATGAACTGGGCGCGCTGCTCCGGGGTCATCTGGCGGCCCGGTCCCCCAAAGCGGGGGCGCTCTCCGGGGGTGGCGCTCTGC
>CAYNFH010000113.1:8943-20395 GCA_964396385.1 uncultured Chthonomonadaceae bacterium | reverse complement strand
AGCTACTCCATGCTGGGCGACATCATTCTCGCCGAGCCCGGCGCTACCATCGGCTTCGCCGGGCGGCGCGTAGGCAATCAGGACCTGGGGACCCGGCTGCCGGACAACTTCCAGACCAGCGAGTTCCAATGGGAGCGGGGCATGGTTGACCGCGTTGTGCCGCGCAAAGACATGAGGGCAGCGCTCTCCAGCCTCATAGCATTCTTCGCGGAGGACCGGCCGGATGTTGATTAACGCGTTCGACTTCGAAAAGCCGATTGCGGACCTGGAGCGCGATATCCAGGAGCTGAAGTCTCCCGCGAGGCAGGCCCAGGCCCAGGCGGAGGGGATCGACCTTGATGCGGAGATAGCCCGGCTTGAGGCCGAGCTTCAGCGCATGATGCGGGAGATCTACAGCGTGCTCTCCCCGTGGGAGAATACGCTCATGGCGCGGCACAAGGATCGGCCATACACACTGGACTACGTGCGCTCGATCTTCGACGACTTCTTTGAGCTGAGTGGGGATCGGCTGGCGCGGAACGACGAAGCCGTGGTCGGAGGGTTGGCACGCCTGAACGAGGAGCCGGTGGTCGTCATCGGCCAGCAGAAGGGTCGCGACCTGAAGGAGCGCCAGAGGCGGAACTTCGGCAGCGCTCGGGCTGAAGGGTTCCGCAAGGCCCTGCGCTTGGCCAAGCTCGCCGCGAAGTTCAACCGCCCTCTCATCTCCTTTGTCGACACGCCCGCCGCGGCGGCGGACCTGCAGGCGGAAGAGCACGGGATCAGTGAAGCCATCGCGCGGAACCTGATGGAGTTCTCCGTGCTGGAAACGCCCATCATCGTCGTGATCATCGGAGAAGGGGGAAGCGGGGGAGCGCTGGGAATGGCGGTAGGGGACAGGGTGCTGATGCTGGAGCACGCGGTCTATTCGGTCATCCCACCGGAGGGCTGCGCCGCCATCCTGTGGCGTGACCGCGAGAAAGCGCCCGAGGCAGCCGCGGCCCTCAACCTCACCGCGGAGGGCGCCCGGTCCCTCGGCGCGGTGGATGAGGTGCTGCCGGAGCCGCTCGGGGGCGCACACCGTGATGCGCCCGCGGCGGCCGCAACGATAAAGAGAGCGCTCCTGAAGCACCTGGCGGTGCTCGGCAAGCACTCTCCCTCCCAGTTGGTAGAGATGCGGCAGGCCCGGATCCGAAGCCTGGGGGCCTGGGACGAGCCTGCCGCACTTTAGTGATTCCTCCGGCAGATCCTTTGCTTTCCCCGGAGTCCCTGCAGGGGGACTTCGCGCCGTTGGTAGCCCGGGACTTCAGTCGCCGGGGCACTGAGTCCCCCTACGCGCGCGTTTTGATCTTTGCCCGCCGCGCCGACCGCCGTTTCCGCAGCGGCAGGGCTCCCGAGAACTCGTCGGAGTAGTCGTGCAGCTCCACCGGCGGCGGCGGCTCCAGCGCGTACTCGATAGCACGCTCCAGCCCCATGATCCTACCGTGGTCGGTGGCGGACCGGTATTCGTCGATCCCCAGGGCATCGCGGAGCAGGTCTCCGGCCCGGAGCAGCGCATCCCGCTCAGCCCCGGAGGCCGGCTTGCCCAGGGTCCGGCGCAGAGACTCGGCCGCCCCGAGTAGCACGGCCGCCCGGATGAAGTCGCGCTGGCTGCGCGCAACTCCGCTCAGGCTCTCCAGCGTCTGGATGCAGCCACCTCGGTCGCCCAGATCGCGCCGGATGGCAAGGCTTTCCGAGAGATACGCTCGCGCATCCCCGTGATCGCCCTGCTGGAGCATGACGTCCCCGAGATTGTGGAGGACCACTGCCGTAGCCGGGCGGCTGCCCACCTCGCGGAAGAGCTTGAGGCTCTCCTCGTAGGCGAGCCGGGCGGATATCAGGTCGCCACCGTCTGCAGCCGCGGAGCCCAGGTTGTTCAACACGGCGGCTGCATCCGCCGTATCGTGCAACTCCCGGTAAATCCTCTGGCTTTCCCGATACCGCGCCACCGCGCTCTCGAAGTCGGCCTCTTTCTGGTCCAGTCGGGCCAGGTTGTTGAGGGTGGCCGCTTCGCCCCACTTGTCTCCGATGCGCCGGTTTATCTCCAGGCTCTGCTCATTGTAGTGGCGGGCACGCCTGTCCTTCTGCCGCGCATCGGCCAGCAAGGCGAGGTTGTTTAGCGTCTCCGCGAGTGCCGAATCGTCGTCCTCGCGCCGCGCAAGCGTCCAGCTTTCGCGGAGCGCCTGCATGGCCTCCGGATAGTCGCCCTGGTGCTCGGCCAGGGAGGCGATGCCGTTCAGCACTCTGGCGCGGAGCTCCGGCGGAGCCAGGCTGTCCCGCTCCAGGGCGGCCTCGAGCCATTCGCGCGCCTCGATGCCGTAACCTCGCAGGAACCAGAACCGCCACATAGCGCCCGCGATTCGCAGTCCCGCGTGCTCCGCAGCGGTGGAAGCGTACATGGCGGCCCGGATGTTCTCGTTGTCCGCGTCCAGCCGCTCCAGCCAGTCCTGCGCTTCCGGTCCACGCAGCGCCTGCGCTCCGCTCTCCGCCAGGTTGACGAAGTAGGCGGCGTGCCGGCGCTCCAGCTCTTGTCGCTCGGCCTGCGTGAGGCGCTCCACCGCATACTCTCGGAGCGTCTCCAGCATCCTGAACCGCATCTGGTCCCCGGCCTCTTCCGCCGAAACCAGGGACCGCTGCACCAGTGCATCCAGGAACTCCAGGGTCTGCTTCTCATCGCAGACCGTCTGGGCGGCCTCCAGCGACCAGCCTCCCCGGAACACCGAAAGGCGGGCGAAGAAGCGCTGCAGGTCCTCCTGGAGAAGGTCGTAGCTCCACTCGATGGCGTTACGCAGTGCCCGGTGGCGCGTCTCCACCGTCTGGTGCTTGGTCACCAGGAAGTCAAACCGCGCGGCGAGCTGCGTCAGCATCTGTACCGGCGTCAGAACGTGCGCCCTGGCAGCGGCGAGCTCGATGGCGAGCGGAATGCCCTCCAACCGCTGGCAGACAGCCGCGATGGCATGTGCGTTGCGGGACGTGATCTGGAAGTCCGGGCATACCCGCTGCGCGCGGTCGGCGAACATCTGCACGCAAGCGAACTCCAGCAGCCGCTCCGGCGTGCCCGGCAGGTTCGGCACCGGGAGCGGGTTCACCTGAATCGCCGTCTCTCCCTCAAGACCAAGCGCACGGCGAGAGGTGACCAGAAGTGTAAGGGAGGGAACGCGCTGCAGCAGCTCGCGCAGCAGCTCGGCGCCGCCCTCCACCAGTTGCTCGAAGTTGTCCGTAATCAGCAGGCTCGGCCGGGCCTGCAGCGCGGTTACAACGTGGTCGAGCGTGGACTCGCCTGCCGGCCGGCTCAGGCCCAGGGCATCCACCAGCATCATGATAACGCCCGCTGCGTCCACGGTGTCTGACAGCGCGGCGAAATAAACGGATCCGTTGTAGGGCTTCAGCAGCCGGTGAGCGCCCTCGATGGCAAGCCGGGTCTTCCCGGATCCGCCTGGACCCATGAGAGTGACCAGGCGCTCCCGATCCCTGCTCGCTTTGGCGCCGCGCCTCGATGTGCCTTCCACAGGGCGGAGCAGATCCAGCAATGTGTTCAGCTCCTGGTCCCGCCCAAAGAACCGGGAGAGCTTGCTGGGAAGCTGGGGCGCTTCCGCCTCCTGCCCAGCGGGCGCTGGTTTGGCGGGCGCTACGGCGGTCCGCTGGCGGCCGCGCGCGCCGCGCGTCCGGCCTGTCTCGCGAATCTGGGCAATCAGGCTGCGGGTGGCCGCGGACGGCCGCATGCCCATCTCTCTTTTCAGGAAGCGGGCAAGCTTGCCGTACTGGCGCAGGGCCTCCATCCTGCGCCCCATGGCGCCATACAGCCGAATCACGTCGTAATGCGCTTCCTCCCGGTCCGGCGCCGTTGCTACTGCTCTGAGGGCATACTCCAGAGCGCGATCGCGCTCACCCCGGGCCTCCAGCGCGGCGACCAGCTTTCGCAGCACACTGACGTACATCAGCGCCAGTCGCTCCCGCTCTACCAGGACCCAGTCCTCGTAGTATCCTGGGAGCAGCTCACCACGATAGAGCTCGACCGCCCGGGTCAAGAGCCTGAGCTGATCGTCTCCAAGTTCCATATTCTGTGCGGCCTGGACAACATCGGTAAACTCGCGCACGTCGGTCGTGATGTTATCGCTGTTGATGCCCAACAGCCCGTGCCCGGATACGAAGACGGTGCCGCGTGTCTCATCATCCGGCTCAAGTTCGGACCGGAGCGAGCAGAGGGCCGTGCGCATGCACTTCCCGCCCGCCACCGGATCGGCCGTGGCCCAGATGCGCTCGGTCAGCTCTTCGCGCGGATGCCTCTGTCGGTAGTAGTAGGCCAGGTAGGCCAGCATGGCGCCTGCCTTCCTGGTCTGGAAGCGCCGTGGCCTCTGGCCCGGGCGTTGCGCGCTGAAGCCCCCAAGCAGCTGCAGCCTCCAGAGCTTGCTCATTATCCTTTAGCCTCCAATGCGCGCCCATTGCGCCCGATCCGGCGACGCGGCCGGCCGATGGTGCGCGGGGATTGTGGTCGCCAGGTGCGTCGCTGCGACCTGATGTCTGGGTACAGGGGACCGACTTAGCAGCCAGACCGCGCTGCTCCCATCATAGTGCACTTAATTAACTATAGCGCACGGCTCACTGATTCCTGCCAATACCGGCAACAACCTGGAAATCGCCACGGGTTTATTGCACACATCCACGCGCTGCAACTCGCCACGTGTCGACAACCCTGCCGTCTTCAAGTACCGCGAGCTCATCCGCAAGGTTCACGACGGGACACACGTGGGCGGGAACCAGGCGTACCCGCTGACCGATCTGGAGCGTATCCACCATTCCGCCACCGGCCCAGCCGTGCTCCTCGCTGCACTTTATTACGTGTACGTCAGAAAGGTCGTACAGAGTGGCCGAATATCCTTGAGGCGTCTTGTCGCCGCTCAGCGTTTTGGATCCGGCATCCAGCAGGGCGAGCTCCGAAGTCGGCCGATCTACGACCGTCGATAATACGGTCAGTGCGAGCGCGCTCCAGGGCATCACGCGATGCCGGGCGGCGAGACTTAGGTCCCCGAACACGTAGGTGCCCGGACGCACCGCCGTCACCCCCTTCATGACGGCCATTCGCGTCGCGGTGACGCTGCATCCGGGCCACAACGAGAGAGCGCTGTCGATGCGGTCGCGCACGCGCACCAGGGTGGAGAACACGGTTTGCGCAATGGCCTCTACTTCGCCCGGGTCGGATCCATACGCGTGACCCTCGTGAGTGTACAGCCCCCGCAGTGTCATGCGTGGATGACTCTGGACGTATTCGGCAAGGGCCACCGCTTCGTTTTCGCTGCGTACTCCCTCGCGGCCCAGGCCGGTATCAACCGCCAGCAGCACGGGCAATCGCAGGTCCGCGGCGTGCAGCACGTTGCCGAGCGCCTCCGCCTGACCGCGGCTGGTGCACGCCAGCACCAGCTCGTCAAGCGCCTCGGCCAGCGCGCGCAGCCGTGGAGCCTGCCGCGGGTCGACCAGCGAATGGGCAAGGAATAGCCTGCGCACGCCGCTGGGCAGAATCGCCTCCGCCTCGCTTACCTTGGAGCAGACGAGGCCCGTCGCCCCGGCCTCGAGCTGCATGCGCGCGATCTCCACCGTCTTGTGGGTCTTTACATGCGGCCAGAGCTGCGTCCCGTGGGAGTCGCAGACGGTCTGCATCGCCGCGACATTCTGGGCTAGCCGGCTTCGATCCACCAGCAAAACCGGCGTGAGAAGGTCCTCGAGGTCCCGACCGCCATCAGCTTGCGGGACTGTGGAGTATCGCATGAAAAGTATTTCGCCGCACGCCGCTGTCTCCCCTGCATAAGTGGCGATTATGTAGGCCGGTGCTATAATGCCGCGTAAATGCCCGCACGTCGCCAATAGAAGGAGATCCCACCATGAGCTACGTTCGGTCCGCGTACGTGCACAACTCTCGGGAAGGGCTCCCCACCGACGCGGTGGATCGATTGAATCAGTCCACCGCTACGCACGACGGCTTCTTTACGAGTGATCTGACGGTCAATGAGTTTGTGCTCCTGGATCAGGCGGGATTCGAGCCCCTGGGACTCGTGATGGGCACCTCGCTGTACCACATCGGCTACCAGCGGGCCGGATGGTCCAAGAACATGGAGCTCGACGTGGTGACCCAGGCGATGTATACAGCGCGGGAGCTCTCCATGACGCGCATGGAGGAGGAGGCGGACGTGCTGGGGGCCGACGGCATTGTGGGGGTCCGGCTTCAGGTCCGCAGGCACGCGTGGGCCACGTCCATGGCGGAGTTTGTAGCCATAGGCACGGCGGTCAAGGCCGTACAGGGAGGCAACTGGCGCTCGCCCAGCGGACGGCCCTTCACGTCGGTCCTAAGCGGTCAGGACTTCTGGACGCTGCTGCACTCCGGCCGCAAGCCGCTGGCGCTGGTCATGGGAACCTGCGTCTATCATGTCGGTCACAGGGGTGTCGCGCAGTGGTTCAAGCAGGGCCTCCGCAACGTCGAGATGATCAATTTCACGCAAGCCTTGTATGAAGCGAGGGAGCTGGCGCTGAAGCGGATGCAGAACGAGGCCCTGGCGGTTCAGTCCCGGGGAATAGTGGGTGTGACGATCGAGGAGCGTACGTACGGCTGGGACTCGCACGTCATCGAGTACTTTGCCATTGGAACCGCGGTCACCAGCGCGTCCGGGAGCGGAGCGGTTATTCCGACCCCCACCTTCATGATCTCTCTGAACGATGCCCCTCGGGACAAGATCGTCCAGGATTCTCCGCCCGCGGGACAGAAGGCCGGCAACGGCCGCTCCGCCGCGGCCGGCGGAGAATGACCAGTCTTCAGTCTTCAGTCGTCTCGGCAATCCTGACTACTGACTGCTTCTGCCGCGGTTTACGCAAATCGCTCTGTGCCACGAGCACCACGTACCGGAGGCGGAATTCCTTCTGCTCCGGGGTGAGTTTGCGTCGCTGCTCCTCGGGCAGCCCGTCCAGCCAGCGGCGCCGCATCTGGTCCCGGGCATCCATGTGGCGCTTCCACACGGCCTCGGGCAAGGTCTCCAAATCCACCTCTACCGCGACCTCATTCTGACCGTACACCTTCTGCACCTGCCCATGCAGCCCCCCGTAGTGAGGGAAATAGAGCCCGGACTTGAGGTCCTGGGGAGTTGCTTCTCGGTCGATTATCTGCACGCGGTCGCCCGCCTGAATTCGCGCCAATTCCTATGCCTCCAGCGAAAACGATTCCTGCCTCTATTGTACTGGAAACGTAGACAGAAATCAACTTTCTATCGCGGCAGGGCGCGTCGCATTTGGTATATGGGCGGCCCTATGTGTACCGTTCTTAGTAGCGGATTAGCAACTGCATGATCGCCTCCGCCAGGAGCGACGAATCGTGCCGTACCACATCGGTCTGGTTAATGAAGTTGCCCGTGTGCGGCTTGTAACCCATGTGCTTTATCCGGTCGGTGTCCGGCTCGACCAGCACCGAGCCTACGCGCCGGTACTTCTCCAACAGCTCGCGGCCGGGAGAGGCTGTGTTCACCAGCACGTGGGTGAAGACCGGGCGCGATACGTGCGCTTCAATGGCCCGGATATGGTCCGAGGCGGAGAAGCCGTCCGTTTCGCCCTTCTGGGTCATCACATTGCAGATGTAAACCTTCTTGGCGCGGGAGCGATGCAGCGCCTCCTCAATTCCGCGTACGAGCAGGTTCGGGATGACGCTTGTATACACGCTCCCGGGCCCAATGACGATGACCTCGGCCATCTCGATTGCCTGGATCACTTCGTCCAGAGATTGCGCGCCGCCCGGCGAGAGGAAGATCCGTTTTATCCGCAGCGGAGATGATGCAATGGTGGTCTCTCCGCTCAGGACCGATCCGTCCTCCATCTCCGCCCGCAGACAGACGTGCTGGAGCGTGGAGGGAAGCACCATTCCGCGTATATTGAGAACCTGGCTGGTCCTCCTCACAGCCTGCTCGAAGTCCCCTCCGCTGATGTCCGCCATCGCGGCGATCAGGAGGTTGCCAAAAGCGTGGTCGCGGAGCCCCTCGCCCGTTCCCGCGCCACGGAAGCGGTACTGGAAGAGGTCCGTCATGGTCGCCTCTTCGTCCGCAAGCGCCACAAGGCAGTTCCGAATGTCGCCGGGCGGAAGGATATTGAGCTGGCGCTGAAGCTTGCCGGAAGAGCCGCCGTCGTCCGTAACCGTGACGACCGCCACGATGTTGCTCGTGTACTGCTTGAGTCCGCGCAGCATCGTACTCAGGCCGGTACCGCCACCAATCACCACTACCCGGGGTCCCTGGCTGAGGTAGCGGTTCCGCCAGACCACGTCTACCAGTCGACGGCCCGAGCCACCCGGATCGATCGCCGTATTCAGGGAGTGGGACAGGCGGGAGATGGCCGCGACGACGATCGCCAGACCCAGTGCCGTCACGATCCACCCGGTCCACAAAGCGGCGCTCCCGCTCATCAGGGTAAGCCGCCATCGTCGCTCCATCCAGGTGAGCAGATGGTTCGCCATAGCCAGCGCGTCGAAGCCTTGGCCGTGGTTGAGGACGGCGAGCCCGAGGGTGGCTATGAAGATGCCGACCAGCGCCAGCAGCAGCCAGCGCTTGACGCGCATTCCGGGGAAAAGCCACTTGAGGGAGGCTTGGCTCACGGGCTTACCTCTCCGTAACGCGCCGGGTCGCGCGAGATGTCGCGATGCCGCACGACCACCCGGTATCCCTCGCGCTGCAGGAACCCGCCGAGCTCGTCCGCCACCATCACGGAGCGGTGCCGTCCGCCGGTACATCCGATCGCGATGGTGAGGTAGGCCTTGCCCTCGCGCCGGTACTGCGGTAACGAGAAGGCGATGAAATCGAACAGCTTCTCAAGGTAGGGCTCCGTAAGGGGGTCGCGGTGGATGTATTGGGCGACCTCCGTGTACTGTCCGGTCAGAGGCTTCAGGTCGGGCACGTAGTGCGGGTTGACGAGGAACCGAACGTCGAAGACCAGGTCCGCGTCGATGGGCAGCCCGTGGCGGAATCCGAACGACTCCACGGTGATGATGAGGCCCGGTCTCGCCTTCTCGCCGGCAAATCGGGCCAGCTCCGCCCGCAGGTCGGACGGAGTGAAGTTGGATGTGTCAATGACCTTATCGGCCAGCGGCAGAATCTCCGCCAGCATCTCGCGCTCCGCCTGGATGGCGGCGAGGATAGTTCCCTGCTCGGTCGTAAAGGTCGGGTGAGGGCGACGGGTCTCCTTGAAACGTCGGACGAGTGTCTCGTCGCTGGCGTCCAGGTAGAGCAGGTCGACGCCTACTCCGTCTTTCCGCAGCGCATCTAGCGCGTCCGGCAGCAGCTCCAGGCTCCGGCCGGCGCGCGAATCCACCACGGCGAGTAGCTTCTCGCAATTCTGTTCGCGGCCAGCCTGAGCGAGCTCCGGCAGCAGCCGAGCTGGCAGATTGTCTACGGCATAGTAGCCCTGGTCTTCGAAGAAGTTGAACGCCGTGGCCTTGCCGGCGCCGGACGTACCGGTGATGATGATGAAACGCATATTGTCAGGCGTTCAGGCGTTCAGGTCCGGTATCGAAACACCGACTCCCCCAAAGTAGGGGGCCGGGGCGCTTCGGCCGAACGCCTGAACGCCTGATTCACTCCTTCTCCTTCTTATCGGGCAGCAGGAAGTTGAGGAACCCGCTGACGAGCCCGATGAGCAGCGGCCCGAGCATTGCTCCCTCAAACCCCACGTGGAAACCGCGCACCGCGTTTCCGGCAATGAAGAACAGGAGGGCGTTCAGGGCGAAGCCAAACATGCCCATCGTAAGGCAGTTTAGCGGCAGTGCCAGTACGCCCAGCACCGGGCGAACCAGCGAGTTCAGCAGGCCGAACACGACCGTGGCCAGGGCCAGCGCGGAAAGATTGTCGTAACGGATTCCGATGCCGAGGCTCGATACGATGGCAATGGCGACCCCGCTCGCCACCCACCGGAGAAGCCAATTGACCATACCGGTCCTCCAGGATTAGTCTACCAGGAGTACGTGTACCGGCCCTGGTACGTTTTGGAGGTCGTGGGGAATGCGCCCGCGGCGGCGGGCGAACGGCCGAAGGCGGGGGAGCCGCGCTTTGGCCGCGGAAGCGGACAGCGGCGGGGGCCGGTCCCCGGGTCAGACCCCGGGGTTCAGCCTGGGGCGACAGACACGGAGATCCTACCGCCTGCGGCGGTTGGAGGAGAGCAGCTTCTGCGACTCGCGGTACTTCACTACCGTGCGCCGCGCGACCTCGACGCCGCGCTCCCGCAAGACGTCCGCGATCTGCTGGTCCGACAGCGGGCGCGACGGGTCTTCGTGGGCGATGATGTCCTCGATAGCCGTCTTGATGGAGAGGGAGGAGTTGAAGAAAAGGTCGAACGGTACGACCTCCTGGTTCGGAAGCTGGACGTACTTGTTGGCCGTAGCCCGGCTGACGGTGCTCTCGTGCATCTTCAGCATCTCCGCCACGCGGGTCCTGGTCAATGGGCGCACGTAAGCCCTGGAGCCGGTCTCAAGGAAGCCCTGCTGGCACTCGATGATGCACTTGGTGATGAGCCGCAGGGTCTTCCTGCGCTGGTTGATGTTGCGGATGAATAGCTCCGCGCGCTCCACGTACTCCGTGACGTGCTTGCGCTCGTCCTCCGCTACCCGGGCGGAGCCCTGGCGGATGGCGCTGTAGCGGCTCAAATAGGTGGGATTTACGCCTAGGATGTGTGGGTCCGCGCCCGTAATCTCCACGTCATAGCCGAACTCCGTGCGCCGGATGATAACGTCCGGCCTGACCGCGGCCCGGCTGCTGCTGGGTTTGTACACCCAGGGCGGCCGAAACTGGCTGGCGGGGTAGGGGTTAAGCTGGGTCCGGATGTACAGGATGGTCTGTTTTACCTTCTCCTGCGTGACTCCCAGCCCGCGCGCGATCTTCGCGAATCGGCGGTTGACGATGTCCTGAAAGTGGTTCCGCACCATCCGCTCCGCGAGTGGATTGCCCTGTCCCTCCTCCGCCAGGAACTCAAGCTGTATGAGGAGGCACTCCCGCAGGTCGCGGGCACCGATTCCCGGAGGATCCAAGCTCTGAAGCGCGTGCAGGACCCGCTGGACGTCATCCACTGGCACATTGAGCTCCGCCGCGATGTTCGGGATGTCGGTGTCGAGCCAGCCGTTGTCGTCCAGGCAGCTCACCATGTATTCGGCGATGGGGAAGTAGCGCGCCTCCAGGGCGGCGCGGAGAAGGGAGCGCAGGTTGTCCTGCAGCGTGACTTCGGCCTCCAGGTTGCCGACTGGATCGTAGTCGTCCTCGGAGTCGTAGGTCCCGTCGGGAATCCACTCGTGATCCACCTCGTAGACTTCGCGCGCCTCGTCTTCCGAGTGGACCGCCAGGCGCCGCTGTGAGCAGAACGGGCAGGAGGCGGGATCGACGCAGTCGCCCTGGCAGGGGGGAGTCTCTTCAAGCACATCCAGCGCGGG
>CAYNFH010000113.1:0-8933 GCA_964396385.1 uncultured Chthonomonadaceae bacterium | reverse complement strand
CTCGACCGACGACTGCTGGAGGATGGCGTTCGCCATGATCAGCTTCGGGTCGATCCGCTGAGATATCGTTTGCCGCTGTTCCTGCCGTATGACTACCACGCGCGACCCTTTCTGCTTGACGGACCGGCTCCCAAAATGCCGGCTATCCCAACCTTCAATTCTCGGAAGCGCAGCCTGTCTCCTTGAGAACCTCGGCCGGGCTAAATGCTATACTCCCCCTGGCAATGCCAGCAATTTGCGGAGGTGCATCCTTGAACATACTGTTCGTCGCTGCGGAGGTCGCCCCATTCGCTAAAGTCGGCGGTCTGGCCGACGTAGCTGGAGCGCTTCCCAAAGCCCTCAAGGCCCTCGGGCACGACGTCCGGATCGCGATGCCGTGCTACCGGATGATCGAGGAGAACCCTCGGTACGCCGTCCGCAACCTCATTGCTCCGTTCGACATACCCATCCACTGGCAGTACACCGAGCGGGCGTCAGTGCGAGAGACCCGCGCGGACGGCGACGTGCCGGTCTACCTCGTGCGCAACGACCACTACTTCCAGGGAGCGGTGGACAGCAAGTCCGTCTACTCCCTGGAGCCGGAGCCCTACATATTCTTCTGCCGGGCCGTGATGGAGGCCATTCCCCGTCTCGATCCCGCCTGGAAGCCGGACGTCATTCACTGCAACGACTGGCACACCGGACTCTGCCCCGTCTACTTGGACCTCTACTATCGCGACAAGCGTGCCTGGGCAGATACGGCGCGCGTCTTCACTATCCATAACCTGGCATACCAGGGCGAGTTCAGTCGGCACTATCTCTGGCGTGCCGGGCTCCCGGAGGACCTCTTTACCTACGACCGGCTGGAGTTCTTTGGCCGCGTCAACTTCATGAAGGGTGGGCTCATCTTCTCCGAGATCGTCAACACGGTGAGCGAGACCTACTCCCGCGAGATCCAGACGCCCGAGTACGGAGCGAACCTGGACGGCCTCTTGCGTCACCTGGCCTGGCACAACCGCCTGAGCGGCATCGTCAACGGAATAGATTACGAAGAGTTCAATCCCTCCACCGATTCGCGCATTGCCGCCCGTTACAGCGCCGCAGATCCTACCGGAAAGCGGACCTGTAAGCGCGCTCTCCAGCGGGAGTGCGGCTTGCCGGAGGACGACCGCGCCATGGTGATCGGCATGGTCTCACGCCTGACTGACCAGAAAGGGTTCGACCTGGTCCACCAGGCGGCGTGGCGCCTGATGCAGCTCCCCGTCCAGATTGTCCTGCTGGGCACAGGTGACCGGCACTATGAGCAGTTCTTTCGCGACCTGGAAGCCGGCAACCGCTCCAGGGTAAGGGCCAACCTCACCTTCAACGCGGATCTGGCGCAGCGCATCTATGCCGGCAGCGACCTCTTTCTCATGCCTTCTCGCTTCGAGCCTTGCGGACTGGGGCAGCTCATCAGCCTGCGCTACGGCACCGTGCCGCTCGTCCGCGCGACCGGAGGCCTCGCGGACACCGTTCAGGATCACACAGACGGACGGATGGGCACGGGCTTTATGTTCCAGGAATACAGCGCCGGCGCCCTGATTCACGCACTTGAGCGGGCACTCGAAGCCTTTGGGCGTCCGGAGGAGTGGGCGACCCTCGTGCGCGCCGGAATGGAGGCGAACTTCTCCTGGTCCGGCTCCGCGCAGAAGTACGCGGAACTATACATGCGGGCACGGGACCGATGGCACGGCCTCGGCACGCTCGGGAACGGAACCGTGGCGCCCGCCGTCCAGCAAAGGGCCCCGGCCCGCACCCGGCGTCGCGCCGCCGCCTCGGGAGGATAAACAACGCGCCGCGAGGTATAAAACGGGCATAACACCGGGTCCGGACCAGAAAGCGATCGGAAGGCCAGCACAGCGATGGGCATGAGCACAGCGGAATTGGGAGAAGCCTGGCGTAAGTACAAGAAGGAGGGCGACGCCAAGGCGCGCGCGGCCATCATTAACCAGTACGCGTATCTGGTCAAGATCACCGCCGGAAGAGTGGTCAGCAACCTCCCGCCCAGCCTGGAGCGGGACGATCTGGTGAGCGCAGGGGTGGTGGGCCTTATCAAGGCCGTCGATCAGTTCGACCACAGCCGGCAGGTCAAGTTCGAGACCTATGCCATCGCGCTCATCCGCGGCGCCATCCTGGAGATGCTCCGCGAGGAGGACTGGGTCCCGCGCTCCGTCCGAGAGCGGGTCAAGATGCTGGAGCGGACCTACCTCGCTCTGGAAACTTCGCTCGGGCGACCTCCATCAGAGCACGAGGTGGCCCGCGAGCTCAATATGAACGTAGAGGAGTTCAACAAGCTCCTTCTGGATACCGGACGCACCACGCTCCTCTCGCTGGACGACATCCTGGTCGGAAGCGAGGGGAGCGAGAAGCTCCACCTGGCGGACGTCATCCACGACGAGGATGAGACTCCGTCCGCGGAGGTGGAGTTCCGCGAGATGAAGCGCGTGCTCTCGGTGGCCATTGACAGGCTGCCGGAGCGCGAGCGCCTCGTAATTTCGCTATACTACTACGATGGCCTTACCTTCAAAGAGATCGGCAAGATCCTCGGCATCTCCGAATCCCGCGTCTACCAGCTCCACACTCAGGCGGTTATTCGGCTGCGCGGCTACCTCCAGCGAGACACCGCGCTCTTCCACGGCTAGGTGTTGGAGGCGGCACGGATCTGGATTTCGGAACCACGGACTCTGTTTCTCCGCATGCATGGAGCCCCAACCTGTCATCCCGAGCTCCGCGAGGGATCTGCTTTTCAGCACCAACACCTACTCTGCACCTTCAGGGTACCGGCAGCAACAACCTGACATCCCGAGCTCCGCGAGGGATCTGCTTTACGATATGGTCATGCACACTGCTTCTCTTAGGATTCTCCTCTTCCTGGTCACCATAACGCTTGCCGCAGGTCTGACCGTCGCTCAGACCACGCCCAAATCCCCCCACACCCCCGCCGAGCTGGCCGGCGCGGTGGCCCGCTCGAAATCCGTGGACTACGCCCACGACGTTAAGCCCATCCTGACCGAGCACTGCTTCGCATGCCACGGCAACGGCATGAAGCTCGGCGGACTCCAGCTCGACGACCGGGACGCTCTCCTGAATGGTGGCCAGTCCGGCCCGGCGGTGGCGGTAGGGAACAGCGCGAAGAGCCTTCTGATCAAGCTGGTCTCTGGAGCGGACCCCTCGCGCGTCATGCCGGCGCGAGGCCGGCGGCTCACGGCGATGGAGATCGCGGTGCTCAGCGCCTGGATAGACCAGGGCGTGAAGTTCGCCGGCTCCGGCACAGCCGCGTGGAGCCCGCAGCTCGCCCCGCGCCACCCGGCCGTCCCACCGGCGAAGCCCGCGCTCGGCCTGACCAACCCTATCGACCGGCTTCTCCAGCCCTACTTTCGTGCCCACCGCATCCAGCCCGGCCCGCTGGTGGATGAGCGCACCTACGCCCGGCGCGTCTACCTGGACCTCATCGGGCTGCTCCCGACCCCGGAGGAGCTGCACGCCTTCTTCGCGGACCGCCATCCCAACAAGCGCGCGCTGCTCGTCAGGCGGCTCCTGGCGGACAAGCGCAACTACGCGGAGCACTGGATCACCTTCTGGAACGACATGCTCCGCAACGACTTCACCGGCACGGGGTACATCGATGGCGGCCGAAAACAGATCACCGGTTGGCTCTACGCGGCGCTCGAAGACAACATGCCGTACGATCGGTTCGTGGCGCAGCTTGTGAATCCTACGCCGGAGTGCGCTGGGTTCATCAACGGCATCGTTTGGCGGGGCGTGGTGAACGCCAGCCAGACGCCCCAGATGCAGGCCGCGCAGAACATCTCCCAGGTGTTCATGGGGATCAACCTGAAGTGCGCCTCCTGCCATAACAGCTTCATCAGCACCTGGAAGCTGTCCGACGCGTACGGCCTGGCGGGAGTCTACGCCGACCATCCGCTGGAGATGGTCCGCTGCGATAAGCCGACGGGCCAGGTCGCGCCCATTAAGTTCCTTTACCCTGAGCTCGGCACCATCGGCTCGGCCGCGCCCCGCGAGAAGCGGCTCGCACAACTCGCCACCATCCTGACCAGCAGCAAGAACGGCCGGCTGGCGCGCACGCTCGTCAACCGGCTCTGGCAGAAGCTCCTGGGGCGGGGGCTCGTGGAACCGACCGACGAGATGGACAACCGGCCCTGGGATCCAGACCTGCTGGACTGGCTGGCCTCCGACTTTGCCGACAACGGCTTCGACGTGAAGCGGACCATCGAAGAGATCGTCATGTCCCGCGCCTACCAGCTTCCGGCCATGAGCCTGAAGTCCGAGCAGCAGGCGGATTTCGTCTTTGCCGGCCCGGCGGTGAAGCGGATGACGGCGGAGCAGTTCGTCGACTCAGTGTCCCAGGTCACGGGCGTCTGGCAGCGGCCCGCGGTCCAGTACCGCATCGACAAGGGGCGGCCCGTTCTGCCCGCGTCCGGCCATCCGGCCATCCGCTTCCAGAGCGGCGTGATGCGCGGTGGGGCCGCTGACGTGGACGTGGACGTGAGTGGCGCCGAGGTGCTCTCACTGCTGGTGACGGATGCGGGGGACGGCGCGAACTTTGACTGGGCGGACTGGGTCAATCCCCGCATAGTCACCGCAACCGGCGAGGTGAAGCTTACGAGCCTGCCGTGGGTTTACGGCAGCACCGGCTACGGCAGCATCCAGCTCGGGAAGAGCGTGGTGGAGAAGCCGCTGCGATTAGCGGAAAAGACCTATGCCGACGGCATCGGCACCCACGCAAACTCGATCATCAGCTACCTGCTCCCGCCGGGAGCTTCGCGCTTCCGGGCAACCGTCGGCCCCGACGCAGGCGCGCTGGAGGAGAAGGGCTCCACGACCTCCGTCGCCTTCTACGTGCTGACAGGGGAACGCTCCCTTATCCAGGCCCGCGCCGCGCTCGCGGAGGCGGACCGCCTTATGCGCGCGCTGGGCCGGCCCAACCGGGACCAGGTGGTGACGGAGCGGTCTCCCGTCGCCACCACGCTCCAGGCGCTGGAGCTGACCAACGGGCAGACCCTGGCGAGCGACCTGGACACCGGCGCGATGCGGTACGCGAAGGAGTGCGGCGGCTCGACCCAACGGGTTGTCAACATGCTCTATGAGCGGTGTCTCGGCAGGCCGCCGACACCGGCCGAGTACAGTCTCGCAACTGACGTAGTGGGATCTCCCGCACGCAGCGGCGGCATCGAGGACCTCCTCTGGTCGCTGGTAATGCTGCCCGAATTCCAGTTGGTGTATTGAGGGCCAGGTGAAAGGGGAGAGGTGAGTGGTGATGCCGCCCCCAGCCTCCGCGCTCCAAAATCGAAAATCGAAAACTGGAAATTGATAATCGCTCATGATTGCTCCCATCCCCACCGTCGCCGCCCGCCGCTTCATCCTGGGGAAGCAAGGGCTGTGGCCTGGCCGCCGGTGGGCCGGGAAGGCCGGCGCGGCCGAAGCGATGCGCGCAGGTGCGGTGGTGCAGGTGGACCCTCTGTGCGCAACCGCTCGGAATCACGATCTCACGCTCCACAGCCGCGTAATCGATTACGAGCCGGCCCACCTGGACGCCCTCTGCTACCAGGACCGCGCCTTCTTCGACTACGGCGCCTGCCTCTTCATCTACCCGATGGAGCAGCTCCCGTACTGGCGGTCCACCATGCGCCGGCGTGGTGAGGCAGGGCGTTGGGCAGCCTACGCCTCCACGTTTACTCCCGTGCTGGAGGAGGTCCTCAAGGCGGTGCGCGAGCGCGGCTCGCTGGCCAACCGCGACTTCAAGGACCGGGCCGCAAGCACCTACACGTACCGCGGCGGAAAGGACACGGGACCGGCACTTTTCTTCCTCTGGCTGACCGGCGAGCTGATGACCCACGGCCGGCGCGGCAACTTCGAGCGGCTGTACGGCCTTCGGCAGCAGATCGCACCCAGTTGCTACGACTGGGAAGCCGGGGACGACGAATCGGACGACTACTTCCTGCCAAGAAAGCTGGGCCAATTAGGTATGGCCGACCTACGCAACTGGCGCTGGGTCCCTGGAACCGAGGGGACCGCCTCCTCCGCGCTTCTGCCCCGGAAGCAGAGGGTGATCCGGCAGCAAAAGAGGATGATCGAGGACGGTACCGTAGAGGAGGTCCGGGTGGAAGGGTGGAAAGACCCAAACTACCTGTTCGCGGAGGACGTAGCCCTGCTGGAGGAGATCCTGGCCGGCCGCGTGCCGGCCGCCTGGCGCCCCGTGGAGACCACTACGGAGGAGGAGGTCACGTTTCTCGCGCCGCTCGACTACGTGAGCGCGCGGGGCCGTGCGAAGAAGGTGTTCGGCTTCGAGTACCTGTGGGAGGTGTACAAGCCGGAGCATCAGCGGCGGTGGGGCTACTACACGCTGCCCATCCTGTACGGAGACCGCCTGGTGGCCCGCTTCGACCCGAAGCTGGACCGGGCCACCCGCACCCTGCGCATCAACGGCTTCTGGGTGGAGGACGACGCGCTCCTGACCGATACCGCATTTCTGGACGCGCTCCACCGCGGCCTCGCGCGGTTCCTGCGGTTCCTCGGCGCGGATACTGCGGACGCGGCTCCGCTCGCGGACTCACGCCTCCGAGCCGTGCTGGAGGGAGTAGAATAGCATCATGGTGCGAGATATGACCCGTCGCGACTTCCTGAAGACCGCCAGCGCCGCCACGCTCGCCGCGCTGGCGGCCGGGTACCCGAAGGCGCTGCTGGCGCACGCGGAGCCGAAGATCACGCCAACCGCGGACGCCGTGGTGGTGCTCTGGATGGCCGGCGGCATGGCCCACACGGAGACGTTCGACCCCAAACGGTACACGCCGTTCGCGCCCGGCACGCCCTCCAATGCGGTACTCAGTACCTTCCCGTCCATCCACTCCGCCGTCGACAACATCCAGCTTTCTGAAGGGCTGGAGCAGATAGCCTCCGTGATGGACCGCGGCACGCTCATCCGCTCCTACACCGCGGGCGACCTCGGCTTCATACTGCACTCGCGCCACCAGTTCCAGTGGCACACCGGCTATGCGCCGCCGCAGACAGTCGCCGCGCCGCACCTCGGGGCGGTAATCGCCCGGACGCTGGGCCCCAAGAATCCGGCCGTGCCGGCGTTCATCAACATCGGCCAGCGGTTCGACGTTGGCGAGGGGGAGGAGCTCAAGGCGTTCACCACGGCCGGCTTCCTCGGGAGCGAGTACGGCCCCTTCAACCTGCCGTTTCCGGACCAGGCCGTGGAGGCGGTCCGTCCCCCGCACGGCATGACTCCGTCGCGATTCGAGAACCGCGCGAAGTTCTACAAGAAGCTGGTGGCCAACAGTCCCATCAGCCGCTACGGGAGCGACTACCAGAAAGAGTCGCTGCTCCGCTCATTGGACAACGCCTACCGTCTGCTCAGCTCCCCCGCCGCCAAGGCGTTCGACCTCTCGCTGGAGCCGAAAGAGTCGTACGACAGGTACAACACCGGCCGGTTCGGCCAGGGCTGCCTCCTGGCCCGGCGGCTGCTGGAGGCAGGCGCGCGCTACATCGAAGTGACCACCGAGTACATCCCGTTCCTCTACTGGGACACGCACGATAACGGCCACACACGCACGGCCGCCCTCAAGAAGGAGGTGGACGCGCCCATCGCCCAGCTCGTGCGGGACTTGGAGCGGCGCGGCCTCCTGGACCGGACGCTCATCGTGCTCGCCAGCGAGTTCAGCCGCGACATGCTGACCGAGGGCAAGCCGGACAAGAAGGTGAAGGACCAGGTAGTGGTGCCTGACGTGATGACCGAGCTCAAGCACTACGGCATGCACCGGCACTTCACGGACGCCGGCTCCGTGCTCCTCTTCGGCGGCGGCGCCAAGAAGGGCTTCCTCTACGGCAAGACCGCCGACGAGCGCCCCTGCAAGACCATCGAAAACCGGGTGGTCATCGAGGACCTCCACGCCACCATCTACCACACCCTGGGCATCTCGCCCCGCCTCGCCTACGAAGTCGAGCGCCGTCCCTTCTACGTCACCAAGGACGGCACCGGCAATCCCATCCTCGACCTCCTCCAGCGCGCTTAGATACCTCCGGAGACCTGCGCCACTACGGCACGGGGACGAAGCGGCCGGTGAGGGTGACGCGGGCGAAGGCGTCCAGATCGGACGCGTCCGTATTCTCATATCCCACGAAAAGCTTTGTGCCGGGCCCGGCATACAGGATAGGCTGTGCGTCGGAAGCGTACTGGTAATAGCCATTGCGGACCGCGAACAGGCTTAGGGGAAATGTATCGTCGGCCTCTTCGCCCTCGAACTGCGTCGTCAGGTCCAGGGCTGTGAGCTGGTCCGAACCCCGGTCCGTGAACGCGAACGTGTTGACGTGCTGGATATCCAGGCGGTAGCCGGCGGGCACCGTAAAGGTCGACACAGGGGAAGAGGCGCTCACGAAGAGCGTCCGCTGGAACGGCTTGGAGCCGCTGCCCACGCTGCTGCCCGCATGGCCCGGACGGCTAGTCAGAAGCATCAGGTTGGCGCCCATAAGAAAGGCGCAGGCGACGGGTACGGCGGTGGTGCGGAATCGGTTCATCTTCATCTCCTTTGCGCCGGGCATACCTCGGCTCCGTGTAATGGATCTGAGAGGCCCCATCGGCCGCACGTCGGAGGTCGCCGCCGCCGGCCGATGCACCAGTCTACAGCCGCACCGTTTACGGTTCCGTTTACAAATCCCGGCGATTTCCGTTTACAGTCCGCCCACACAATCTTCTAAGAGCCCACCAAGCTGCATTCCGGCAGAAATACCGAACGCGGTGCAGCAGCCGATCCGCTTAAGCCTTCTATAATCCAGCCAAGCCGCATTCCGGCAGTAGTGCCGAACGCGGGGCAGCAGCCGGCCCGCGGGAACTGTCCCTAAGGGACGGTCGCGGTTCCGGCGCTGCCTGCGCAGCCCGCAGAGCGGCTCGTTAT